>NZ_JAATJN010000001.1:3007010-3310515 GCF_011927955.1 Brevibacterium marinum | reverse complement strand
GGGCATGCACCCGGAGGTCCTGGAGACCTTCGGCGACCACGCCTTCCGCAAACAGTTCGCCGAACACGACTTCGTCGATTACTACAAGGAGAACCCGAACGGCTTCTTCGCCGTGGGCGTGTGGACGAACAACGCCTGGATCGCCGTGCAGTTCGTCCTCTTGGGCATCACCGGAGTCTTCGTCGTCTCCGGACTGTTCTCCAACGCCGTCAACGTCGGATTCTCCGGGGCGATGATGTTCGAGTTCGACAAGGGCTCCGACTTCTTCCTCTACATCCTCCCGCACGGCATCCCCGAGATCAGCTGCATCATCCTCGCGGCCGCGGCGGGACTGCGACTCTTCTTCGCCTGGGTGGTGCCGGGCCCGCGGCTGCGCCGGAACAGACTCGCCTCGGAGGCCAGATCCCTGCTGACCGTGGCCGGTGGACTGGTCATCATGCTGTTCGTCTCGGGTCTCATCGAAGGCTTCGTCACCCCCAACCCGATCCCGCCGGCGCTCAAGATCGCCATCGGCGTCGCCTACACAGCGCTGGTCATCGCCTACGCCTGGTACTTTGGCAAGCGAGCAGCCCGAGCAGGACTCAGCGCCGACCTCGATGAACACCAGGCAGGATATTCGGTCCTCGCCACCGACCGGTAGGGGCACGAGCTCACGGAGGACGGAGCAGCGGCGCCGTCTTCAGAGTTTGCCGGTGGCCTTGAGGTCGATGTAGAGGTCGGCCAGAGCACCCGGAAGGTCATCGGGACCTGCCGCGACGGACTGGACGCCGGCACCGCGCAGGCGGGTCTGCAGAGACTTCGCCCTCAGCAGCTCCGCCTCTGCTGCGGCAGCGGTGAAGATCTCATCGGTTCCGTCACGGTCGGCCGCCAGCTCGGCCAGGCCGGGATCCTCGACAGAGGCCAGCACAACTCTGTGACGGGCCATGAGCGTCGGCAGCACGGGCAGGATCTCATCGGAGACGCTGCCCTCGTCCAGAGCGGTGACGAGGACGACGAGGGCGTGCTGACGCGAGGTGGACAGAACGGTCGACGAGATCTGCTCCCAATCGGCATCGTAGAGCTCGGGATGGACCGTCGTCAGCGCCACCGACAGATCATGGACCGGATCCTTCGACCGGTGGCTGGATGCGATCGCACGGATGCGCGCATCGGCGACGACGACATCGACCCGGTCGCCGGCCCCCGATGCCAGGGCCGTCAGCAGCAGCGCGGACTCCAGGGCCGCATCGAAGACGGTGCCGCCGCCGCACCTGCGGGCCGAGAGCCGTGAGGAGTCGACGACGATGACGACTCGCCGGTCACGTTCGGGCCGCCAGGTCTTGACGACGAGGTCTTGGGCCCGTGCGCTGGCCCGCCAGTCGATCGAACGCACATCATCGCCGTCGACATAGTCGCGCAGCGAATCGAACTCCGTGCCCATGCCCCGGATCATCACGGCCGAGCGCCCGTCGAGTTCACGCAGCTTCTGCGTCTTCGACGGCAGCTCCCGGCGCGAGACGAACGGCGGCAGGACCCGTACGACGGCGGGCACATCGACGCTCTTCTGCCGGGCGATGAGCCCGAGGGGGCTGCGCGAGCGGATGGTGACCTTGTCGGCCTCCAGGGCGCCTCGACGCACGGGCAGGAGTTCGGTGACCACTTGCGCATCGGCGCCGGCGGACAGGACGAACGAGGAGCGGGTGCTCTTCGCCCCGGCGCTCGGGGACCAGGCGTCACGGACGGCGATCCGCAGTCGTCTGGGGGAGTCGTTGACGAGCGTGAGGGTGCAGTCGGTCGGGTCACCCAGCCGGACCATGGGTCCGGGTGTGCGCTGCAGGGAGACCAGCCTCGGCGGGGGAACGAGGAAGAAGTCGACGACGGCGGCGATGGCGATGATGCCGGCCACGATCAGTGCGCTCGTCCACCCCGGGACGAGCATGACGGGGACGAGCCCGAGCAGGGCCAGCAGGAGCAGTCGCGTCGTCATTCAGCGTGGGACTTCGGTGGTCGCGATGATCGAGTCGAGGACCTGGTCGACGTTGAGGCCGTCCATCTGGGCTTCGGGGCGCAGGATCACACGGTGGCCGAGGGTCATGTGGGCCAGGGCCTTGACATCGTCGGGGGTGACGTAGCCGCGTCCCGACAGCCAAGCGTAGGCACGTGCGGCGCCGAGCATCCGGGTGGCGCCGCGGGGAGAGACGCCCAGGGCCAGGGACGGCGCCTGCCGGGTCGCTCGCGCGAGGTCGACGATGTAGGTGATGACCTGCGGGGCGATGTAGACCTCATTGATGGCCTCCCGGGCACGAGCGATCATCGCCGCATCGGCCACCGGCTCCAGTCCCGCCTCGGCGAGGTGGGAGGCGTCGAAACCGTGGGCATGACGGTTGAGGATCTCGAACTCGTGTTCGCGTTCGGGCAGTCCGAGCACGAGTTTGAAGAGGAAGCGGTCGAGCTGAGCCTCGGGCAGGGGATAGGTCCCCTCGTACTCGAGCGGATTCTGGGTGGCCGCGACGATGAACGGCTCGGGCAGGCGACGGGAGCCTCCGCCGACCGAGACCTGGTGCTCCTCCATGGCCTCGAGCAGAGCCGACTGGGTCTTGGGCGGGGTGCGGTTGATCTCATCGGCGATGAGGACATTGGTGAATACGGGGCCGGAGCGGAACTCGAAGTTCGACACCGACGCGTCGTAGACCAGTGAGCCGGTGACATCGCTGGGCATGAGGTCGGGCGTGAACTGGATGCGGGTGTTGTCGAGGCTGACCGATTTCGCGAAGCTGCGCACCAGGAGGGTCTTGGCGACACCGGGGACTCCCTCGAGCAGCACGTGCCCCTGGCACAGCAGGGCGATGAGCATGCCCGTGACGGCCTCGTCCTGGCCCACGACGGCCTTGGCGATCTGCGTGCGAACGCCGGCGAAGGCCTCCCGCAGCGGGTCGCGCTCCTGGTCCGCTTGCTGCTGCGGCTGTTGCTGAGGCTGCTCCGTCTGCTGGTACTGAGGCTGCTGGGGCTGCTGCGGTCCGGGGTTCTCGCCTGGAGCCTGTGTCATGGGATCTCGCTTTCGATGAGAGTGAGCTGATGGACGATGTTCTGCAGGTCCGAGTCTGTGCGCGCGACCGCGGAGGAGAAGACCCGGTCGACCTGTGCCGGGTCACGGCCGGTCGTGGCCGAGATGCCGGCGATGATGTCGCGTGGGCCGGCCTCGGGGCCCAGCGCGAGTCGTTTCGCGATGCGCAGCAGGGCTCCCGTGCGCAGGGTGTGCAGTGCCCCGGTCCGATCGTGGCTCCGTGCGGCCAGAGCCGCCCGACCGTGCACGGTCTCCACCGCGGGGACGATGACCGGCAGGCGTTCGACGGCCAGGGGGCCGAATCTGCGGCCGAGGATGAGCAGGAGGATGGCCAGGCAGGGAACCAGCCACAGAGCGCCGGCGATGAACCAGCTGGGCACGAAGTCGATGGTCGAAGGTGCCGGCTCGAGTTCGTCGGTGCCCGTGGGATAGTAGACGACCAGGTTGTCGGTCTGCGACAGCTGGGAGAGCACGAGTGCGGCGTGCCCCTCTTCGTCGATGCCCGAGTTCGTCGCCCAATCGGCGTTGCCGAGGACGGTGATCGGGAAGTCCTCCCTGCCTTCGCCGCCCTCATCGGTGATGAGCTGCCCATGGGCCGAACCCGGAGTGACCTGTCCGCCGTCGACGGGTGCGACGCCGGGGCCCGCGAGGGGGTAGCAGGCTTCCAGGCCGTCGATGCCCTTGCGCGCCTCCGCGTACTCCGTGTCGCCGGCCTCGACGGGACCGGCGGCCTGCGCGGCCGGCACGTCGCAATCAGGCTGCGAGACCTCGTCGGGGGTGGCCAGGGGGCTGATGCTGTCGTTGACCGTGATGCGCTCGGTGAAGCCCTGGAGCGCGTAGCCGGGATCGATGAGCGTCAGTCGGTTGTCGGACGCGGCGAGTTCGGATCGGATTCCGTCGATGTCGCCCTGCGTGAGCAGGTCGGCGTTCGTGGGAATCAGCAGGGTCGTGTCGGGCTGACCGGAGGCCTCGTGCGCCGTGTCGTAGTCCTCGGTGGTGGTGACGTCGACTCCGTGTGAGCGCAGGGTCTCGACCATGGCCTTCGTGCCGTCGCGAGCCGTGGAGTCGTAGTGGAGCGGGTCTTCGGCTTCGCGGTCGGAGGTCATGAGCATCGTCGCGATCACGGTGATGAGGATGACGACGGCCGCGACGATCCACACCCCGGCCGATCGCAGCCGGGCGGACAGCGGCACCGCCGGGCTCGAGCGAGTGCCCCGGGTGGCGACGTCGATGAGTGCGCTCATGCCGTCACCGCCGATCGATGACGAGCGGGCAGAGCGCTCAGGGTCTCATCGAGGGCGAGGAATTCGGTGTAGATCGCAGACAGCGCGTGCGGGGACGGCCCCGTAGAATCCGCCGACGACTTGCCCGCAGGAGCGGGCACGGACGAGCCCGAAGGATCCACGCCGAGGTGGCGCTGCGTGCCGTCGTCGCGGTCGCTCGCATCGTGGTCGTCGCCCTCGCCCTCGCAGTCGCCGCTCGGATTGTGCTCGTCGCGGTCGCCGAAGAGCAAGTCGTTGAAGATGCTCGCAACCCGTGTCAGCTGCCGCCGGTGCTCGGGCAGGCGGCCTCCGGCGGTGCGGCCGAGTTCGGTGGCCGTCGACGCGGAATCGAGTGTCACCATGTGCTTCTGGTCGAGCACCGCGAAGATGGCGCGTGCGGAATCGATGACCGCCGTCGCCATATCACCGCGCTCGGCGGCGGCCCGGGCGCTGTTTCGCCAGGGATCGGGGTCGGGGGAGGCGACGACGGGGTCGAAGGCCGAGAGCGGAACCGAGGCCCTCTTCAGCCCGACACGGCGGACCCGCCAGATGATGAGCGCGACGATGGCTGCCACGACCACCACGACGATGATGATCAGCCACGGCGAGTTGGCTCTCAGCGCCCCGGAGATGAGCGCGTTGAACACGTCATTCAGCCACTGGCCCAGCTGTTCGAGCGGAGTCAGATCGTTGTCCGAGTACTCCTGCTTCGACAGTTCCTCCTCGACCCATTCGCGGCCGGTGCCGCGGTCGACGACGGAATTGAGCAGCACGTTCATGCGGTCTTCTCCTCTCGGCGGATGAGAACCAGGTCGAACCCTTCGGTGCGCATGCGCCGGTCGAAGTAGCAGACGCAGACGAGGCAGGAGAAATAGGCGAAGAGGATCGCCGAGGACACCGTCGTCAGGACGAGCAGGATCGCCCCGGCGATGACGCCGATGATCGTCAGGGTCGCCGCGTCCGCGGTGTTGACGGCGACGGTGGCCACGACCGTGACGACCGTGACCAGTGGGGAGATGATCAGCTGAACGAGCTGATTGGACAGGAAGTAGCCGACGCCGAGCTGGCCGAGGGTCCGCCGGAAGCCTGTGCTCGTCAGCCGCCAGGATCTGCGCAGAGCCGCGCCCACACGAAGTCCCTCGACGGCGATCGTCGAACCGGTGAACGCGAAGCGCAGGTTCAGCCAGATCAGCGCGCAGACCCACAGCACCAGTGCGAGGAGCGCGGCGACGACGGCGAGGACGGTGTTGTCGAACAGCGCGAGCAGGAGAGCGGGAAGGCCGAACAGGACGAGCAGACCCAGGTTGATCGCTCCCAGCACGAGGGCGGCGAGGATGAGCGACCAGCGGCGTCCGCGCAGAGACGCCCAGGACTGGGACAGAGTGGTCTTGCGTGCACCGAACGAGTTCTCGGCACCGCCGGAGGCCAGCCCTGCCAGGAAATGGGCGGCGCCGAGGCTGAGCAGGCTGATCGCGAACGATCCCATCTGGGCGAGCAGGAAGAATCCGGACATCGCGTCGTCATTGCTGACGAGGGCGTCGAGGAACGGCAGGAACCTCAGGACCATGAAGGTCCCGACGGCCGTGAGCACCAGGGTCCAGAGGGTGAAGACGATAAGAGCCGCGCCGATGGTCAGTCCGGGGATGAAGCGCAGGAGCCGGAAGCCGGAATCGAGCACCTCGAAGAAGGTCAGCGGCCGTTTTGCGAGGATGCCACGCGGGGAAGGCGGGTGCCATTCGTGATGCGTCGGACCCTGACCTCGCTGCTGCCACTGACCGGTCTGCCAATCGACCTCGGAGGTCCACGCATTCGATCGTCCCATCACCGCACAATCCTGCCATGCCTGATGCCGGACTGCCGAGCCGAACCGCCCCCTGACACCCAGTTGACAACGGGTGCATTCACCGCTGGGGGTGTCGAGGTCGAAAGATTGGACCCCGATAAGCGACAATGGGAGGATGAACGCTCGTATCCTCGTAGTTGATGATGACACGGCTTTGGCCGAAATGATCGGAATTGTGCTCAAAAGTGAAGGCTTCGAGCCCTTTTTCTGTGCGACCGGAGATCAGGCCTTCGGCGAATTCGAGAAGGTCAACCCGGACCTCGTGCTCCTCGACCTGATGCTGCCGGGCAAGGACGGGCTCGAGGTCTGCCGGGAGATCCGCGAGATCTCCTCGGTGCCGATCATCATGCTCACGGCCAAATCGGACACCGTGGACGTCGTCCTCGGCCTCGAGTCCGGTGCCGACGACTACGTGCCGAAGCCGTTCAAGCCCAAGGAGCTCGTCGCCCGGGTGCGTGCCCGTCTGCGCATCTCCGAACCGCAGGCACCGGAGCTGCTGACCGTCGGGGACGTCGTCGTCGACGTGGCCGGGCACACGGTGACCAAGGGCGGTTCCCCGATCTCGCTGACGCCGCTCGAGTTCGATCTGCTCGTGGCCCTGGCCCGCAAACCGTGGCAGGTGTTCTCTCGCGAGACCCTGCTCGAAGAGGTGTGGGGCTACAGGCATGCGGCGGACACCCGATTGGTGAACGTGCACGTGCAGCGCCTGCGATCGAAGATCGAACGGGATCCGGAGAAGCCGGACATCATCGTCACCGTGCGCGGAGTCGGATATAAGGCAGGCAGAGCGGCGTGAGCCGCTCTTCGGCTGTGGGAGGGGCGATCCGGACCGCAGCCTCGGCGATTCTGACGTTCTGGAGATTCTTGCTCCGATCGTTCAGTCACTCTCTGCAATTGCGGATCGTCGTTCTCACCATCGTCCTCACCTCCGTGGCCATCTTCGGCGTGGGGACGTATATGTCACAGCAGATCTCGCGTGGCCTCTTCGACACCAGGCTGCAGTCCCTGTCATCACAGGCCGGGACCATCGTCTCCGAACTGCGCGGCTTGGCACCTGTCGACGGTCAGGCCGTGACCCAGGAGAACCTGAACTCCCAGCTGTCGTCGATCTACAACCGGTCGACGGGAGCGGTCTATTCGCTCACGCTCGAACCCAGCGACCCGAATTCCTCCTTTTCGCGGATCAGCGCGGGCGCCACCGACTCCGACGGCGGGGCCGCCGAGGTCCCCGTCACCGATGAGCTCAGAGACGCCATCGGCAAGGCCCCGACCGACGACATGCTCTACCAGTCCGTGGCCCTGCCCAACGGATCGGGGCCGGGTCTGCTGATCTCGCAGGAGCTGCAGATCCCCGGCGCCGGGCAGTTCCAGCTCTACTACCTCGGCGACCTGTCCGAACAGCAGGACACCCTCGACTTCGTGCAGAGGTCGATGCTCGTCGCCGCTCTGGTCCTCGTCGTGCTCGTGGGCGCAGTGGCCTGGATCGTCACCCGGCTCGTCGTCACGCCCGTGCGCACCGGCGCCGAGGTGGCTCGCCTCATCGCCGACGGTGACCTGGACGAGCGCATGCCGGTCCACGGCAACGACGAGATCGCGGTGCTCGGCGAGTCCTTCAACGATATGGCCGACACCCTTCAGCACCAGATCGAGCAGATGGAGAGACTGTCCGTGCTGCAGCGCCAGTTCGTCTCGGACGTCTCGCACGAGCTGCGCACTCCGCTGACCACGATCCGCGCCGCCGCCGATCTCATCTACGACTCCCGCGACGACCTCGACCCCGTGACCGCACGCAGCGCCGAACTGCTGAACTCGCAGGCGGAGAGGTTCGAGAGTCTGCTCGCGGACCTGCTCGAGATCTCCCGCTACGACGCCGGCGCCGCTGCCCTGGTGGCCAAGCCCGTCGACGTCGGGGCGGTCGTGACGTCGGTCATCGAGACCGTGTCGATGGTCGCCGATCAGATGTCGACGAACATCGTCGTCCACGCCCCGTCCTCGCCCGTGATGGCCGAGGTCGACCGTGTGCGGATCACTCGGATCGTGCGCAACCTCGTCGTCAATGCGATCGAGCATGGGGAGTCGAACCCGATCGACGTCTACGTCGCCTCCAACGCCGAGGCGGTGGCTGTGAGCGTGAGGGACCACGGCGTGGGCATGAGCGAAGAGCAGGTCGAGCACGTCTTCGACCGCTTCTGGCGAGCCGATCCCGCCCGCAAGCGGACCCTGGGCGGTTCCGGTCTGGGCCTGGCGATCTCGCTCGAGGACGCCCACCTGCACAACGGCTGGCTGCAGGTGTGGGGCAAACCGGGGGAGGGCTCATGCTTCCGCTTGACCATGCCACGTCGACCCGATCAGGAGATCACCTCCTCACCGCTGCCGCTGCCGCCGCGCGACGCGCGGATCCAGGGTGCCGCGCTCGTCGCGGGACCACTGTCGTCCGACGGCTCCGTGCGGATCCAGACGGGCTCGATTCCCATCGTGGTCGAAACCGGTCAGGCTCCTCCCACCCGCGACGAGTATGGTGACGGGGGCGAGATCGTTCGCGGCGATGATGCCATCATCGACGACGGGACCGACACGACCGGTGACACGGGCGACACCGGTGACACTGGTGAGACCGGTGACCCGGTCGACACTGACGCCACTGACGACGCTGACGGTGCCGACGCCACGGTCGGCAGCGGGGAATCCGAGACCGCCGGAGAATCAGAGACCGCCGAGGACTCCGGCTCCGATGGGGCCCCGGGCAACGGCCGGAGCGCTGAAGAGGTCGAGGCCACTCCGGCGGCCGACGATGCAGCACACGACGATGAAGCAGCACGCGAAGGAGGACCACAGTCATGACGACGCCTCGGAGCGGGAAGGGTCGGCACATGCTCATCCTCGCCGTCTGTGCCAGCCTGGCTCTGACGGCCTGTTCGTCGATCCCGACCAAATCACCCGTCGGCCACATCGAAGCCGGCTCCGGGGACCCGGGGGCCAGCAGCGCTCGGATCCCCGACGGGCCCGAACCCGGTGACAGCGTCGGTGAGATCGTGCGCGGCTTCTTGGCCGCGGGCGCCGGCACGGGCAACAACTTCTCCGTCGCGAAATCCTTCCTCACCGAGGCCGAGGCCCAGGAGTGGAACCCGCAGGAGTCGGTGTCGCTGCTGCCCAACGACACCGACCTGGATTCGCTCAACTACGAGGTGACCTCCGACCAGAAGACGCTGACCATGTCGGCGCCCGTCGTCGGACTCGTCAACTCCTCGGGCATCTTCAACTCCACCAAACCCGGAACCCAGTCGAACATGGAGTTCTCCCTGAGGCAGGAGAACGGGGAATGGCGGATCGCCTCGGCGCCGGATGGGCTGCTCATCTCCCAGACCGAGTTCCGGACGATCTTCCTCAACTATTCCCTCGAGTTCTTCACGTCCGACTACTCCTACCTGGTTCCCGATTCCCGCTGGTTCCTGCGTTCCTCCTCGACGCCGACCGCGATCATGAACGAACTCCTCAGCGGACCGGCGCCCTACCTCTCCGGTGCGGTCGTGACAGCGCTGCCGGACGGTGCGAAGCTCAGCGACTCGAAGGTCGTGACCATCGAGAACGGCGTCGCCCACGTATCCCTGGGCAACCAGAACCCTGCACCGACGGACCGGGAGAAGGGGCTGATCCGGCAGCAGATCGCATCGACGCTCAAGGTCATCCCCTCGATCTCGAGCATCGAACTGACCATCGGGGGACAGGTCGTCTCGGAGAGCCTGCAGCCCAAGACCGACACGTCCGTCCAGGTCGATGGTCCACCCGTCGTGCTGGCCAACGACCGGCTCTCGCGCATCTCGGGAACGACCGTCGCCAAGGTCGACAACAGCCCGGACCTGTCCGAGGCCAAGGCCAGCGATCCTGCCGTCTCCTTCGACGACTCGGTCTACGTCTACCTGCAGAACTCCGGCAAACAGCTCATGCGGCTCAAGGCCGACGACGCCGCCGATGCGACTCCGATCCTCAAGGGCAAGAGACTCGTTCGCCCCAGCATCGACCGCTTCAACACTGTCTGGACCGGAGAACGCGAGAACAAGGGCAAGCTCACGGCCATCGGCAAGGACAGCCAGGAGTACTCCGTGGCCACCGACTTCCTCTCGGGCCGCGAACTCATCGACCTGGAGGTCTCTCGTGACGGGACGCGAATCGCACTGCTGAGCAAGGACAAGGATGAACCGTCGCGCATCGACGTGGTCGGCATCCCCCGTGACAAGGCGGGCAATCCCGCCAACGGAGTCTCCGACGCACCGATCGAGGTCGGTTCGAACTTCGAGGAGGTCAAGGACATCTCCTGGGCCGGATCGACATCGCTGGTGGCCCTGGCGGCGACGGAGAACGAACGCATCCAGCCGTTCCGCATCGGCGTGACCGGCCCACCCGAGCAGCTGGGAGAGGTGCCCGACGGCAGCCGCATCGCTTCCGGCGAAGACGGACGGTCGATCCTGGTGACGAGCTCGTCCGGTGAGATCTACTCCTATAACTCCAACGCCTGGCAGAAGCTCATCGACATCTCGGCAAAGGACCCCTCCTACCCGGGCTGAGAAGCGGGGCCGACTCGGGCCGAGGAGCGGACGCCGACTCGGGGTGAGAAGCGGAAGCCGGACGGACGGAGTAGATTTCTCCCATGGGACTGCTGACCGAATTCGGCGAGCTCCTCCTGCCTCGCCGGTGCGCCGGCTGCGGGCGGGAGGGCGTGTCCCTGTGCACCGCGTGTCTCACCCAACTCGGCGGAATTCCACGTGCCATGGAACCGCGCTACGGCCAGATCCCCGTCGTCGGCGTCTCAGAATACAGCTCCCAGCTCTCTCACATGGTGGTCGATTTCAAAGACAACGGACGTCGGGACATCCTCGATCCGCTGGCCCTGGCACTGGCTCGATCGATCACCGCGGCCCTGGAGCTGGTTCGGCATTCGGGAGGCCGGGTCAGGCTGTTCCCGGCACCGAGTTCTCAGCGGGCTCGCCGCCGCCGCGGCGGCTCCCACACGGCGGCCTTGGCCGAACGCGCGGCCGAGCTCGCTCCCGAACTGTCCTTGCAGGTGGTCGACGTCCTTGTAGCGAAACGCCACCCCGATCAGGTCGGACTGGGAGCTCATGCGCGGCAGCGAAACGTGTCCCGATCGCAGTTCCTCAACCCGCGGATCCTGCCCTCGATCCTTCCCGCAGACGCCGCCGGAGCCGAGCCGACCCACGGCGCGGATCTTCTCATCGATGACTTCTCAACCACCGGAGCCACCTTGGCCGAAAGCGCACGAGTACTAGCATCGGTGCAGATCAGACCCGCTGCAGGAGCCGTTCTCGGTCTCGGCCGCGGGGGCACTCGATTTGTCTCTCCCTTTACTGTATAACGGGGTTTACCCATCCAAGGGAATGGGATCGGATGAATCCGAAGAACGAGTCGCTAAGGACGCATCATGGACATTGTTGTCAACGGACGTCAACTGACCATCTCCGACAGTTTTCGGGCCCACATCGAGGACAAGATCGCCAAGGTCGAGCAGCTCGCACCGCGGGCGCAACGAGTCGAGGTACACGTTGCTCATGAGAAGAACACCCGCCAGCCCGAGACCAGCGAACGAGTCGAACTCACCGTAGTGGCGAAGGGGCCGGCCATCCGTGCGGAGGCGATGGCAAGCGACAAGTATGCTGCACTGGACCTGGCCTGGGCGAAGCTCGTCGAGCGATTACGACGCGCCCGGGATCGCAACAAGGTTCCTCGAGCCGGACATCACCGGAAGGAATCCACCGCCGAGGCTCTGGCCAAGATGCCCATCGCCGATTCCCTGGTGCCCGAGCAGGGAGAGGCGATCGAGCCGAATGAGCCCACGAACGTCGACAAGACGAACGGTCGCATCAAAGCCGAGGGCGACTCACCCGTGGTGCTGCGCGAGAAGTCCTTCAATGCGGCTCCGATCGGCATCGAAGAAGCCCTCAATCGGATGGAGCTCGTCGGCCATGACTTCTACCTGTTCATCGATGAGGAATCGAGCAAACCCTCGGTCGTCTATCGCCGCAAGGGTTGGAGCTACGGTGTGATCACGCTCGACCACGAACTCCAGGGTGTCGCCGACTGAGCTGAACCCGAACACAGGCAAGAGCACGAACACGATCGCCGAGGTGGGAACTCCCACCTCGGCGATGTGCGCTTCGTCCCGGGCTCGTGAGATCGAGCGTCGGTCTCAGATTCGTGCGTCTTCGCGGCCACGGTCTCGTGCGTTCTCGCGGCTTCGGGTTCGTGCGTCTTCGCGGCCCCGGGCTCGTGTACCCTCGCGGCCCCAGGTGACCAGGCGCCAGAGCTTCTCGAGGGGGCCCTGGCCGACGAAGCGCAGCCAGAGTGCGGAGACGAGGATCTGGATGACCATGATGATGACGCAGACGATCACACCGGCAAGGTAGCCGCCATGGTCATCGAATCGGGACAGCTCGGGCTCGACGGCCTCGGCGGCGAGGATGAGCAGCGTGGCGCCGATGTAATTGCTCAGCGCCATCCGGCCCAGCGGTGCGAAGATCGGTCGGAGGATCGCCTCGGCGGGGGTGAGCATGAGCAGCATGGCGACGGTGACGAAGCACAGCGCCATGGTGATGCCCAGGCCGGCGCTGATCTCCATGTGCAGCGCTCGGGTGTGGTGGTCGGTGACGAGGAACCCGAGCACGGAGATGAGCGCACTCGCCCCTGCGATCAGCGCCAGCCGGCCGGGGTGGCGCAGCGCACGGCGGACCATGTCGGTGTGCCCGATCGCGAATCCCAGCAAGAACAGACCCGGGATGATCACCGGACCGCCCCCGAACCAGACACCGGCGGCCAGAAGCACGGCTCCGACGATCGCCGTGGTCACGGCCAGGACCCGCGCAGGGATGAACGTCGAGGGCAGGAGGATGACGATCGCCACGATCGCATATGGAAGCAGAGCCTCGCCGGGTTGGAGGAGCATGTGGCCGGTGCCGAGGACGCCGAGGAACAGGAATCGACGCAGCAGCGCCAGTCGGGGCCGGCGGCTGCGAGTTCTCGCGGAGTTCCACATGATGCCGAAGCCGATGCCGAAGAGGATGGAGAAGATCGGGAAGAACCGATTCTGCACGAAGTCCTGTTCGAGGGCGTAGAAGATCTCGACGTCACCGTTGTCATCGAGGGAGTCGAGGCCGAACATCGCCGGCAGGTTGACGATCATGATGCCGCACAGGGCGAGTCCGCGCAACACGTCGAGGGTGGCGATGCGGGTTCTGGGCGCCGGTGCGGTGGGCGGGCCGTCGGCGGCTGTCGGCCGGTGGGCGGATGACGGGCTGTCTGTGGTGTCTGAACTCATGTGTTCCATCCTGGTCGAGCAGACAATATGCCCACATCGGCACAATGGCCGTTCGTGGCGACGCGGGGTCAGCCGTTCGGCCGATTCATCATGCCCGACTCCCACATTCGGGCGGCGATCTCGACACGGTTGCGGGCCTCGAGTCGGGTCTGGATGTTGCCCAGGTGGGTCTTGACGGTGCCGAGGGAGATGAAGAGCTCCGCGCAGATCTCCTGATTGGTCCGCCCCGTGGCCACGAGCCGTGCGACGTCGTTCTCCCTGCCGCTGAGACCCGCCACACGGTCCAGGCCGGTCCCGCTGACCTGGGTGCGGCGGCTGAGCAGGTCCAGGGTCAGCGAGGGTGAGATCAGGGCGTCACCGTTCGCTGCTGCCCTGACGGCGGCCAACAGCAGGTCGGGGCCGGCGTCTTTGAGGAGGAATCCGCTGGCACCGCCGGTCAGAGCCGCATCGACATAGTCGTCATCGTCGAAGGTCGTGACCATGATGACCTGGGAGATCGGGGTCAGACGGGGAAGTGCGGCGAGTCCGTCGAGCTTGGGCATGCGGATATCGAGGAGGATGACATCGGGGCGTTCGCGTTTGGCCAACTCAATAGCGTCGACCCCGTCGGATGCCTGCCCGACCACTGTGATCGCGTCATCGGCGTCGAGGATGAGGGAGAACCCCATCCGCACCATCTCCTGGTCGTCGACCAATGCCACTCGAATCATGGTCGTCCTCCATCGATCGTCCTCGGAGTCATTCTCAGTCTGCCGGATCTATTCTCGGTCTGGTGGGTTCAAGGGTATCCGAGTCTCGAGCACCCAGCCGCCTTCCCCGTCCGGTCCGGCGACCAACTCCCCGCCGAGGTGGTCGACCCGTTCGCGCAGACCGCGCAGTCCGGATCCGCTGCCGGACCCGAGCCCGCCGGAACCGGGACCGTTGGCCACGGTGAGCACGACGTTCGATTCCGTGCGAGCATCGACCCGCGCCGAGGCGGCCGTGGCCACGCGGACCGTGACCGGTGCCCCGGCTCCCGCATGGCGACGGATGTTCGTCAGTGCTTCGGCGAGCACACGGTCGAGCACGGTCCACACGGGCGAGGGAACCGCCTCGGCGACGGTGCCGTCGATATCGAGGCTCATGTTCTCGGGATCGCCGAAGCCGTCGACCCGGTCGATGACCGCCTGGACTCCGGTGGCCACGGGGGAGCGGGCGGCGGAGGCGGACGAGGTGTTCGAGACCAGCGACCGGATCTCGACCAGAGCACGGTTGCCGGACTCCTCGATCCTGCTCAGAGCGGTCGTCAGGACCTGCATGTCCTGGCTGCGGGACGCTGCCTGGGAGAGGACGACGATTCCGGTGACCTCGTGTGCGACCAGATCGTGGAGCTCGGTGGCCATCCGATGACGTTCGGTCTCGACGGCGGTGGCATGGCGCTCGAGCAGGGACCGGTCGACCATGCGCAGGAGCAGGCCCAGGGCCAGACTGGCCACGATCACGGTGGAGGCGCCGAAGGCGAAGGTGAGCCCGTCGTTCATCAGTCCGGGAACGATGATGTTGCCCACCGCGAGCACGACGAGCATAAGCAGCTGTGTGCGGGTGACGAACCAGCGGGCGAGCATCACCGTCGCCACCATGCTCAACCACAGGACCGTCAGGCTCAGCGTCGAGGCCAGGGCGACCGGGGCGAGGGCGAGGACCAGACCGAGGGCGGCGAGCGTGAGCAGGCCGATGTTCGGGTCCTCACCCCGACCGACGCGACGTTGGTCGCGCATCAGGACGGGCAGTGCGACCGCCAGTGCGAACATATCGGCGAAGACGAGCAGCCAGCCGGTGCCGGTCACCAGCTCGAGCGCGAACGTCAGGGGCAGGGGGACGAGCCACAGCCACGTGATCACAGTCTTCATCGTCACTCAGTCTAGTCAGGCCCGAGATTCGGCGAGGCGAGTGCAGTCGCCGCCGGCCGCGGATCAGGCCGCAGTTCCGCAGTCGAGGGAGTCGTATTCGAGTTCGACGACCACACCGGTGTCCGTGACTGCGGTGCCTTTGACCGTGACGTCCTGTTCGACGTCGATCTCACCGGCTGGTCGTCCGTTGCCGGTGACCTGCAGACTGCGGTCGGCGACGGCTGCGGAGAAGGTGACCTTCGAGCCGTCGATCATCGCGGAGTCCGTGAACGATCCGTTCGCACGTTCGATCGGATCGACGTCTCCTGCCGGATGGTCGAAGGTGACGAAACGGGTCAACCGGTCGGCGTGGCCTCCGCTGAGGCGGTGGACGAGGAGCTGATCCTTGTTCGTCCCGTCCCGCAGTCCGAGATCGACATAGGTGAGATCGACGGAATCTCCCATGGCGTACAGGATGTAGGGGCGGCCGTGGACGTCGATGGCCGAGGCATCGGTGTCGCAGGCTTCGAGGTAGTCCGCGACCTGCGCCTCGAGCGCCAGTTTCGACTGATGCTCCCAGACGAAGAGCGCGCCGATGGCGGCCGCGATGATGCAGAGGACGGAGGTGAGGGCGATGATGGCCTTCTTCATGAGGTGTACGTGCTCCTTCGATGGGTTCGTTGATCGGTGGGGTTCGCTATGACGTCGTCCATCCTTCCGGGCAGGTGCCTGGGCGACTTCGGCCGATCGGCCGATTCGTCTCGGCCGGATGGACGGACTTCGATGCCCGCGTCAGGGGCGTGGCCTACTGTGGGGCCATGCAGAAGATGACTCTCTCGGCGGCGCGCAGAACGGCGATCGCGGCGACGGGGCTCGACAGGGCCCGTCCGTCACAGGTGACGGCGCGGCATCTGAAGTCGACGTTCGACAGAATGGGGCTGACTCAGATCGATTCGGTCTCCCGCGTGGTCCGCGCGCACTACCTGCCGTACTTCTCGCGGTTGGGGCCCTACCCGCGCGAGGCCCTCGATCGGCTCTTCTACTCGGCGCCCCGCATGGGCGTCGAGTACTGGGCCCATGCCGCGGCCTTCGTCCCACCCGAGACCTGGCGGCACTTCGAACGGAGCAGGGCCGAATGGTGGCGCAATGACTTCGGTCAGCGCCATCCCGAGACCGGTCCGGCCTTCCGCGCCCTGCAGGAGTCGGTCCTCGTCGTCCTGGGGTCGGGGCCCAAGTCGGCTCGGGCGGTCGCGGACCTCGTCGACCATGAGATCCCCGAACGCAATCGAGGCCATTGGGGATGGAACCCCAGCCAGGTCAAGATCGCCCTCGAATCGCTCTTCGCCGGCGGCATCATCAGCGCCGCGGGACGCAACGATCACTTCGAACGCATCTACGCCCTGCCGGGCGACGTCAGTCCGGACCTGCCGAGCACGGAGCTCTCCTACGGCACGGACTCCCATCCTGAGCTCGGACTCGATCCTGAGGCGCAGAGGCCGCGCGGCGTCTCTGGCACCGCCGACAATGTGCTCGAACTGACCCGGATCGCGGCGCGAGCGCTGGGCATCGCCCGACCCGACTGCCTGGCCGACTACTTCCGGCAGCGGCGGGCGCCGACCGATGAGGCGATCACCTCGCTGATCTCCTCGGGCGAGCTCATCGAAGTCGACGTCGACGGCACACGAGCACTGAAATGGCATGCGGCGAAGACCCCTCGAACGGTCGCGGCCAGGGCCCTCCTGGCACCGTTCGACCCATTGGTCTTCTACCGGCCCCGAATCGAGTGGCTCTTCGACTTCCGTTACCGGATCGAGATCTACACCCCGGCCAAGGACCGAGTGCACGGGTACTACGTGCTGCCCTTCCTCCTCGGCGAGCGTCTCGTCGGTCGAGTCGATCTGCATCGGGACCGGGCGGCGAACACCCTGCGCGCGCTCAAAGTGACGTGGGAACCCGGTCAAGAGCACGAGGAGGACCTGGCAGCTGAGCTGTGCGAAATGGCGAAATGGCTCTCATTGGACGCTGTGGATATGGCAGGTACTCACTTGCCATTAAGCTAGGGAATATAGAGTCGTCCGAGTCGTTGTCAGGCATTCCATGCCGATTAGGAGAAAAGTGGCTAATTTCCTCGAGAAGCTTCTGCGCACCGGTGAGGGGCGCACGCTGAAGAAGCTCCGCCAGTACACGGATGCGATCAACGCGCTGTCCGAGGAGTTCAGCGAGATGTCGGATGCTGAGCTTCGGGAGGAAACCGATCGGTTCAAGAAGCGCTACCAGGAGGGCGAGAGCCTCGACTCGCTGCTCGCGGAGGCATTCGCCGCCGTCCGTGAGGCGTCGAGTCGGACCCTCGGCATGCGCCACTTCGACGTTCAGCTCATGGGCGGAGCAGCTCTCCACACGGGCAACATCGCCGAGATGAAGACCGGTGAGGGCAAGACCCTCGTGGCGACGGCACCGGCGTATCTCAACGCGTTGACGGGCGACCCCGTCCACATCATCACGGTCAACGACTATCTGGCCACCTACCAGTCCGAGCTCATGGGTCGCGTATTCCGCTTCCTCGGCATGGAGACCGGCTGCATCCAGGCCAATATGTCCTCGGACAACCGGCGCAAGCAATACGCCGCCGACGTCACCTACGGCACGAACAACGAATTCGGCTTCGACTACCTGCGCGACAACATGGCCTGGTCGGCCGAGGAGCTCGTGCAGCGTGGACACGCGTTCGCCATCGTCGACGAGGTCGATTCGATCCTCATCGACGAAGCCCGCACCCCGCTCATCATCTCCGGACCGGCCGAAGGCGACGGGAACCGCTGGTACGACGAGTTCGCCAAGGTCGTCAAACGTCTCAAGACCGATCGCGACTACGAGGTCGACGAGAAGAAGCGCACCGTGGGCATCCTCGAGCCCGGCATCGAGCGGGTCGAGGACTACCTGGGCATCGGCAACCTCTACGACGCGGAGAACACCCCGCTGATCAGCTTCCTCAACAATGCGATCCGCGCCAAGGAGCTGTTCAAGAAGGACAAGGACTATGTGATCCTCGACGGAGAGGTCCTCATCGTCGACGAACACACCGGTCGCGTGCTCAAGGGGCGCCGCTACAACGAGGGCCTGCACCAGGCCATCGAGGCCAAGGAGAACGTCAAGGTCCAGGCCGAGAACCAGACCTTGGCCACGATCACCCTGCAGAACTTCTTCCGCCTCTACGAGAAGCTCTCCGGTATGACCGGCACCGCAGAGACCGAGGCCGCGGAATTCATGTCGACCTACAAGCTCGGCGTGGTTGCGATCCCGACGAACAAACCGATGCAGCGCATCGACCAGTCGGACCTCGTGTACAAGCATGAGGTCGCGAAATTCGAAGCCGTCGTCGACGACATCGCCGAACGCCACGAGAACGGGCAGCCGATCCTCGTCGGCACCACCAGCGTCGAGAAGAGCGAATACCTGTCCCAGCAGCTGAAGAAGCGCGGCATCCGCCACGAGGTGCTCAATGCGAAGAACCACGCGGGTGAGGCCTCCATCGTCGCGATGGCCGGCCGCAAGGGCGCAGTGACCGTGGCCACCAACATGGCCGGTCGCGGTACCGACATCATGCTCGGCGGCAATGCCGAGTTCATCGCGGTCGCCGAGATGGAGAATCGCGGTCTGGACCCGCAGGAGGACGCGGAGCAGTACGAAGCCGAGTGGCAGGACGTGCTCAAGGCAGCGGAGAAGCGGGTCAAGTCCGAGGCCGAGGAGGTCGTCGAGGCCGGGGGGCTGTACGTGCTCGGCACCGAACGGCACGAATCCAGGCGCATCGACAATCAGCTCAGGGGTCGTTCGGGGCGCCAGGGCGACCCGGGGGAGAGCCGCTTCTATCTGTCTCTGACCGATGATCTGATGCGCCTGTTCGGCTCCGGTGCCGCCGAGAGGATCATGGCCACCGCCAATGTTCCCGATGACGTTCCGCTGGAATCGAAGATGGTTTCCCGGGCCATCCTGTCGGCTCAGTCCCAGATCGAACAGCGCAACGCCGAACAGCGCAAGAACGTCCTCAAATACGATGACGTGCTCAACCGGCAGCGCACCGTCATCTACGATGAGCGGCGCAGCGTCCTCGACGGGGCCGATCTCGAGGAGCAGGTCGCGAAGTTCCGTGAGGAGGTCATCGACGCCTACGTTGCCGAAGCGACCACGGGACCGGTCGAAGACTGGAAGATCGATGAGCTGTTCGAGGCGTTGGGCAAGATCTACTCGCCCTCGATCACATCGGAGGATCTCGCCGAAGAGGTCGGCGGTCTGGGGAACCTCTCGAAGAACCGCCTCAACCAGGAGGTTCAGTCGGATATCGGGGTCTTCTACCAGCAGCGTGAAGAGACCCTGGGTGAAGAGGCCACGCGTGAGCTCGAACGCCGCGTCGTCCTCTCCGTCATCGACAAACGCTGGCGCGAACACCTCTATGAGATGGACTACCTGAAGAACGGCATCGGACTGCGCGCCATGGCCCAGAAGGACCCGCTGGTCGAATACCAGCGTGAGGGCTTCGACATGTTCAAGACCATGCAGGATGGGATCAGGGAGGACGTCGTCCGCCTGACCAACACCCTGGAGGTGACCGTGAACCGGTCCGAGGACAATGCCGAGGACGACTCCGAGGTCGAGGTCGATGCGGAGGAGCTGCGTCACACGACGCCCAAGATGCAGCTGTCCGCTCCTTCCGAGGACGGTTCGTCGTCAATGTCCGAGGACGAGGGCGACGACCCTCAGACCGCGCAGCCGGCCAATCGTGCCCAGCGCCGTGCGAAGAAGAAGGCGAAGAGCTGACTCTCGCAGCCTGAACAGACCTGGCCGAGTCGTCGAACGGTTTCAGATCGTCAATTCGCTCACATCGTCTGCAGCGCAGTCATCGTCCACCGGGTGGTGAGCAGTTCCAAGCGAATTGCCACCGCCCGGAAGCGGTTCCTGGTGCGGACGACGACAGTGACTTCGGCGACGGACTCGGTGACGCGACAGACTCGAGCATTGCCCGCCTGCAGGGTGCGCGATGTTCCGAGCTCGCCGATCGGTCTGGCCGGTGCGACTTCGGCTCGCAGCTGAGCGCGCTGATCGATCTTGTCCAACAGCGTCCGGTCGACCCACCGGGAGATCGAATCACTGCGCCGGATGCCGGAGAAGATCTCCAGGCAGGCCACCGCCAACGAAGTCGCGGTGGCGGCGATGCGTCCCTCGTCACGTCTGACAGGATCGTTGCTGTCTTCATCGGCCTTCTCCGCAGTGGCTCCACCGCCGTGGCCGCTGCTATGCCCGCCGTCGCCGGGCTGCCTGCTGTCGCTGCCATGCCCGTCGTTGCTGGGCTGCCTGCCGTCGGGCGGATCTGTGAGCCGGTGGTGCGGCGATCGGGATCGGTGCGGCGGCGCCGCCGGCTGTGGACGCGAGAGAACAAGTGGGGCGGTCATGGCTGAATCTCCAATCGTTGTCCGGGCATGATGAGGTTCGGATTCGCACCGATGACGTCCCGGTTGGCTGAGTAGATCTGTTCGACAGTGTCCTGAGTGTTCGCATCGGGAGAGGCTCGGCTCGCAGCGATCGACCACAGACTCTCGCCGGCACCGACGATGTGGACCGTCACGTCGTCGTGTCCCGGGCCGGGGGAACCGGGTCGTTCCTCCGTCGAATCGTCGGTATCGTCGGCACTTGACGAAGAATCATCGGCACCAGGGGAGGAACCGTCGGCATCAGACGAAGAATCGTCGGCTTCAGAGGAGGAACCGTCGGTCTCGGGAGCCGTGGCGTCGTCGGATGGGTTGTCGTGCTCGGGCGAGGAACCGTGGTCGGGCGGGGGTGTGGATTCCTCGACCGGCGGGACGGAGGGCCAGCCGGGATCCGGGGGCGAATCGTCCGGGACCGCCGTGGGCCATCCCGGGTCGGGCGCGGATTCGGCCCGTGCCGACGATGGTGCTGTCGCGACCTGCTCTGCCCCCGTGGATCCATCGGAGGGCAGGGGAGAGGCATGACCCGCGTGGACGGCGACGCTTGCCGATACGGCGGCGAGAACGCTCGATCGCAGAAGCGTGGGAACCGCGCGCAGCACCGACCTGATGATCACGGTCCGCAGGTGACCGCTGGGGAGGAGTCTGATCAGCAGCGTCAGCACAGATGTCAGACCGTGTCGGGAGAACAGCAGCGCAGAGGTGCCGACGACCATGATGACAGCGACGTCACTCGTGCTTCGTGGCGCGGGCAGCGCAGTCCACGTGGTGATGAATGCCCCGAGCAGACACAGCCATGAAATGGTGCAGGATATCAACAGATACATGAGAGACGCCCTTCATTGGAAACGTCACTCAATGATGCATTTGGATGCTATTTGTTGTCAATAGATGAATCTAAATACTGTCGTGTAGTTATGTTTACCGGTGCTGCGACTCTTGCGTGTGGCTGCCGACTCCGGCAGGCTTCTGAGCATGGACGATCGGATCGACGCTCTCCTGTCGGATGTGGAGGCGATGCACGCATCTCGCCAGACACATGCCCGGAGAGGCGAACTCGGCGAAGAAATCGCTGCCCACGCCGCAGAGCGAACCCTGCTCGAGCGGATGCGAGGCGCCATCGGCCAACCCGTGCAGATCGTCGTCGCCGGACGCGAGGTATCCGGCACGGCCGTATTTCTGGGCCGAGGCATCTTCGTGCTCTCCGGCACCGAAACGGCAGTGGTGGCGATCGAGCGCATCCGAGAGCTGCGCACTCGGTCCAGGCGGCACATGCACGAGGCCGGCCCGCTGGAGCGTCTGGGAATGGCGTCGGCGCTGCGGCGACTGGCCGCCGAACGCGAAGAGGTCGTGCTCGAACTGACCGGTGAGGGAGGAGCGATCCGGGGGCGCGCCGATATGGTCGCGTCCGACTACATTGAGATCGCGGGCAGAATCGTACCCCTCCAGTCGATCGCACTCGTGCAGACTCGAGTCAACCCATTCGACTCATAGACCACGGAGCCAGGTAGGTCGCGACGCCTCGAAGGGCGAACCGGAGCGAGAGAGCCTCTTCGCAGCTCGGTCGCGAGGGCCCTCGGGCGTCCGAGCCTCAGTCGTCGAGCGAGCCGGTCTTGATCTCGTGCTCGGTGCGTTCGTACATCCGCTGGATGTACGCCTCGATCTCGGTCTTCTCCACGCGCCACTGCCCGCGTCCGCCGACCTTGATGGCACGCAGGTCTCCGGTGCGGACCAGAGCGCGCGCCTGGGCGATCGAGACATTGAGCAGATCGGCCACGTCGGTGAGCGGCAGGAAGCGATTTTCGACGACCATGAGGGCCCTTTCTCATTCCAGGTGACTGATTGCTTGTTGACTATTTTTGCCAAAACCATTGCTTTGACCTCGTTTGGTGTTCAATACTATCACTCAGAAACAGTTCTTGTCATGGGAAATTTTCCGACGCTGGAGATGCAATGGAGCTCTCGAAACGAATACGCCGACCGAAGTGGACCGATGCCCGGCTGCTCGTCGGAGCGGTCCTGGTCGTCGCGGCGATGGTCGCGACCTATCTGCTCATCAATGCGGCGAACGCCACCACACGGGTGTGGGCGACCGCGACGCCGCTGGTCCCCGGGCAGGTGCTCACCGCTGAGGACCTCACGGTGGCCGAGGTCAATCTCGCCGACATCGGCGAGAAGTACCTGGCGGCCGGTTCCGGGGTGCCCGAAGGGACGAGCGTGCGGGCCGTCATCGCAGCGGGAGAACTGCTTCCCGCCTCCGCGCTGGCACCGGTCGCAGACCTCGAGGGAAGGATCGTCGCCATCGACGTCGCCGGTTCCGTTCCCTCCGTCGTCGACACCGGCAGCCTGGTCGACGTCTGGGCGCAGCCGGAGTCGCAGGGGCTCGACGACGAAGGCATCGATCCGAAGCAGATCGTGGCGTCTGCCCCGGTCTCGAACATCTCCCGCGAGGTGGGCAGCTTCGGCGTCGGCGATGGCGCCCGAATCGAGGTCTTCGTCGCAAGTTCTGAACTCTCCGACGTCCTCGGCGCCCTCGACGGCAGCAGCGTGCTCTCCGTCGTCGGTGCCCCCGCCCAGGTCGAAGCCGAGAGCGAACAGTCATGACCCAGGTTCTCCTCGCAGTCGACTTCGAGTTCGACCTCATTCTCTTCGAACTCCTCAGCGAGGTCGACGAGGTCACCATCGTCGCCCGACCCGCAGATGAGGTCGAACTCCTCGCGCTGTGCCGGACGGGCAGCGCCGACGTCGTCATCGTCGGCCAGTACTTCCCGGGACTGGACTTCGACGTCATCGCTGCGATCGGCTCCACGGGCACCTCGGTGCTCGGATTCGGCAACGACGCCGAGGCGTTGGCGGCCCTGGGCATCGACCGCACCGTCCCCTCGACCGCCGATGCTTCCACGGTCGCCCAATCCCTCGCCGACACCCGCGATTCCACCGTCGTGCCTCCCCGCCCGAGCACTCCGCCGGGGTCCGGCCGCGGACAGGGCCGCATCGTCACGGTGTGGGGCACAGGTTCCTCTCCCGGGCGAACGCTGACCGCGGTCAACCTCGGCGATCACGGGGCCAGACAGGGTCACCGCAGCGTCATCGTCGATGCCGACACGGTGGCCGCGATGGTGGCCACCACACTGGGACTGACGGAGGAATCGGCGCATCTGGCGAGTCTGTGTCGGCTCGAGACGGAGAAGACCCCGCCGTCGGACATCTCCGGCCTTCCCCACGCCACGATCCGCGAGGACTTCCATGCCGTGACCGGACTGACCCGACCCGATAGGTGGCCGGAGGTGCGCGCCTCCGTGCTCACTGCGGTGCTGGCTCGTCTGGCGAAGATGTTCGACTTCGTCATCGTCGACGTCTCCGACCGGATCGATCCCGACGACGACTTCGCCGATCCCTTCTACGACCGCCACTGTGCGACCCGGGCGGCTCTCGACGCCGCAGACACGGTCCTCGTCCTGGCGGCAGGGGACCCGATCGGACTGCAGAGGCTCGTCAAACTTCTCGGCACCGACCGGATCGAGTCGATCAGGTCGAAGATGCGCATCGGCATCACGAAGGTGCGGGCCGGTGCCGTCGGTCATCCTGCCGAAGCGCGCATCCGGGAGGTCCTGGCCAGGTTCGTCCGCACGGATCCGGACTTCATCTTCAGCGACGACCGGGTGACCGTCGATGCCGCGATGCTGGCTGGACACACCCTCCACGAAGCGAACCCGAAATCCGTGCTCAACCAGGAGATCTCCGCTGCGGTGACCGAACTTCTGCCGGCCCGGAAACGCTCACGGAAGTCCGGCCTGCGAACATCAGGTCCACGGACGTCGGGTGCCGGTCGGGCGGCGAAATCGCTTTAGGATTGGGGCATGTCCATTCGCTGCTACATCCCGACCACACTGACCGCACTCGGCGCGGGACTCGGAACCGCGCACGCGGTCGCGCCCGACGCCCGGGGGCGAGACGCAGGCGGTGACGAACTCGAAGCCCAAGAGTTCGACGCCCTGTGCATCGCGGCCGCCCTGGCCGCGACCCAGTCCTTCGAAGCCGCGTCGGCGGCGGGCTCCGACTCACCCTCGCCCCGTGCCGTCGTGGCCTACGACGCACCCGACTCCAGCCCTGCTGAGGAGCTGACCACGGGGTTCGAGGTGCTCGCACTCACCGGCGTCGACATGACATCGATTGCGAGCATCCACCTCGACGAGACCGAGGCCTGGGACGAAGCCGTCGACATCGTGGCCCGGCAGGGACACGAAGAGGCCGAGGACCACCTCGGCGATTCCGATCTCCTCTGGTACGACGTGAGCGAACTGCCCGAACTGCTGCGCACACGCGAGTGACCTCTCGGTCGGCTGACGTGTCGAATGACTGACGCTGCGATCGGCGGCTCGCAGGCTCAGTCCCGGTCGAGTTTCTCCAGGCGATCGCCCAGCCGCTTCTCCAACACGGGCACCACCGCCTGTTCGATCATCGCCCCGAAGAGGGGGATCGAGGAGCTGATCTCGGCGCGCACACACAGCGAGGTCCTCGCATCCTTCTCGGCGAGCGTGATGAGGGCATCGACCTCGACGGGGACGCCCGCAGCATGGGCCGACATCCGGATCTCCGCAGAGTCGCCGATGACATCGCCGGGGATCATGTACACCTCGACGAGCTCGGCATCCGCCGGCAGGCGCGAGGCCAGGGTCGAAGGCAGCTCGGACGTGGGCATCGGCGTCTTCACCGTCACCTCGGTATCGGGATCCATGTGCTCGGCATGAGCCTCGGAGCCGAGGGACTCCCAGATGGAGACGTCGGCAAGTCTGAGGAGGAAGGCTGACAGGGAGGCCGAGTATTCATGGTTGAGTGTCAGAGTTCGCATAGGTCCAGTTTGCCAGGCGGGACACACCTTGGTCCGGCAGGGCCGTCGGCGTGCCTTTCTCAGCATTTGAGCATAGTGTGGGTAGTGGCGGTTCGATGTCGAATCGCAGTAAATTTTGCGCGCTGATCATAGAGGTGACATGGTGTCTCAGGTCTCATATTCGGACATTGCAGAAGAGTGGAGGAAGCTGAGGGGACAGGGTGCCCCGGAGAATTTCATCGAAGCGTACTACCCGCGTTTCGAACCTGGCACTTCCGAAGCAGGAGCAGAGGCATTGGCCGCGGCGGCCGCCTCACACTACGCACTGGGACTTGAATACGACGGCAGATCACCGGCGATCTCCGTCTACAACCCTGACGTCGATTCGTCCGAGTTCCTTGACAACCACACGGTCATCGCGATGGTGCTCGCCGACATGCCGCACCTCGTGTCCTCGATCGTCAGTGACCTGGCCAGCAGCGGCCGGGCGATCCGTCTCGTCCACCATCCCATCATCGCCGTCGAAGGTCACGGCCCCGATCTGTCCGTTCTCTCGCCGGCCGAGGCACCGGCGGTCTCCGCCGATACCGCAGGCATTCCGCTGGTGGCAGAAACCGTCGAGGCGAGCGGTTCCGTCCTACCGCACCAGCAGTCCTGGATCCGCCTCGAGATCGACAGATTGCCCGAAGAGGACTTCGCCGACCTCGAGGACCAGCTGCGCAGCGTCCTCGACTACGTGTCGGCCGCGGCCAGCGACGCCAGCGCCATGGCGCTCCGGGCCAAGGACATCGCAGAGGAGCTGCTGGCACAGCCTCCGCGTGCGGAACTGGCGTCGGAAGCCGAAGCCGCCGCCGAGCTGCTCAACTGGCTCGACGGTCACTTCACCTTCCTCGGGTATCGGGAATACGACTATTCTCAGGACGAGCACCAGAGCAGCCTCGACCCGATCGAGCACACCTCCCTGGGCATCTCCACACTGCGGCCGCTGACGAAATCGCCGTTGAGCCGGGCCGTGGCCGACAAGGCCCTCGAACCGCACGTGCTCGTGCTGACGAAGGCGAACTCACGCTCGCGTGTGATCCGCCGATCGTTCATGGACTACATCGGGGTCAAGACCTTCGACTCGGCCGGTGAGATCGTCGGCGAACGTCGTTTCGTCGGCGTGTTCAAACCCGAGTTCTACAACGACAGCGTGCTCAACATCCCGGTCATCAACCGCAAGGTGCGCAAGATCCTTTCCGCCAGCGGATTCCCCGCCGGATCCCATTCGGCGAACGAGCTCCTCGGCATCCTCGAGACCTATCCTCGCGACGACCTCCTGCACGACGGAACCGAGACGATCTTCGAGATCGTCATGCAGATCGTCGACATGCAGGAACGGCGCCAGTCACGGGTCTTCGTCCGTCGGGACCCCTACCAGCGATTCGTCTCCGTCATCCTCTACATGCCCCGCGACCTCTACGACACGGCCGCGCGCATGCGCGTTCAGGAGGTCCTGCGGAAGTTCTACCGTGCCGAAAGTGTCGACTTCGACGTGCTGCTGACCGAATCCGCTTTGGCCCGCATCCACTTCGTGGCCCGCGTCGCCCGCGACGTCGAACTGCCGCAGATCGACCCCGAGACCGTGGAGAAGCGGATCGTCGGCGCCGTGCGCTCCTGGTCCGAAGACGTCCACGCCTTCCTCGCCCCCACGGAGCGCGGAGACAACGACAACTCCATTGCTCGTGCCAACCGCTGGTCGAAGGCCTTCCCACCCAGCTACGAAGAGCACCACACACCCGCCGATGCAGTGGAAGACGTCGCCCGCTTCGAAGCGCTCGAAGCCGGTCACGGAGCCGCTGTGCACCTCTACTGCCCCGAGGACGCCGCGGACGCGTCCGTCCGCCTGTCGCTCTACCGCGACGAGAGGGTCGGACTCTCAGAGGTATTGCCGTTCCTCACCGCCTTCGGAGCCACCGTCCTCGATGAGCGCCCCCACGAACTCGACCTCGTCGACGGCTCTCACCGCTACATCTACGACTTCGGGCTCACCTTCCCGGAGGAGCTCGACGATGCCGCCTATGAACGGATCTCCGATGCGTTCATCGCCGGCTGGGAGGGCAAGAAGGAAGCCGGAGTCTTCGACCGCCTCGTCGTCTCCGGTCTGCACTGGAAGCACGTGACGATCATCCGGGCACTGGGCAAATACCTGCGTCAGGCCGGTTTCACCTACTCCGACTCCTACCTCGGCGAAGTCTACAGCGACAATCCGGGGATCTCGCGGCAGCTCGTCGATTACTTCTTCGCGAAGTTCGACCCGGATGCCGACGCCGCCGGCCGCGAGGAGAGGATGGCCGAACTCAGCGAGGCGGTCGAGGCGGCGCTGGGCGACGTGGCCAGCCTCGACGCCGACCGTGTCCTGCGTTCCTCCCTCGAACTGCTGCGGGCCACGGTGAGGACGAACTACTTCCTCGACGAGACCGGCGAGCTGCCGACGGCCCTCGTGCTCAAGATCCGTCCCACCGAGCTCAGCTTCGTGCCGAAGCCGAAGCCGGCTCTGGAAATGTGGGTGTACTCGCCTCAGGTGGAGGGTGTGCACCTGCGCTTCGGTGCTGTGGCCCGCGGCGGTCTGCGCTGGTCCGATCGTCGTGATGATTTCCGCACAGAGGTGCTCGGCTTGGTCAAGGCCCAGATGGTCAAGAACGCGCTCATCGTTCCGACCGGAGCCAAGGGCGGCTTCTTCCCCAAGCAGCTTCCTCCGATGAGCGACCGCGATGCGTGGATGGCCGCCGGCCGTGCCGCCTACGAGGTCTTCATCGAAAGCCTCCTCGAGGTCGCCGACAACCTCGTCTACGGATCGGACGGCAATCAAGAGGTCGTCCACCCCGACCGAGTGGTCCGACACGACGGAGACGACTACTATCTCGTCGTCGCCGCTGACAAAGGCACCGCACGCTTCTCGGACGTGGCCAACGCCATCGCCGAACGTCGCGGCTTCTGGCTCGGCGACGCCTTCGCCTCCGGCGGATCGGTCGGCTACGACCACAAGAAGATGGCGATCACTTCCCGCGGAGCATGGAAGTCCGTCGAACGTCACTTCCGCGAACTCGGTCTCAACACCGCGGCCGAGGACTTCACCGTGGTGGGCATCGGCGACATGAGCGGCGACGTGTTCGGCAACGGGATGCTGCGCAGCGAACACATCAGGCTCGTCGCGGCCTTCGACCACCGCGACATCTTCCTCGACCCGAACCCCGACGCCGCACGCAGCTTCGTCGAACGCAAACGCCTCTTCGACCTGCCGCGCTCCAGCTGGCAGGACTACGACCGGGAGCTCATCTCCTCAGGAGGCGGCGTCTTCCCTCGGTCTGCTAAGTCGATCGATCTCAGCTCGGAGGCCGCTGCAGTACTCGGACTCGAACCCGGCAAGCGCAGTCCTGCCGAGCTGATGTCGCAGATCCTCAAGGCTCCGGTCGACCTCGTCTACAACGGCGGCATCGGCACCTACATCAAATCTTCCGACGAGAGTCAGGGCGATGTCGGCGACAAGGCCAACGACCCCATCCGCATCGACGGACGCGATGTCCGCAGTCGGGTCGTCGGAGAGGGCGGGAACCTCGGCGTGACCCAGTTGGGACGTGTCGAGGCGGCGCTGAAGGGTGTGGCCATCAACACCGATGCCGTCGACAACTCGGCCGGCGTCGACAGCTCCGACCATGAGGTCAACATCAAGCTGCTACTGCGCACTCTCCTGCACAAGGGAGCCTTCGCCGCCGAGGACAGGGAGCGAGTGCTGCTGTCATTCACCGACGACGTCGCAGACCGCGTGTTGGCCAACAACTACTCCCAGAACGTCGTCCTCGGAGAAGCTCGGGAACAGACCGAATCCATGTCGGGCACCTACGGTCGCATGCTCAGCTACTTGGAGAAGCACGCCGACCTCGATCGTCAGGTCGAATTCCTGCCGGATGCGCTGGAGCTGTCCAAACGCGAGTTCAGCGCCTATGTGTCCCCGGAGCTGGCGGTGCTGCTCGCCTACGCGAAGATGCACGCGGCCGATGAGATCCTCGACAGCGTCGTTCCCGACGAGGAATGGATGAAGCGGGAACTGACCTCATACTTCCCCGACTCCCTCGTCGAGAAGTACGGAGGGCTGATCCCCGAGCATCCGCTGCATCGGGAGATCGCCACGGCCAAGCTCGTCAACCGGATGATCGACCGTGGCGGTCTCACCTACGTCTACCGCATGTTGGAGGAGACGCCCGCTTCGGTTCCGCAGATCGCCCGCGTCTTCGTCGTGGTCTCGGAGATCTTCGAACTCGACGAGTACTTCGACGCGGTGTGCGCGCTCGACAACAAGGTCCCGACCGCTGTGCAGGTTCAGCTGCAGCACGCGTACGTGCGTCTGCTCGATCGGTCCTCACGCTGGCTGGTGCAGCAGGCGCCGGACACCCTCGATGTCGACTCCGGCATCGACACGTACGGCACGGTCGTGGCAGCGCTGAGGGAGAGGGTGCCCGACCTCGTCGACGGCTTCGACGCCGCGAGCATGAGGGCCACGGCGCAGGGCTATATCGACGAAGGCGTACCCAGCGACCTGGCGTGGAGGGCGGCTGCCATGCTCGACGAGTTCGTCCTCCTCGATGTCGCGCAGCTGGCAGCCCGCGCCGGGGAATCCGCCGAGGACGTCGCCGAGGTGTACTACGCCGTCAACGACAAGTTCTCCGGTTCGCAGGTGCTCACGCTCATCGGTGACCTCGACCGCAGCGACCGATGGTCGGCCCTGGCCCGCGGCTCACTGCGCGATGACTTCTACTCGGCCATCCTGTCCGTGGCCGGAACGGTCCTCGCAGCCACCGACTCGCCGATCTCCGGGACGCCGGACGAGCGTGCCGGTCAGCGACTGAGCGAATGGCTCGATCGCAATGAGACGGTTGCAGGCCGGGTGTTGGAGACGACCGAGACGATCCTCGGACTCGACGAAGTCACCCAGGCTCCGCTGTCGGTGCTGCTGCGCATGATGCGCGGAGTGGTCCGCTCCTCGGCGTGGGAATCCGAGCACGGCGTCTGAGAAGTGGCCATGCCAGATCAGTGATAGCGTCAGATGACTGACAACGTCGACAGGCTTCGCGGGCCCTGAACCTGCGGGTCTGTCGGCGTCTGGGCCGCCATCATCGGCCTGTGCCGCTGCCCATCCGGAAGAAGAACACAGTGCTCAACGAACTCCTGGCCGCTGAAGGCATCACCGACGAGACAGACGTCGAATACATTCACCTGCTGGTGGGGGACTGGCAGCTCATCGCCGACCTGTCCTTCGCCGATCTCGTCCTCTGGGTGCCGTCGGCCAGCGGGGCGTATACGGTCGTTGCGCATTCGCGGCCGACCACCGGCGTGACCCTGTTCAACCGTGACCTCATCGGCGCCCGGGCGACCGGGCTCGAACGGGAGATTCTCGACACGGCTGCCAGCTCACACGAGATGGAGACTCAGAGGGCGCAGGCGAAGCCCTTGGGCGTCAATGCCGGCACCGATGACACGGAGGTCTCCATCGAGGCGGTTCCACTCGTGCGACACAACGAGACGATCGCCATCATGATCCGGTACTCCGAAGAGGTCCGTCGCCGAGGCTCCTCACGTCTCGAGAAGTTCTACACCCAGTCGGCGATGTCCCTGCTGACCATGATCGAGCAGGGCGCCTTCCCGGATCGGGAGGCTCCCAGCGGGGCTCGGCACGGCGAACCGCGTGTCGGGGACGGCATCTTCATCCTCGACCGCGATTCGCACGTCCAATACGCGTCCCCGAACGCGGTCTCCCTCATGCACAGGATCGGACACAGCGGCGACATCGAAGGGGACTACCTCGCCGAGGTGGTCTCGAGTCTGAGCGAGGATCTGCGTCAGGTGGATGAGACCCTGCCCTTGGTGCTCACCGGTCGGGCACCGTGGCGGACCGAGCTCGAGGTCGGTCGGACGAGCGTGTCCCTGCGTGCGATTCCGCTGACCGATGAGGGCACACGGATCGGAGCCATCGTCCTGGCCCGGGACGTGTCCGAGATCAGACGGCGCAAGCGCGAGCTCCTCTCACGTGATGCCATGATCAAGGAGATGCACCACCGGGTGAAGAACAACCTGCAGACCGTTTCGGCACTGCTGCGGCTGCAGACTCGCCGCATCGACAACCCCGAGGCGAAAGGCGCGCTGACGGAGGCGATGCGACGAGTCTCGATCATCGCCGTCGTCCACGACGTGCTCAGCCAGGGAGTCGAATCCGAAGTGGACTTCGACGAGGTCGTCGACAAGGGGCTGCGACTGACCCCGGAACTGACGAGTCCGCTCGTGCAGGTGACCCTCCAACGCTGCGGCAGCTTCGGCAACATCTCCTCCGCGGACGCGACCTCTCTGGCGCTGGCGATCACCGAACTGATCACGAACGCGATCGAGCACGGCTTCCCCCTCTCGGAACAGGAGAGCCTGGCTCCCGGGGAGACGCTCAACGGCCATGTGTGGGTGTCCCCGGAGCGCGACGGCGACCACCTGCATGTCACTATCTCCGACGATGGTGTCGGCCTGGGGGAGCACCACAGCCCCGGCAACGGGCTGGGCACGCAGATCGTGAAGACCTTGGTCTCCGCCGATCTGGCGGGATCGATTCAGTGGGAGGAGCGAGAAGGCGGCGGAACCGTGGCGCTCCTCGACGTGCCGCTGCGCCCGGATTCCTACGACTGATGCTGCGTCTCAGCGGCTGATCCGCATAACGCCTACATGTGCCCGCAAATCGACTCTTTGCAGGCAGCCGATTCGGCGCTGCCGGTGCGGGGTGGGCCGGCAACGGTACGGATCGCCACCATAGGGGTGAGCAGGAGCCAGCGGTAGGAATTGCGCGCCCGCAGGTTGAATTGTGCACCTGACAAAGAGGGACAGTATGCATTGTGCGGCAGGTTGAATTGTGCGCCGCGCGGCAATATGAATTGCGCGCCGAGGTATGAGGAGCTCGGCCTTACGCAGACATGATTGAGTCCCTTGCTCGTAATACGAATGTCTCGTACTACGAGCAAGGGACTCAATGTGCGACCGAGCGTCTCTGGCCGCTGAAGGCCTCAGTCGGCGTGAAGGACTCAGCCGGCCCGACGGGCACGTGCGGCGCGGCGCTTGAGTGCGCGGCGCTCATCCTCGCTGAGCCCACCCCAGACGCCTGCATCCTGGCCGGATTCCAGTGCCCACTGCAGGCAGGTCTCGACTACTTCACAGCGGCGACAGACAGTCTTGGCCTCTTCGATCTGGAGCAGAGCGGGACCGGTGTTTCCGATCGGGAAGAACAGTTCTGGGTCCTCATTGAGGCATGCTGCACGATGTCGCCAATCCATGGTGACCTTTCGACGAATTAAGTGAACGCGGTGTGCAACGCCCGAATTCCAGACGCGCAACTCTCTTACCCAAGGTTCACATAACCGTTTTGGGCACACAAGGGTAATGCAGTGTGAAATTTCTGACAAATATTTTTCTCATTGTCCTGCTATAGGCCCAGTGACGCAAATTCGTCCACCATGCGTCCTGCACGTCGCAGCGACAGGCCTGCAGCATGGCCGGGCCACCGTCTCAAGAGGTGCGGGGTCATGGCTAGACTGACGATGAAGAGACCGGTCGCCCCGGTGTCGGTTTGCCGACGCCGGGGACCAGGTCGGTCTCGAGAACGGGAACACCACGAACCAACCACGAGAATCAATCACGAGAACCAATGGAGGGCTCATGACCACGGACAACCTTTCCCGGGCGCGCATCATCTCGGTCGGCGGGCACACCCCGCAGGTCGATCCCGGTGCTTTCATCGCCGCCGGTGCCACCTTGGTGGGCAATGTCGTCGTGAAGAAGGGCGCCAGCGTCTTCTACGGGTGTGTGCTGCGGGCAGAGACCGCTCCGATCACCATCGGCGAGGATACGAACGTGCAGGACAACACCGTGATGCACACCGACGAAGGCAAGCCCGTCGTCATCGGGTCCCGGGTCTCGGTGGGCCACCAGGCGCTGGTTCATGGAGCAGAAGTCGACGACGACGTCCTCATCGGCATGCATGCCACGGTCCTCAATGATGCCCACGTCGGCGCCGAGTCGCTCGTGGCTGCCGGCGCCATCGTCCTCGAGGGCACCGAGATTCCTCCGCGGTCGCTGGTCGCCGGGGTTCCGGCCAAGGTGCGTCGGGAGATGAACGACGAGGGCGTCGAGAAGGTGCGCCAGAACGCCCGGTCCTACCTGCGTCTCTCGGCCCTCCATCGGGACACGGCCGAGGTCCTCGACGACCTCTGACCCACGGTCTCGGCTCACAAGGACAGGGGGCGGAGCAGGGACCTGGAGCCGACGCGTCGCAGCCCCGCGCGACGGCGGATCATTCGCCCTGTCGTCTGCTATTTGAGAGGATTGCTCTGTGAACACTGATTTTGAATCCACTGCAGATCGAGTCGTCATCATCGGCGGTGGACCAGGCGGGTACGAAGCCGCACTGGTCGCTGCCCAACTGGGTGCCGACGTCATGCTCATCGAGCGCAACCGCTGCGGTGGGGCGGCTGTCCTCACCGATGTGGTTCCGTCGAAATCACTCATCGCCACGGCTGAGATGATGGATGAGATCACCCGGTCCGACGGGCTGGGCATCCGCATCTACGACAGCGAGGGCGATGACAGCGAGACCGTCGTGGCTGACCTCGAGGCTGTCAACAAGCGCATCCTCGCCCTGGCCGACGCCCAGGCCAATGACATCTACGCCTCATTGGTCCGCTCAGGCGTCAAGGTGATCCAGGGAACCGCGACCCTGGCCGACCGTGACCATGTCGACGTCGTCGAGGACGGAGGCACCGAGTACACGCTCGAGGCCTCGACGATTCTGCTGTCTGTGGGGTCGCACCCGCGTGAACTCGACTCGGCGAAGCCGGACGGCGAACGCATCCTCACGTGGACTCAGCTCTACGATCTCGATGAGCTGCCCGAGCACCTGATCGTCGTCGGGTCCGGTGTCACGGGAGCTGAGTTCGCCTCGGCATATTGCGCGCTGGGCACCGACGTCACTCTCGTCTCGTCCCGCAACAAGGTGCTGCCCGGTCAGGACGAGGACGCCGCCGATGTGCTCGAGTTCGTCTTCCGCAATAAGGGAATGAACGTCCTCTCCCGTTCTCGTGCCGACTCGGTCACTCGGACGGAGAACGGCGTCGAGGTGACCCTGTCCGACGGCCGCCGGGTCGAAGGCTCACACTGCCTCATGGCGGTCGGCTCCATCCCGAACACCGAGGAGCTGGGGTTGGAGGCCGCGAAGATCAAGGTCAGAGACTCCGGGCATATCAAGGTCGACGGCGTCTCCCGCACATCACGCTCGGGCGTCTATGCGGCCGGCGACTGCACCGGCGTGCTCCCACTGGCATCGGTAGCCGCGATGCAGGGGCGAATCGCGATGTTCCATGCCCTCGGTGATGCCGTGCAGCCCCTCAAGCTGCGTCATGTCGCATCGAACGTGTTCACGGCCCCGGAGATTGCGACCGTCGGTTTCACCCAGCAGGACTACCGGGAGAACTCGACGGACATCGACACGGTGATGCTGCCGCTGGACACAAATCCGCGCGCCAAGATGCTGGGCATCAAGGACGGCTTCGTCAAGCTCTTCGCCCGTCGAGGTTCGGGCTCGATCCTGGGTGGCGTCGTCGTCGGTCCCCGGGCCAGCGAACTCATCCTGCCGATCACGATGGCCGTGGAGAACCGTCTGACCGTCGATCAGCTCTCCGCCTCGTTCGTCGTCTACCCGTCCGTGAGCGGATCGCTGACCGAAGCGTCACGGCAGCTGCACCGCCACCTGTAGAAAAGTTTTCCGACCCAACTGTCGATATCGCTCTCGCTCACCCGTCAGTATAGTGTCAAGCGCCTTCGCTTGACGTGACCAGCACAGGCTGGCCACACCTGACGCAAGGAGAGAGAAATGAAATACGCACTTCTGCTCATGGGAAATGTCGCCGATGCCGAATGCGGTGCTGATGAGGGTCCGGATCCCAGTGATTTCATGGCCTTCGACCAGGAGATCAACGAGGCCGGAATCGTCGTCGGAGGATTCGCCCTCGACGGGGCCGAGAACGGTGTGAGGGTCAGCAATACGGGCACCGACGCGGTCGTGACATCGGGTCCGTTCGCTGAGAGCGGGGAATTCGTCGGCGGCAGCTACGTCATCGACGTCACCGATATCGATGAAGCGATCGCCTGGGCGAAGAAGAGTCCGGGCGCCTCGTTCGGGCACATCGAGATTCGGCCGGTGGCCGATTACTGATGGACTCCGACGCCGACCCGCAGGCGACCGCCCGACTCCTCCACACAATCGATGTGGAGGATGGCGGGCGTCTGCTGGCGGCTCTGGCGAACAGATTCCACGACCTCGATCTCGCCGAGGATGCTCTCCAGGAGGCCTTGGCCAGAGCCCTTGAGACGTGGACCGAACGGGGTGTGCCGAGCAACCCTCAGGCCTGGCTGATGACCGCGGCGAAGCATCGGGCACTCGACGTCCTCCGATCTGATGCCGTCAGAGCACGCCGGCTCGCCCGACTCAGAATCGAGTCCGCTTCCAGCGGCGGTGATCACATCGACCATGCGGACCGCCTCGGCGAGGAGCTGAGCACCGCGAGCATACCGGACGAACGCCTGGGTCTGTTCTTCACTTGCTCCCACCCGACGTTGGAGGAGCGCGAGAGGATTGCCCTCATCCTGCGCTGTCTGGCCGGTCTGAGCACGGTCGAGGTCGCGGCTGTCTTCCTCGTCGGCACGGCGACGATGCAGCAGCGGATCGTCAGGGCCAAGAGGCGGATCTCGGCGACGGGGATCCCCTTCGGCGCGCCCACTCACGAGCAGCTGCCCGAGCGTCTGCCCGGCGTCCTGCGCGTCGTCTACCTCATCTTCACCCAGGGATTCATTCCCACGGGTGGAGGCGAGCACAATCGGACCGATCTGCAGGAGGAGGCGGTGCGGTTGGCGCGTCTGCTCGTCGGTCTCCTGCCCGATGAGACCGAGGCCAGGGGACTGCTGTCGCTGCTCCTGCTCACGCAGGCGCGCGCAGGGGCACGCACCGACACCGATGGGACACCGGTGCCCTTGGCCGAGCAGGACCGAAGGCTGTGGGATTCGATGCTCATCGCCGAAGGGCTCGGACTGGCGCTCACCGCCGCGGGGGAAGCAGGGGCAGGCCCCTACACCGTGCAGGCGACGATAGCGGCACTGCACGCCGAGGCAGCGACCTACGCGGAAACGGACTGGAAGCAGATCCTGGCGCTCTACGGCATCCTCGCACGAATGGACCCGAGCCCCGTGGTGGCATTGAATCGGGCCGTCGCGACCGGGAAGGCGAAGGGGCCGAGGGCCGGGCTCGCCGCCCTTGACCACCTGATGACGGACCCGTGGCTGGAAGGATACCGTCCCTTCCACATCGCACGGGCCATCACGCTGCGGGAGTCAGGGATGCCCAGCGACGCCGAGGCGGCTTTCCGACAGGCTCTGGAGTGCCCGGGAAACGACGCGGAGTCGGATTACATCGAAACCCGGATCAGGGAACTCTTCACCTGAACCGGACTCCCTCCGGCCTCAGGCGGCGAAGCGGACGATCGGCTCTCCCGACCGCACGGAGGTGCCGGTGTCGACGAGCACTTCGGAGACCGTGCCGGAATGACCGGCTTTGAGAGGCTGCTCCATCTTCATCGCCTCGATCACGGCCAGGGTGTCGCCGGCCTCGACGGTGTCACCGGCGGAGACGGCTACGGACACGATCGTGCCCTGCATCGGAGCATTGAGCGAGTTCGAGTCGTCGGCCAGCTGCGCACCTCTGCGGCTGAGGCTGCGCTTTCGCCGCGGCACACTCGGGCTGGGAACATGTCCCAGGTCGGAGATGACGTCCTTGGGGACCGAAACGGTCATCCGGCGGCCATCGACCTCGACCACCACACTGAAGCTGTCGGTTGCTGTGCTCATGTGATCTCCTGATTGCGGTTCGGCGAGTGGATTGACGAAGGTGGTCTCGAGCCAGTCGGTCCAGACCTCGAAGTCTTCGGCGAAGGCCTTCTCTGCGACGAGTACGCGGTGGAGGGGGAGCAGGGTCGATACCCCCTCGATGCGATATTCGTCCAGGGCACGCCGAGCGCGCGCCAGCGCCTGGTTCCGGTCGGCTCCTGTGATGATGAGTTTGGCGAGCATCGGGTCGAAGTCGGTTCCGACGACGCTGCCCTCGCCGATTCCCGAGTCCAGGCGCACGCCGGGCCCCGCAGGAGCACGGTGGTTCTTCACGGTGCCGGTGGCAGGAAAGTAGGTGCTCGGGTCTTCGGCATTGATCCGGAACTGGATCGAGTGACCGCGCACCGGAGGGAAGGATTCCGGCAGCTGGCCTCCCGACGCGATCCGCAGCTGCCAGGCCACCAGGTCGACTCCTGTGACCTCTTCGGTCACGGTGTGCTCGACCTGGATCCGCGCGTTGGCCTCCATGAAGATGATCGTCCCGTCGGTGCCGAGGAGGAACTCACATGTGGCTGCGCCGACATACCCGACATGAGCCAGAATCCGGACGGAGGCTTCGGAGACGATGCGCTCCTGTTCGGTGCTGAGGAACGGCGCCGGCGCTTCTTCGACGATCTTCTGGTTCCGACGCTGCAGGGTGCAGTCACGGGTGGAGAGGACCCGCACATCGCCGTGGGCGTCGGCCAGGCACTGGGTCTCGATGTGGCGGGGCCGCACGATCTGCTTCTCTATGAGGCATTCGCCGCGTCCGAAGGCGCTCTGCGCCTCACGGGTCGCAGCGGTGTAGGCGCCCTCGAGGTCATCGGCCGAGGCACAGGCGCGGAAACCGCGTCCACCGCCTCCGTGGACGGCCTTGATGACGATGGGATAGCCGACCCGCTGGGCCACCTCAGCGGCCTCCGCCAGATCCGCGACGGCACCGTCGGACCCGGGGGCGACGGGAGCGGAGACGTCCTCGGCGACCTCACGTGCTCCGGACTTGTCTCCGAGGAGCTCGATCGCCGACGGGGGAGGGCCGATCCAGGTGAGCTCGGCATCGATGACCGCCTGAGCGAACAATGCGTTCTCGGCCAGATAGCCGTACCCGGGGTGGATCGCATCGGCTCCCGAGCGCTTCGCCAGGGCGAGGATCTTGTCGATGTCGAGGTAGGTCTCCCCGGGGCCGTTGCCGTCGAGGAGCCAGGCGTCATCGGCGAGGCTGACGAAATCGGCATCCGAATCCGCACGCGTGTAGATGGCGACGGCCTTGACTCCCAGGTCGTGGGCCGCGCGGATGATGCGCAGGGCGATCTCACCGCGATTGGCGATGAGGACGCGGCGCACGGCAGCCGTGGGGACACTGGTGTGCAACGGTGCTGTCGACGGTACGGGGAGAACTGTGGTCATGACGCTCCTTTGTATGATCACAGAACAATTTAGAGATCGACACCAAGCGTTTGTCGATAAGCGACAAAAACTTCGGCAGGAAACTTCAAAGGTATCGGGCGTGTCCGCTCGCCCTGATCGATTCTACTCGCGTGGAGACCACAGATCGGGCCAGAACAGGCCCGCCTCTCGAACGAGATCACGGACCACCGGCAGGCTGAGCCCGAGAACGGTGAGATGGTCGCCCTCGAGACGATCGACGAACGCTCCGCCATAGCCGTCGATCGTCAGGGCACCCGCGACGTGGAAGGGCTCCTCGGTCGCGATGTAGGCCTCGAGCTCCTCGGGCGTCGGCGTCCCGATGAGCACCGAAGTCGTCGAGCGCTTGGATCGGATGTCGACGAGCTCGAGGTTCGCCGACGGCCCGTCGGTGCGCTGGAGAACGGCCAGCGTGTGCCCCGAGTGCAGAGAGGTCCAGTCGCCGGCGATGGACGCCCAGACCTCACGGGTGCGTTCGGCGGTGCCCGGTTTACCGATCGGCCGACCGGCGTGTTCGAGCAGTGAGTCCCCGGCGAGGACGACGACTGTGTCTGCCTCGTCCAGCGTCGGCGGCGGCGAGGTGAGAGTCCGGTCGACGACCGCGCGAGCCTTGGCCTCCGACAGGTTCGTGGTGAGATCGGCGACCGTGCCGGAGAAGGCGGTTTCGATCGCGTGCTCGTCGACCTTCGAGACGACGATGAGGGGATCGATGCCGGATGCTGTGAGGATCTGTCTGCGGGCAGGCGACTGCGAGGCCAGGACGACCGGGATCACGAGGCGCCCTCGGTCTCCAGGGCGGCTGAGTGCCCGGACTCTGTTTCGGCGCCGGGTGCAAGACCTGTCTCGGGCCCGGGTGCAAGATCGGTTCTGCGGGCGCTTTCCCCCTTTTCGGGGATGTCGAGGCTGCGGTCGACCTCGACCGGGGCTTCGATGCGATCGGCGATTGCGGCCAGGACGGTCGAGGACAGCTGCGCGTAGCCGAGGGTGCTGGGGAAGCGGCCGGACTCGTTGAGCAGGGACTTCCTGGTGGTCCCGGTCAGCGCACCGGTCGCCCGCAGCGGCGTGGCGCGGGAGGACAGCGCGGCCAGCCACTGTGATCCGGCAAGCACCCGCGAAGTCCGACGCAGGGAGGTCTTGAGCGGATCCCGCAGACCCGGCAGGCCGCCGAGGTTGGGGCAGACGAGGACGAACACCGTGTACCGCCCTTCGCGCTGCAGACGATTGATCGCCTGAGTGAGTACGGGGATGCCGATGGTCCCGTGGATGGGGTGGATGATGTCGCCGGTGCCGATGGAGATGATCGCGAACCGGCGTTCATCGGTCCAGGACTCGGAGAGCTGACGGGACAGCCACGCGGAGCGCAGGATCTCGTCGACCTGGCGCGGCAGATCCTCCGACAGCGCCGAAGGCCGCGCAGTGGATTGGACCCGAACGGTAGTGCCGAGGATGCGCCCGAGCCCTCGTGCGATGAGGTTCGGAGGAGCCGAAGCGGGGTCCTCGACGTCGATTCCGCACAGCCAGGAATCGCCGATGATCGCAAGCGTGGCGGAGTCCTCATCGTCGTGATTGCGTGGGGGAGCGACCGCCTCGGCGAAGGTGGAATACGAACGCTGGGCGTCATCGTCGAACGCTCTGCGCAGAGCACCGGCCTGATGACGGAGGAGACCGACGGCCGATGCTCCGACACCCAGGGCCGTTCCGGTCATGGTGGCCAGGGTGTACAACATGCGCTTTCCCACGAAATTCCCTCCTTTTAGCGTCATCATTGCACTGATACGAGTCCCGCAACAACTATTGTTGAGTCATGTCCGACAATGAGAAGAAGCAATCCCCGAGCCGCTTCCGTGGTGCCTGGAACGCGTTCCGCAGGGGTCGTGAAGACAGCCGCCCCGAGACCTCCGACCAGACTGAGCCCAAACGGCACGCCAGCGCCGAGGAGATCGCACACAGCCGCATCGAAGCCGAAGCGGTGCCGTATGTCTCACCCGGCCTCAAACTCGCCGCCGCCTGGTCCTGGCGTTCGATTGTGGTGCTCGTCGCCATCGGCGTCGCCTTCTGGCTGCTGGCGAAGATCTCGAGCGTCGTCCTGCCGGTGCTCATCGCCCTTCTGCTCGCCGCGCTCCTGGCGCCGTTCACGAACTGGATGGCCAAGAGGGGCGTGCCGCGAGTGGTCGCCGCTCTCATCGCCTTCCTCGGATTCCTCATCATCGTCTCCGGTCTCTTCACCCTCGTCGGGCAGCAGATCTATTCCGGGATGCCGGACCTCGTCGATCAGGTGATCGCAGGCGTGTCGGGAATCAGCGATTGGTTGGCCACGAGGCCCTTCGGCCTCGACTCCACGACGCTCTCGGGCTACATGAAAGAATCGATCGATGCCGCGACGAACTTCTTCCAGAACAACAGCTCCCAACTGCTCGGCGGCGCCTGGCAGGCGACTTCATCGGTCGGCACCTTCCTCACAGGCGCAGCGGTGTGCCTGTTCGCGACCTTCTTCTTCCTCTACGACGGTGAGAAGATCTTCCGCTGGGCGATGCGCCTGCTGCCCCTCCCCGCTCAGCCCATCGCCACCGGAGCTTCGGAGCGCGGATGGACCACGCTCGTCCAGTACGTGCGTGTGCAGGTCCTCGTGGCGGCCGTCGACGCCATCGGCATCGGCATCGGTGCCGCGTTCCTCGGCATGCCGCTGGTCATCCCGATGACGGTGCTCGTGTTCCTGGCCTCGTTCGTCCCCGTCGTCGGTGCGATCGCCTCGGGCGTCGTGGCCGTGCTCGTCGCACTGGTCTCGAACGGACTGGTCAGCGCCATCATCATGCTGGCCGTGGTCATCGGCGTCCAGCAGATCGAGAGCCAGATCCTGCAGCCCTTCCTCATGGGCAAGGCCGTCTCGGTCCATCCTCTGGCAGTGATCCTGGCGGTGACCGGCGGCGGTTTCCTGTTCGGCATCGTCGGCGCCCTGTTCGCGGTCCCGATGGTCGCTGTCCTCAATACGGTCGTCACCTACGTCTCGCGGGCCAAGGGGCCGCACGGCTCGGACGACGAGGACGCGGACGAAGCCTCGGCCGTGCTGGAGCGAGCCAAGGGGAAACTCGACACCGCCATCGACGAATCGGCGGTCGAGGAGTCCGATGACTCCGCGGAGCGGGGCAGACCGGATTGATTCCGGCGCAGTGAATGACGAAGTGGGCGGGTGATGATCACCCGCCCACTTCGTCATTCATGGCTGCGACTTCGCCCCGCGCGGGGCTGGAGGATCAGCCGGAGAACGGTTCGATGTCCTTGACCTCGACCGTGATCTCCTTGCCGTTGGGCGCCTCGTAGCTCGTCTTCTCGCCGACGGAGACGCCGATCACGGCGTCACCCAACGGGGACTTCTCCGAGAAGACGTCGATGTCCGAATCGCCGGCGATCTCACGACTGCCCAGCAGGAAGCGCATCTCGTTTCCGGCGACCTTCGCGGTCACGACGGAGCCGGGGGACACGGTCTTGCCGTCGCTGTCGCTGGACCCGACCTTCGCGGAACGCAGCAGCACCTCGAGCTGGCGGATGCGTGCCTCCTGCTTGCCCTGTTCCTCGCGCGCCGCGTGGTAGCCGCCGTTCTCCTTCAAGTCACCCTCGTCCCGGGCGGCTTCGATCTTCTCAGCAATCTCTGCCCGTCCCGGTCCGGAGAGGTGTTCAAGTTCCTGCGACAGTCGGTCGAAGGCTTCCTGGGTCAACCATGTCTCTTCCTGAGTGACATCCTCGGTCATGACTTCTCCTTCTTCGGTTCGGTGCACTGACAGGCGCGTCAGGCAACGAAAAACCGGGCGTTGGGTACGCCCGGATGTTGAATGAACCTACAGTCTAACGCATCTGCACGCGAAAACGATGATCTCTGTCACGCGTGTCTACATCCGTTGTCGCCGCCGGGCTGTTCCGCCGGGCATCGTGTCGCCGGTGCAGCCTATTCGAACCAACAGGAATCGGCGTGGCCGGACGCGGCGAGCTGAGTCGTGGCCAGGTCGATGTTCATCTTCTTGGGGGAGTGGGGGTCTGCGTCCGAGTCGGCGGGCAGAGTGACCTCGGTGAAGCCGACCACGGCCTCGTACTCGTTCGTCGCCTGGACGATGCAGTGAACATCTCGATCCCGGTCGGGAAATAATGCCACTGTGACCTGTGTTGACGAAGAGTCGACAACTGAATAATCGAGGGTCTTGGGAGTCGTGGGGGTGGTCTGCGGGCGGAAGGCCACGAACGCAATCGCGACGATCAGGGCAGCGATGATGACTCCGGCGATGATCTTGGCGTTGCGACCCAGACGCCGTTTGGGTTCGCGGATCCGACCGTATCGATCATCGTGCAGTGGTCTGTCCACTGTTACCTCAGTCATTGAATTCCTCATCTACGTACATCGCGCACTAATCTAGAGTAGTCGATCCGTCTCCTGCGATCATTTCAGCCATCGTGCAGGAAGCGGAACGTCACCAGGCTGAATCGAAAGGGACATACGAAACATGACTTCGCTTCCGTACCATGGACTGCGTCTGCTGACGGTGCACGCTCATCCGGACGACGAATCCTCGAAAGGTGCGGCCACGAGCGCGAAGTACGCCTCCCTCGGGGCGCGTGTCCTCATCGCCTCCATGACCGGTGGCGAAGCCGGAGACATCCTCAACCCGGCACTTCTGCAGAGCCCGAAGGCCACCCGCGACATCGCGGGCCTGCGCCGCGAGGAGATGGCGACGGCCGCGGCCGCCCTCGGCGCCGAGCACGTGTGGGTCGGTCACGTCGATTCGGGTCTGCCGGACGGAGACTTCGACAATCAGACCCCTCCCGGATGTTTCTACCGTGTGCCCGATGAGGTCGCCATGCTGCCGCTGGTCCACATCATCCGCACCTTCCGCCCGCAGGTCGTGACGACCTATGACGAACTGGGCGGCTACCCCCATCCCGATCACATCAAGAACCATGCCGTGACCATGGCTGCGGTCGATGTCGCCGGCGATCCGGATCGGTACCCGGAACTCGGCGAACCCTGGCGCGTCGAGAAGGTCTACTACAATCAGGACCTGTCGGCGAAGAAGTGGGTGACGATCCACGAGAAGATGACCGAAGCCGGCCTCGAATCTCCCTTCGCCGACCACATCGAGGACTTCAAGAAGCGCGATGCGCAGCGAGTGAACTGGTTGAGCACGCGGATCGACTGCGGAGAGTTCTTCGCCTCCCGTGACCGTGCACTCCTGTCCCATGCCACTCAGATCGACCCCGAGGGGGGATTCTTCTCGGCTTCGCGGAAGGCCGCGAGAACGTACTGGCCGACAGAGGAGTTCGAGCTCGCGATCGACAACACCGGTCGGACTCCGCTCACGCCCGGCGTCGACTTCCAAGAGACCGATCTCTTCGCTTCGGTGACCATGGACGACGGCCGCAAGGTGCCTGCTCAGGGCATGCTGCCTGCGGCACCCGACAACGACGACGAGGGAGCGGCAGGTGAGAGCGCATGATTCTGGCAGCGGCGCAGGGTGCGACTCCGAGCGAAGGGCCCGATCCCGACCTCGTGACCCCGGGTACGATCGGCTTCTTGGCGACCCTGCTGATCGTCATCATCGTCGTCTTCCTCATCCGTGACGCTCTCAGGCGAGTGCGTCGAGTCCGTGCACGCTCTCAGGCCGATGACGCCTATCCGATCCCGCTGCGCAAGCACGCGGTGCCCAATCAGTCGAAGCTCTCGGGGGAGTCCGCGCAGAGCGGCGAAAAGACGTCGACGACATCCGAAACCGATGCCTCCGGCGCCCAGCCGGCCGAGTCCGACGCCTCCGGGTCTGTGCCCGACGACTCCGAGCAGACCGGACGGGCCCGGTCGCAGGACTGAGTCGACCCGGTCAGTAGGCGGCCACCGCCGCGACGAGGAGGGCCGCGAGGTGGCAGCCGTAGCCTCCGATGGTCAGGATATGGAAGATCTCATGGAAGCCGAGCCATTTCGGTGACGGATTCGGTTTCTTGATCCCGTAGATCACTGCTCCGGCGATGTAGAAGATACCGCCGGTCACTACGAGGATGCCCACGGCGGGGTAGCTCGCCCAGATCTGGGGGATGTATCCGACGCCTGCGATGCCGAAGCCCACGTAGATGGGAACGAAGAGCCACCTCGGCGCGGTTGTGAAGATGGTGCGGAAGGCGGCTCCCAGGATCGCCGCGCCCCAAAGCACGGACAGCAGGAGGATCGTCTGGTCCGGACGCAGGGTGAGCACGGCCAGAGGCGTATAGGTTCCCGCGGTGATGAGGAAGATGTTGGCGTGGTCGAGCCGTCGCAGAATCAGTCGGGCCCGCGTCCGCCAGCGACCGCGATGGTAGACGGCGGAGGTTCCGAAGAGCAGCATGCCTGTGACGGCGAAGATCGCTGCGGCGATCCGGGACTCGATCGTGGGTGAGATGATGACGAGCGCCAGGCCCCCGAGCATTGCGAGGGGAAAGGCAAAGGCGTGGAACCAACCACGCAGTTTGGGCTTGACCTGCCCGGCCAGTTTGCTCAGCTCGCGCCTCAGTGCGGAGCGCCTGCGGGCGATGTGGACAGGGTAGCTCGCGCGCGGTTCCGCAATCGGTTCGGAGTCGACTGACCTCTGACCTTCGGAACCGGCTGAGGATGGTTCAGTGACTGATGCATTCATGGTCTCAGGATATCGACCTCAGCTGAGGGATCATTCAAAGTGCTGTGAAATGGTGATGACAGCGATACGGGCCTGAGGCTTCGGGACGCCGCAGGCAACACGGGGTCGTCGGGATAGTACTCTGTATGGTGTTCGGACCGACCGGCAGATGAATGTGTGAAAGAGGACAGTGTGGCGCGACCGGTGAGCCTGCTCTACCGACTCTATGAGCGGCGACTCCTGCGCGAGCTCGACAAATCGGTTCCAGTGCCGCGGCACGTGGGCGTCATCACCGACGGGAACCGGCGCTGGGCGAAGGAGTTCGGGGCCACCACTGCCGACGGCCATCGCGCCGGCGCCGAGAAGATCGTCGAGTTCCTGGGCTGGTGCGATGAGATCGACGTCGACATCGTCACGCTCTACGTCCTGTCCAAGGAGAACCTTGCCAGGTCCGCCGAGGAGGTCGCTGTCCTCATCGAGATCATCTCCGACCTCGTCGAGAAGATCGCAGCCCTCAAAGGCGTTCGGGTCCAACTGGTCGGTGACCTCGACATCCTGCCTCCGGGTCTGCGGGCCCGGCTGGAAGCGGTCACGTCGGTGGGAGACTGTGCGATGCGCGTCAACGTCGCCGTCGGCTACGGGGGACGACAGGAGATCGTCAATGCCGTGAAGTCGCTGCTGCGCACACGCACCGACGACGGCACCGACCTGGAGACGATCATCTCCGAACTCTCACCGCAGCAGATCGGCGAGCATCTCTACACCAAAGGGCAGCCGGACCCCGATCTCATCATCCGCTCCTCGGGCGAGCAGCGGCTGTCGGGCTTCCTCATGTGGCAGAGCGCCTACTCGGAGTTCTACTTCTGCGAAGCGTACTGGCCGGATTTCCGGCGCACGGACTTCCTGCGCGCGGTTCGCGACTACGGACTGCGGCAGCGACGCTTCGGCAAATAGATTCACCGCTGTCGGCCATTCACACGAAGTTCACGGCGACGACTTCCCCGGACGCGCGTGCCGTTGCCCACGGCACGCTGTTTGCGGGTTAGGTTGGCAGTAGTTGGTCGACACCAACCCGAGATCGGGGGATGTCAGGACTCGGATCTCGGCGGTACTCACGCCACAGGGGTCCTCATGACCGCACATGTTCACACCTACGTTCTCGACACCTCGGTGCTTCTGTCCGATCCGGGTGCTTTGTTGAGGTTCGCAGAACACCATCTCGTCATTCCGCTGGTCGTCGTCTCGGAGCTGGAAGCCAAACGCAACCATTCGGAGCTCGGCTTCACTGCACGCAAAGCCCTCCACATCCTCGACGACTTCCGTTCCGACTACGACCGGCTCGACGAGCCGATCCCCGTCGGAAATTCCGGTGGGACGCTGCGGGTCGAGCTCAACCACGTCGACGCATCGACGATGCCGATCGGCTTCGACCGCACGGAGAATGACACGCGCATCCTCGCGGTCGCCAGGAATCTCGCCGCCGAAGGCCATGATGTGGTGGTCGTGACCAAAGATGTGCCGATGCGCGTGAAGGCGTCGGCGCTGGGGCTCCAGGCCGAGGAGTACTTGGCCGAACTCGCCACGGAATCGGGTTTCACCGGTATGAGCGAGCTGTCACTCGACGAGGAGGAGATGTCAGAGTTCTACGACCAGGGATGGGCGCGGACTTCGGCCGTGGCCGATGAGATCGTCAACACCGGAGTCGTCATCACCTCACCGCGTGGTTCGGCGCTCGGCCGTGTCCGGTCCGGCAACAGGGTGTCTCTGGTGCGCGGTGATCGGGACATCTTCGGCGTTCACGGACGGTCTGCCGAGCAGCGAGTGGCCATCGATATGCTCCTCGACGATGCGCTGGGAATCGTGTCCATGGGAGGGCGAGCCGGAACGGGGAAGTCCGCACTCGCTCTCATGGCGGGATTGCAGAAGGTGCTCGAGGAGAACAAGCACTCGAAGATCATGGTCTTCCGCCCGCTCTACGCCGTCGGCGGCCAGAACCTCGGATACCTGCCGGGCAGCGAGGGCGAGAAGATGAACCCCTGGGGCGAGGCGGTCTTCGACACCCTCGGAGCGCTGGTCAGCAAGAACGTCATCGACGAGGTGGTCGACCGGGGCCTGCTCGAGGTGCTTCCCCTCACCCACATCCGGGGCAGGTCTCTGCACGACGCGTTCGTCATCGTCGATGAGGCGCAGTCCCTGGAGCGCAATGTGCTGCTGACCGTGCTCTCACGCATCGGCATGAATTCGAAGGTAGTGCTCACACACGATGTGGCTCAGCGCGACAACCTCCGAGTGTCTCGCCACGACGGTGTCGCGGCGGTGATCGAGAAGCTCAAGGGACACGACCTCTTCGCCCATGTGACGCTGACCAGGTCGGAGCGCTCGGAGATCGCGGCGCTGGTCACCGATGTGCTCGAGGAGTTCGATCCCTTCCGTTCCTGACCCCCGCGCCATCGGCGAGAGCGAAAGGGCCCGGTCGCAGGATGATATCTCCTGCGACCGGGCCCTTCTCCGGTGAGTCTTACCTGTAGTCACCGATCATCGTGGTGACATCGAGCGCCTTGTCGAGGTCAGCCTCGGAGATGGAACCGTCCGAGACGAAGCCGAGGTCGATCGTGGCTTCCTTGACCGTCATCTTGTTGGCTACGGCGTGCTTGGCGATCTTCGCCGCCGATTCGTAGCCGATGACCTTGTTCAGCGGCGTCACGATGGAGGGGCTCGCCTCGGCGAGGAAGCGGGCACGTTCCTCATTGGCCTGGAGCCCGTCGATCATCTTCTCCGCCATCACCGTCGACGAGTTCGCGAGCAGGCGGATGGATTCGAGCAGGTTCGAGGCCATGACGGGGATGCCGACGTTGAGTTCGAAGGCGCCGTTGGTCGAGGACAGCGCCACTGTCGTGTCGTTGCCGACGACCTGCGCCGCGACCTGGATCGTGGCCTCGCAGATGACGGGGTTGACCTTGCCGGGCATGATCGAGGATCCGGGCTGCAGATCCGGAATGGCGATTTCGCCGAGGCCGGTATTCGGTCCCGAGCCCATCCATCGCAGATCGTTGCAGATCTTCATGTAGCCGTAGGCGATCGTGCGCAGCTGGCCCGAGGCCTCGATGAGCCCGTCGCGGTTGGCCTGCGCCTCGAAGTGATTGCGTGCCTCGGTGATGGGAAGGTCGGTCTCGTCGGCGAGCAGCGAGATGACGCGCCCGGAGAACCCATCCGGCGTGTTGATGCCGGTGCCGACGGCCGTCCCGCCCTGAGGTACCTCGGCCACGCGCGGCAGGGAGGCCAGGATGCGTTCGACGCCGTGGCGGACCTGCGCGGCGTAACCGCCGAATTCCTGACCCAAGGTCACGGGAGTCGCATCCATGAGGTGGGTACGACCGGACTTGACGACCGAGGAGAACTCCTCGGCCTTCTTCTCCAGCGAGGACGCCAGCGTCTCCATTGCCGGGACCAATGTGTTGACCAGGGCTTTGGTGACGGCGACGTGGACAGAGGTGGGGAAGACGTCGTTCGAGGACTGCGAGGCGTTGACATGGTCATTGGGGTGAACGTCGATGCCCTTGGCTTCGAGCGCCTGGCTCGCCAGGGAAGCGAGAACCTCATTGGTGTTCATGTTCGACGAGGTGCCCGACCCGGTCTGGAACACGTCGATGGGGAAGTGCGCATCGTATTCACCGGCGATGACGGAGTCGGCGGCGGTCTGGATGGCTTCGGCCCGGTCGGAGTCGAGGACGCCGAGTTCGTGATTGGCCTTCGCCGCGGCCTTCTTCACCTGTGCCAAGGCGGCGATGTGCGCCGACTCGAGAGTCTTGCCCGAGATCGGGAAGTTCTGCACTGCGCGCTGAGTCTGTGCGCTGTACAGGGCATCTTTGGGAACCTTGACCTCTCCCATGGTGTCGTGCTCGATGCGGAATTCTTCGCTCATGGTTGTCCTTTCCGACATGGTGTGTCTGGGGGTGTCTGTCACTGTGTCTGTGGTTGCCGCGGGAGGCGTGCCGGTGTCGGCCGAATCGGGCCGGGCTCGGGCGGCCTCGATTCAGGAGGCGTAGGTCGAGACCGCGTCCTCATCGCCTCCGTGCTGTGCGACGACCGTGGTCCGGCCGTCGTGGAGCTGGTAGGTCAGCCCGACGATGATGAGGCGGCCCTCGTCGACCGCGCGGGAGATGATGGCTGAGAGCTGCATGATCTTCTCGACAGTGTCCATCGTGTTCTGGGCGACGGTCGCATTGACGGTCGTGCGGTCGTTCTTCCGGGCTCTGGCCACGGTGGGCAGGATCCGCGCCACGACGTCGGAGATGAATCCCGGGGGCGTCTCTCCGGAGTCGTAGGAGTCGTATGCGGCAGTCACCGCTCCGCAGCTGTCGTGACCGAGCACGACCAGCAGCGGTGTGCCGAGGATCTCGACGCCGTACTCGAGTGACCCGAGCGTCACGGGATCGACGACCTGTCCGGCGTTGCGGACGACGAACATGTCGCCGAGGCCGACGTCGAAGATCATCTCCGCCGCGACTCGCGAGTCGGAGCAGCCGAAGAGCGAGACGAACGGTGTCTGGGTATTCGACAGCGCCTCACGACGGGCAGTGTCCTGGTTCGGATGGTGCGGGGTATCCTCGACGAATCGACGGTTGCCTTCCAACAGACGGTTCCATGCCTGATTGGGCATCAGCGAACTACCTACTTCCGGTTGACGAGGCCAAGGGGCCGAAATCGGCGGAATCCGAATTCGACCGCGATCGGCCGTGGCTATCAGAGGGCTGGACTCAGATGAGCCCGCGGCGGGCAGCCTCCTCAGCGGCTTCCACGTACGAATGGGTCTTCGCTGCCTGATGTTCGGCGAAGACGGAGCGCACGGTCCCGGACTTCGAGCGCATCACCAGTGAGTGAGTGGTGACGTGGCCGCCGTCGAACTTCACTCCGTGGAGCAGGTCGCCGTTGGTGATGCCCGTGGCCACGAAATAGCTGTTGTCGCCGGTGACGAGGTCGTCGGTGTTGAGCACTTGGTCGATGTCGAGTCCGGCCGCGGCTGCGGCTTCGCGTTCGGAGTCGTCCTGTGGCCACAGCCGGCCCTGGATGACGCCGCCCAGCGCCTTGATCGCGCATGCGGTGATGATGCCTTCGGGAGTGCCGCCGATGCCCATGAGCATGTCGACTCCGGTTCCGGGGCGGCAGGCGGCGATGGCACCGGCGACATCGCCGTCGGAGATGAGCTGGATGCGGGCTCCTGCGGCGCGGATCTCATCGATCATCTTCTGGTGGCGCGGGCGGTCGAGGATCATCACGGTGACAGAGGCCGGATCGTTCGTGCCCTTGCCCTTGGCGACACGGCGGATGTTCTCCGCAATGGGCAGGCGCAGATCGACAGCGTCGGCGGCAGCGGGGCCGGTGACGAGCTTCTCCATGTAGAACACTGCTGACGGGTCGTACATGGCACCGTCTTCGGTGACGGCCATGACCGAGATCGCATTCGGCATGCCGAGAGCAGTGAGGCGAGTTCCGTCGATCGGATCGACGGCGACATCGCAGTGGGGGCCTTCACCGTCGCCGATCTGCTCACCGTTGAAGAGCATCGGCGCCTCATCCTTCTCGCCTTCGCCGATGACGACTCGTCCGGCCATGCGGACGGTGGAGATGACATTGCGCATCGCTGCGACCGCCGCTCCATCGGCGGCGTTCTTGTCGCCGCGGCCGACCCATGGGGCAGCGGCGATGGCGGCCGCCTCGGTGACTCTGACGAGCTCGAGTGCAAGGTTGCGGTCGGGAGCGTCGGCTCCGACCTGCGCCTTCTGGGACCAGATATCCGTCACGGCAACGGGAGGAGCCTCGGCGTCCACTCGGCCACGGTCATGATGAGATTTCACGTCAGCAGATTCATTGGGGTCGCTCATGAGTCCAATTGTGCCACCCCGCACGTTCGGCGCGAACATCGGGACGAATCCGAGTCGTCGCGGCGTCCTGCCGCATAGCCCTGCGCCCAGGATTGGCCCTCGGAGCCAACCACGAGGACAATAGCGATGTGAATGTCCAATCCGATACCGACGTTGTGGGAACGCAGGCGCCTGTGACAGACGCGGATGCCCGTACCAAGGGAGAGCCAATGGCCGACGAGTCCGGAGTGATGCTCCCGGGATCCAGGGAAGAGATGCGCTTCCTGCGGAAGAACTCGAATTGGGTCAATATGATCATTGCGATTCTGGCCTGCCTTGCCGTCGTCGTGGTGGTTCTGCTGATCGCTCCGCAACCCGAGGTCGACTCCGAACGCGTGGTCGACTATCAGGCGATCGCGGAACAGTCCCAGGACAGCGCCGACTTCGACCTCGTCGTGCCCGAGATTCCGAGCGGGTGGACCTCCAATGAGGCGGGTCTGGACCGCGTGGGCGATTCCGACTACGTCTCCTGGTACATGTCCTTCGTCGGCACGGAACGCCAATGGGTGAGCATCGATCAGGCCAAGGCAAGCGAGAACTGGGCAGAGAACCAGGTCGACGAGGCGGTTGCTGCGGAGACAGTGACCGTCGGCGGTTCCGACTTCCAGATCTATCGCACCGAAGACGCCAAGGAATACTGGGTGACCGGAAAAGGCGACACGTTCGTCGTCATCACCGCGATCGCAACTCCTGAGGCCATCAACTCATTCGCCCAGCAGGTGGCAGAGCAGCTGAACTGACTCAGCTGACGATCGTGTCACTCCTCGTCATCTGAGGATTCGTCTCGTGCCTGATCGAGACGTTCGCGTGCGCCATCGAGCCAGCCCTGGCACCGATCGGCCAGGGCTTCGCCCCGCTCCCACATGCTCAGTGACTCTTCGAGGGGCAGGTTGCCCGCCTCGAGGCGTTTGACGATTCCGACCAGCTCTTCACGAGCCTGCTCATAGCTGAGAGAGCTGATGTCGGCTTGGTTCTGCTGGGTTGCTGGCTCTGTCATGATTGCGTCCTTAGTGAGATTGATCGAGTATGTCTGGGTCTGGAACTGGTGGAGGCCCGGCAGTCAGGCACTGTCGGTGCTGTGCTGTACTGATGTCACCTCGGCGTCGAAGCGTCCTTGAGCGACACGGATGTGGACACCGGCGCCGGTGCTGACGTCGGCCGAGTCTCTGATGGCATGACCGTCATCGCTTTGGACCACGGCATAACCACGTTCAAGGGTGCGCAGGGGAGAGAGCGAGCGGGCCTGCGACCGCAGATGGTTGATCTCGGTCTGTCCCTGCATGACGTGTGTGGTGGTGGCCTGGAGGCTGCGGCGCCGGATCAGACGGAGCTGATCCTCGTGTGCGGCCACCATGGTCTGGGGTTCGGCGAGGACGGGGCGTGATCTCACTGCGGTGAGCATTTCCTGCTCCCGGTCGATGATCCGATTGACGGCGGCCTCGAGCTCCGCGCGTGCACGCAGCACGTTCATCGACTCTTCGGCGACATCGGGCACGATGCGCTTGGCAGCGTCTGTGGGTGTCGAGGCCCGCATGTCCGCGACCTCATCGAGGATCGGACGGTCGGCTTCGTGCCCGATTGCGGAGACGACGGCTGTGTTGGCCTCGGAAACGGCTCTCACCAGTGCCTCATTGGAGAACGGCAGCAGGTCCTCCATGCTGCCGCCGCCTCGGGCGATGACGATGAGGTCGATCTGCGGATCGTCGTCGAGCTCGGCCAGTTTCTTCATCACCCCAGGAACGGCATCCGGCCCTTGGACCGCGCAATTGCGGATCTCGAAATCGGCGGCCGGCCAACGCAGGTGGACGTTGCGCACGACGTCCTTCTGCGCGTCGGAGTCCCTGCCGGTGATGAGTCCGATGCGGTTGGGCAGGAACGGCAGGCGCTTCTTGCGGCCGGGATCGAACAGACCCTCCGCACCGAGTTGCTTCTTCAGCCGTTCGAGCCGGGCGAGGAGTTCGCCGAGGCCGACAGCGCGGATATCGTTGGCGCGCATGGTCAGGCGCCCGGTCTTCGCCCAGAAATCAGCCTTGAGATTGGCCACGACATGGCTGCCTTCGGACAATGGCGCACCGGTGCGCTCGAGGACGTTCTTCCAGATCTGAACCGGCAGCGACATCTCGACGTCGGAGTCGCGCAGGGTCAGATAGCTTGCCTTGCCACGATGATTGAGCTCGACGACCTGGCCTTCGATCCAGACGCTCGACATGCGATCGATATAGGATTTCATCTTGCTCGACAGCAGGCTCAGGGGCCACGGGTTCTCCGCAGTCGTCTCCGCTGCCGTCGGGGCCAGCTCCTGAGCATCGACCGCTTCGCCGAGGGTCCCGGGAGTGCCGGAAATTCGTTGCGCCATGTTGTGTCCCCTTCCAAACCACCACCTTAACGAACGGTGGTGACATAGCATCTCATCGCCTCGCAGGTGCGTCGAACCCCAAAACTGTGCTGTGGAATGCTTCACCTTTCTAGCCGTCGTCGAGGTCTTCGGCCTAAACTGGGCCTGTGACTGCCGTATCTGTTCCCACGCCCACGATTCCGCGCAAACGTGTTGCTCCGGAGGACATCCGGACGCCCGAGGACGCTGACCAGAAGGTGCTTCTGGCCGCCCCGCGCGGATACTGCGCCGGTGTCGATCGCGCAGTGATCGCCGTCGAGCGCGCTCTCGAGCACTACGGTGCTCCCGTCTATGTGCGCAAGGAGATTGTGCACAACCGGCATGTTGTCGACACTCTGTCCGAGCGCGGTGCCGTGTTCGTCAACGAGACGGATGAAGTCCCTGAAGGCGCTCGTGTCGTGTTCTCCGCACACGGCGTGTCCCCGGCCGTCCACGCCGAGGCGGCCGCGCGTGAGCTCTCCACGATCGACGCCACCTGTCCCTTGGTGACGAAGGTCCATCGCGAGGCCGTTCGCTTCGCCCGTGACGGCTACCGGATCCTTCTCGTGGGTCACGCCGGACACGAAGAGGTCGAAGGCACGATGGGTGAGGCACCCGACGACATCACACTGATCCAGAACCCGGAGGAAGCGAAGACCGTCGAAATCGACGAGGCAGAGAGCCTGGTCTGGATCTCGCAGACAACGTTGAGCGTCGACGAAACGATGGCCACGGTCGACATTCTGCGTCAGCGATTCCCACACCTGCAGGACCCTCCGAGCGATGACATCTGCTATGCCACTTCGAACCGCCAGGCGGCTGTGAAGGAGATCGCTCCGCAGTCCGATCTGGTTCTGGTCGTGGGCTCGGCGAATTCGTCGAACTCCGTGCGTCTGGTCGAAGTTGCTCTGGAGCACGGAGCCAAGGACGCTCATCGTGTCGACTTTGCGCGTGAGGTCGATGAAACCTGGTTCCACGAAGTCTCGACGGTCGGGGTGACCTCCGGAGCCAGCGTGCCCGACGGGCTGGTCCAGGACCTCCTGCAACTGCTGGCCGATTATGGATTCGGGAGCGTCGAGGAAGTCGTCACAGCGGAGGAGGACGTCATCTTCTCCATGCCGAGTCAGCTGCGCAAGGACCTCAAAGCCGCAGGCAAGAAGACGTCGAACAAGCGCGATGGTGCCGATCGGAATCACGACCTCGTCTAGCGCGTGTCCTGTAAGTGTCATCTGAGGCGGAGGACGAGGCTGGCGATGATGATCTCACTGGTGTAATAAGCGGCACGTTTGGCATAACGAGTCGCCAGGTCACGGAACTGCTTGAACCGGTTGAAGCACCTCTCAACCAGGTTCCGACGCTTGTATTCCTCCCGGTCGAAGGCAGGTGGGCGGCCACCGGCCGGGCCTTTCGCCTGACGACGGCCGATCTGATCCGACCGCTCCGGACAGGTGAACCTCACTCTCTTTGCCCGCATCGCCGCTCTGGTCGACGGGTGCGAATACGCCTTATCGGCCAGTACCGCATCCGGGACAGTGCGTGCCCGGCCCGGACCTTGGCGGCGAACACTGATCTTGTTCAGCAACGGCAGCAGTTGCGGGTTGTCTCCGACTTGGCCGTCGGTGAGGATGATGCTCAGCGGTATCCCCGCTCCATCAACGGCCAGGTGGATCTTCGAGGTCAGTCCTCCGCGGGATCGGCCGAGGCATTCTCCGGCCACAGCGAGGGCCTCGACCGGATCAGTGCAGCCCCCTTTTTCCGGGCACCAGCCGCGTGCTGGTGTGCCCGAACGGAGGTCGAGTCCACTGACAGCACCCACTCGAGGTCGCCGGTAGCGTCGTCCTTGACGACGGCTTCGTCGAGGATCTTTGCCCAGGTGCCGTTCATGGTCCAGATCCTCAACCGCTCGTGACAGGTCTTCCACGGCCCGTACCTGTCGGGGACATCTCGCCACGGTGCTCCGGTGCGCAGTTTCCACAGGATTCCATTGATCACCTGGCGGTGGTCGCGCCACCTGCGGCCTCTACCGTTGGCCGGTAGCAGTGGAGCGATGGCCTCCCATGCCTTGTCCGTGAGTTCTCCGCGTCCAACCATGTCCTCTAGGTGAGCAGAAATCAGGACCCATGAATAGCAGCCACGCCGCCGGTCCGAACACTTACAGGACACGCGCTAGGCGGTGCCCGTATGGCGCCCTCTCAGATCGGTCGGGCTCTCCGACGTGAAGGGATCCTGACCCGCGGAGGACGGTCGTATGAGCTCTTCTGCGCTGACCCCGCGACTGCGCGAATCCAATTGCGCAACCGCATCGAGTTCGGTGTCGACGATCCCCGTGGACGGGAATTTTCGCGCAGTGACGAGGAATCGTGACTCCAAAGAGGCGACGAATCGATTGTAGTCGTCGACAGACCGGTCGAGACTCGACCCCATTCGCGTCACATGACTGACCAGAGTGCCGATGCGTTCGTAGAGTTCTGTGCCGAGCCTGAGGACTTCAGTGGCAGACGTGCTCATATCCGCCTGCCGCCAATTGAGGGCTACCGTCTTGAGCAGAACGAGAAGAGTCGCCGGGGAAGCGAGGACGACGTTCTTGCCCAAAGCATGGTCGATCATCTTCGGGTAGGTGGCCGCCGCCGACGACAGCAGTCCGTCCGTGGGCACGAAGCAGACCACGAAGTCCGGAGCCGCTTCGAACGACTTCCAATATTCCTTGGATGCGAGGGAGTCGACATGGCGCAGCAGTGCGCGAGCATGATCCTCGTCGGTGGCGTCAGCAGATTCCATCCGCGCCGACAGTGGAGTCTTGGCATCGATGATGATCGTCCCGCCGCCGGGCAGATTGACCGTCATATCCGGACGGTGACTCCTGCCGTCTCGGGTGCTGCTGACCTGAGTGTCGAAGTCGACGTGGGGGAGGAGCCCTGAGTATTCGACGATGCGTCGCAGCTGAACCTCGCCCCAGTCTCCTCGCTGAGTCGTCGAGTTGAGCGCACCGGCCAGTGAGCCCGTCTGCTCCTGCAGGCGGAGATTCTGTTGGCTGAGCTGACCGATCTGTGTGTTGAGGCGGGTGATCTGCTCCAGCTGTGTGCGGTCCTGGTCCTGAAGATTCTCCTGGAGGTGGTTGACGCTTGCGGCCAATGGCCCGATGGCGGCCGTGATCTCACCGGCCATCTGCGCATCGGCTTCCAGATCCTCGGTCCTGTCGGTGAGAATGCGAGACGTGGTTTCTGCGCGGGTGAGTCGCTCGATATAGCGGGAACGGGTGAGTGCACGCCCGAGGAGGAAGCCGAGGGCGGCGCTGATGACGATCGCCAGAATGAAGCCGGTGATGAGTCCTGCGGCGGGGAAAGAAATCATGACCCAAGCGTGACAGACGGCACTGACGTAGAGAATGTTAAAGACAGATTTCCGGTGTGACCCGGGCACTGACTGCCCCACCAATGTGGTGTCCTTCTCGTGATCAGTCCACCGGAGACTCTGTCACCCACCGAAGAGAACCAGCCGGTGGGGACATGACCTCATAGGAGCGTGACTCCGCGACCACGGAGTCTCGTCTACGTCCTGTCTGCCCGACCGACTGGCCCTCGCCCCACCAGTCCAATGGAAGAGGCAGACACCATCATGACAGCACCACGACCGAATGTGTACGCAGGCATCGACACCCACCAGAACACGAACCACGTCGGCATCATCAACGAAGTCGGCAAGAAACTCGGTGATCAGGAGTTCCCCACCACCGGCATCGGCTATCAGTCACTGCTCGACTTCGTCCTCACCTTCGGCACCATCATCGCCATCGGCATCGAAGGCACCGCCTCCTACGGGGCCGGAATCACCGCCTACCTGCGCACCCACAACATCACCGTCAAAGAAGTCATCCGCCCCAACAGGCAGACCCGACGCGGCGGGAAGTCCGACCCCATCGACGCCTATTCCGCGGCGAAGACCGTCGCTGCCGACGCCGATGACCTCCCAGTCCCGAAACTCCTCGGCGGAGCCATCGACGGCATCCGCATGCTGTTGAAGGCCCGGACGACGGCGATCAAGGCTCGCACGGCCGCCACCACGCAGATCATCCATTTCCTCACCACCGCGCCCGCTGCCGTCCGGGAGCAGTACGCCGGACTCAACAGTGATGACCTCCACGCGGCTCTCCTCGCAACCCCACCGGCAGCAGATGACCATCTCGAAATCGTCCTGCACCGACTGGCTCGTCGTATCGAGTTCCTCACCGACGAGATCGACACCGCTTACGACCAGCTCGCCGCCCTCACCAAGGACATCGCTCCAGCACTGGCAGCGGCCAAGGGCATCGGCCCGGTCTCCGCTGCGAAGCTATTGGTCACTGCGGGAGAGAACCCGGAGCGGATCACGTCGAAGGCCGCGTTCGCGGCACTCTGTGGGGCCAGCCCTTTGCAGGCATCATCGGGCAAGACGAACCGGCACAGACTCAACCGGGGTGGTGACCGACAAGCAAACAGTGCGCTCTACGACATCGTGAAAGTCCGAATGGCCCGCGATCCACGCACCAAAAGGTATGTGGCGCGTCGGACAGCAGAGGGGAAGTCGAAGAAAGAGATCATGCGGTGTTTGAAGCGTTACGTCGCCAACGAGGTGTATTCCCTGATCACCAACCCACCAGCCGTGCCTGCTATTGACGATCTACGACCTTTTCGGCAATCGAAGAAGATGACTCTCAAAACCGTTGCCGAGCATTTCAGCACATGGGTCATCACGATCTCACGACTCGAACGCGGGCTGGCTCGCAATGACGAATTCGCCGATGAGTACCGCAAATACCTGCTCGAATCCGTTTGACATCTATAGGAGCATCATGCCAATTCGAGGACCACCTCGGCGGCGGGATAGACTTGGCTACCGTGGCTCTAACTATCGGAATCGTGGGACTGCCCAACGTCGGCAAGTCGACCATGTTTAATGCATTGACCAAGAATCAAGTTCTCTCTGCGAACTACCCGTTCGCGACGATCGAACCGAACGTAGGCGTCGTGCCGCTGCCCGACGCGCGACTGACTCGGCTGGCGGAGCTCTTCAACTCCGAACGCATCCTCAACGCAACCGTCGACTTCGTCGATATCGCGGGAATCGTCCGCGGCGCCTCCGAAGGCGAGGGGTTGGGGAATCAGTTCCTCGCCAATATCCGAGAGGCAGACGCGATCTGCCAGGTCATCCGCGGATTCGTCGATGACGATGTCGTCCATGTCGACGGCAAGATCAGTCCTGCCGACGACATCGGCACGATCAACACCGAACTCATCCTCGCCGATCTTCAGACCCTGGAGAAAGCACGACCGAGGATCGAGAAAGAGGTCAAAGGCAAGCGTGCCCCTGCCGAGCAGCTGACCGCGATCGACTCAGCCGTCGAGATTCTCGAGGGCGGGAAGACCCTCTATCAGGCGATGCAGGCCGACGACTTCGACGTCACTGCGCTGCACGAACTTCAGCTGATGACCGTCAAGCCCTTCCTCTATGTCTTCAACGTCGACGACGATGTCCTCGCTGATGAGGAGAAGAAGGCTCAGATGCGCGACCTGGTGGCGCCCGTCGAAGCGATCTTCCTCGATGCCAAATTCGAATCGGAGCTCGCCGAGCTCGACGAAGAGGAGGCCCGTGAGATGTTGGAATCGACCGGCCAGGAGGAAGCGGGCCTGGACCAGTTGGCCCGGGTCGGGTTCGACACCTTGGGACTGCAGACCTACCTGACCGCCGGCCCCAAGGAATCCCGGGCGTGGACGATTCCGAAGGGCGCAACTGCCCCCGAGGCGGCCGGCGTCATCCACACCGACTTCCAGAAGGGCTTCATCAAGGCAGAGGTCGTCTCCTTCGAAGACCTGGATGTCAATGGCACCATGGCTGCCGCCAAATCCGCCGGCAAGGTCCGGATGGAAGGCAAAGAGTATGTGATGGTCGACGGCGACGTGGTGGAGTTCCGGTTCAATGTGTAAGTAGCTGGGACTTGCTCCAGGGGCCGGCGTTCCCGGTTCATGGATTCGCGACAAATGCTCGTCCTTGGTGTATCGAGAAGAATGTGTCGGGATGCCGTCGCATTGGATCTGAGCAAGATCGGTCGGGTGCGGGACCCACAAGTCTGGGCATACTGGTCAGGTGAACAAGGTTAGAAGCGGGCGTGACCGGATCCGACAGTTACTCGACGTGGTGCTTGCTGACCACGAGGGTGAAAGTGCCGTCCTTGGCCAGATGGCCGGATCGTCGTACTCCTCGCCGTTCCATTTCACACGTCAAGTGCGCAGCGCGGCGGGGGAGTCGCCCGTGGCGATCCGGCGGCGAGTGTTGTTGGAGCGAGCTGCCTGGGAGTTGCGGCGCGGAAGCTCCGTGACGGACACAGCGTTCTCGGCAGGATACGACTCGGCCGATGGGTTCTCGCGTGCGTTCTCCCGTGCGTTCGGGTGTGCTCCGAGTGCGTGGCCGACCCAGGGCGAACGGACGCACTGGTTGCCCGCACCGAACGGCATCCATTTCCATTCTCCGACGGTGCTCTATATCGACGCCGAGGAGGAACAGTTCGCAGGCGACGTGGTGGCGTTGATGATCCGGCACGATCTGGACGACACCGACGATTTGCTCGCGGCCGCGACGTCTGTCGACGACCAGGAATACCGGCGCGTACGGATGCCAGGACATCAGGTTCTGTCGTGGGTAGGGACGGAGACCACGCTCGCTGACGTACTCCGTCATCTCGCACTTGACAAGCTTCCATGGCTTGCCAGCATTGACGGCGAGGACTCGCCGGACCTCGGAGGCAGGGACGACGCGGTGACGTTACGTCGACGACATGACGAGATCGCCGCCCGGTGGCTCGCGACGACCCGAGCGATCGAACGCCGCGGCGCCTGGGGTGACCGGGTGATCGACGCGCTGTGCGACCCGCCTGAGTCCTTCTTGTTCTCTCAGATCGTCGCACATGTCCTCACGTTCTCGGCACACCGACGCCAAATCGTCCGCTGGATGCTGACGCAGTCCGGAACTGATGTCAATCATCTCGATCCCGACCCGATCATATGGCACCGCCACATGTCAGGAGGCCTGTAATGACAAACACAAATCGCTACCGCTACTACACCGCCACCACCTTGGACGGCTTCCTGGCCGACGAGCACGACTCGCTCGCCTGGCTGTTCAAACAGGATATCGACGTAGACGGCCCAGGCAGCGCCGACGCCCTCATAGCGGACGTCGGTGCGCAGGTAATGGGAGCGACGACCTATCGGTGGGTGCTCGAGAACCATCCTGATTGGTTGCCGCAGATGCCGACCTTCGTATTCACCCACCGTGGCCTGAAACCAGCGAACGAGCATGTCATATTCCTCGCCGGGGAACCGACTGATCATCGTGCGGCCATCGAGGAGGCTGCTGGCGAAAAGGACGTGTGGATGATGGGCGGCGGCAATCTGGCCGGGTCCTTCGCATCCGCCGGGATGCTGGACGAAATCAAGGTCTCCATTGCGCCAGTGATGCTCGGCTCAGGGAGACCGCTGTTCGATGGAGCATTCGATCTCTCATTACGGAACTGCGAGCGCAATCGGGACTTCTTGACGGCCACTTTTGATGTAGTCGGCCCACTGGGATCCCGCTGAGCGAAGCAGGGAGAGCCGCTCGCTGAGGCTGTTCAGCTGCAGAACGTAGTGGAGTTCAGATTCTCGGTACGACATGACTGCCCCCATGGTGCGACCAATCGTCTGACCGAAGAGGTCCTTACATCATGTCCATCAGTAACAGCAAGGTGTGCACAACCATGTTGCCGCTGATCGAGTGCGTGAACGAGGACCATGTCGCCGTCGAGGTCTACGACCTTGAATGGCAGATGAAGCACGGAGCGCAGGGTCCGTGGTCGCGGCGCATCACCGACGATCGATGGCTGGTGTACCTGTGGACGTCGATGGTCTCGTGATCCTGCAGGCGCACTACCACTGCTGAGTGAGATTGCCCCACGTGTGGGCATGTGGTGGAATTCCAGTTTAACGTCTAGCGTTATTGACGACTCGCGTTATATGCTGGTTTCGTGATCAGATCGTTCGGGAGCAAGGACACTGAACGCATCTGGCATGAGCAGTACGTCAAGCGCGTCGATCGGACGGTGCAGCGGGTGACCATGCGGAAGCTCGGGCTGATCCATGCGGCCAAGGATGTGGAGGATCTTCGGATTCCTCCGGGGAACCGGTTGGAACGGCTGGTGGGCGACCGTCGCGGCCAGCACCGCATCCGGGTGAACGCGCAATGGCGTTTCTGCTTCGTCTGGAGAGAGGGAGGTGCAGACAATGTCGAACTCGTCGACTACCCCTGAGGCCGACCTGATCGAGCCGATCCACCCGGGAGAGATCCTGATGGAGGATTTCATAGAGGGCTTCGCGATCACGCAGAACAAGCTGGCCGTGTCCATCGACGTGCCGCCGCGGCGGATCAACGAGATCGTGCACGGCAAGCGCGGTATCACCGCGGACACAGCGATCCGTCTGGCACGGTACTTCGGGACGTCCGAGGAATTCTGGATGAACCTGCAGTCGAACTATGAGCTGCGGCTCGAGCGCCGGGCGCTACGCGACAAGGTCGCCGCGATCACGCCGTTGAGCGTCGGGTGAAAGCTGCGCCCCCGGCATTGCGCCGGCTTCGTCGTGCTGATGCGCCCTCCGTTCTCGCTGCCTTCATGTCTAACCCCGACATGGCTCGCCAGGGCGACGTGTCAACGCTAGCTGAGGCTGAGCGCTATGTGAGCCGCTTGGTGAAGTCGGACTCGCGCCACGATGCGTGGGCCATCGTTGCCGACCACGCGCTGGTCGGCCTGGTGTGCGTGAGTGTTGACGACGAGAATCGCAGCGGCTGGTTCTGGTATTGGATGACCGATGCCGCTCGCGGACGCGGATGGACCGCCGCGGCTGCGGCCACCATCGCTCGGTGGGCGCTGACGACAGGCGAGCTGGCGCGCCTGGAACTCGGTCATCGGGTGAACAACCCAGCATCTGGAGCGGTAGCGAGGCGTGCGGGGTTCGTGAAAGAGGGAACCGAGCGCGAGAAGTTCCTCGTGGGCGGGCAGCGGATCGACGTGGACACCTACGGGAGGCTGAGATCCGATCCTTCACCATCGTTGGATCCCATCCCGATGATCGACGGGTAACTGTGGGGTCAGATGGCCCTACGCGCCGAAACTCGGTTGAATTCTGGTTTAACGTATAGCGGTCGGAGCGGGGAGGGGCTCCGGAACCGCCAGTTCCGGACCCCGGCGTCGTTGCTGCTGCGCTCGCGTCACCCAGCGGTCGTCATCTCCTCTCACTCGATGGCACGGCCAGCAGTATGTTGTCCCCTGCGAAACTGCGCCCTCGCGATGCTGAGATAGAACGGCGCGGGGAATGGCGGCCTGGACCCCCTGACGACTGACTTCCTTGCCGCCCGCAGCCAGTCAGTCTCACAACTGACTCCGGTAAAGAAGACGTACATCGTGCTGCGGTCTTCGTCGGTGTCGCCGTATTGGGCCGAGGGGCCCACAACGCCGTTGGCGTACCAGTCCGCGGCGGCGGAATCGACCTCGAGGATCGGGAGGGGTTCGTGTGACCAATCTGTCCGGTTGCCTGACGGAACCTGCGATGAGAGCCACCACAAGCCCTGGGTTGGGAAGGCGGATGCGCCGGAGAGGTTGCCGCTGCGGCAGGTCACCATCTCGTATCCATCGGTACTCGGATTCACGACAGCATCGAAGTATCCCTCGTCTGTGGAGAACAGCACCCGGGGCGGGCTCCAGTTGGTTATACCGTCCTCGCTTTCGACGTAACGGATCTGGTAGATCGGGGGCGTCCTCTTACCGGCCACTCGGGGTGTGGTTGCGTACCACATTCGCCACTTGCCTTGGAGATAGCGCACCTTCGGCTCGAGCACGCTCGCAAACTCGGAGGTGCCGACGAGAACCGGCCGCGGGTACCGTACCCAGCCTCGTGGAGTCTTTTCGAGGACGCCGATAGAAATCGGTTTGCTGTTGTCGATGATGCTCGGCGAGTTTCGTCCCGCGTAGTAGATGCGCTCGCAAGCATAGAATTGTCCGGAGTCATCCACCCCGGTGCCGATGGCGTAGCTTGGTGTGTGGAGACCGGTGGCATCCCAACTTCCTCGCCGGGGCTGAGCCACCAACGGAGCTGCACGTCGGGGTTTGTTCTTCTGGGTGGTGATCGCCCATTGGTCGCTGCTCAGCGGTGCACCTGCGGGCAGACTCGCACTGAACAGATTGTTCTTGAACCCGGTGTGGAAACCACCGAAGAACATCCACCATCGGTCGCCGATCTTCTGTACATCTGGGTCGCCGATACCAAGCAGGTTGGTGATCGGAGCGAAGCGTTCCCTCATGTCGAACAGCTTCCTCGGATTCGGCTCGATTGACTCGTCCAGGATCAGACTTTGCGCGGTTCCGTCAGAGTCCGGGGACATATGCTTCGGTTTCCTTTCACGGCGGAACTATCCGGACGGTCATCGATGTCCACATGGTATACGTTTCCGCGTTTCGTTTCGGGCACGAGTATGCCGTTACTCGGAAACGGAGTGAGTTGTCTCAGTCACCGGCCCTGATCGGGCATCGATGATCGGTTCGATGGCTGGTGTGCCCAGGTGAGGGCGGCGTTTCGGTTTGCACGCAGCACGTGAGTCGACCCCGTACTGGAGGCAAATGAAACAGCACGGTCGTCCACCGTGTCGAATCGATCTTCGCGGAGCACTGCGCGGCTCAGCGGTCCGCGCGGCGTGGAGCACCTCCCACAGCGCACTCCTGCATGACTGACCAGCGTGCCAGAGGCAACGCCGAGGATCTCGGACTGGTTCTCCGCTGTTGTATGTCGAATGCGGCTCAGGCCACTGCGTTATAGTGACCACTGCCGTCAGCATATGATCGCAACGACGAGATCTGATGTGGGTGGAGAGTCAACCTGGAAGATCGAAAGTTGAGGATTGAAGATGGCCGACAGCGAGAGTTCGTTACGGCATTCGGAACGAGGCGGCGTCGCGAAAGCATTCCGCGTAGTGGTGCTCATCCTCGCGCTTGGGCTGGGCGTGATTGCCGCGATCATCGGTCTCGCATCGCTCCTTCCCGGGCTTGGGCCTCTCAGCACAGGTGCGGCCAAGTTGGCGCCCACCGTGGCGCCGATAGTGGCTCTGGTGGGGCTGATCGTGCTCCTCGTCGGAATCCTCGCTGTGCGCAGGGGGCGTCGGCGCACCGGTGCAATCGCAACAGTGCTCGGCGGTATCGGCGCGGTCGCGAACATCGCTGTGGTCGTAGTTCTCGTCAGCGCCATTACCTCGGCCGGTGGCTCGGTGAATCTGTTCACCGCGACGTTCGGGCTGTCCGCAATAGACGCGGCTGCGCCCGACCGTCAGGAGGTGTACGAGAAGACGAGCTCGGGGGATGACCTCTCCCTGTCGATCTATGAACCGGCGGAGGCGAAAGGCCCGGCACCGACGATCATGTTCGTCCACGGTGGCGGTTGGATCGCGGGCGAACCAAACGCAGCGAGCTCAGAGCTTCGCACACTCGCGGACCACGGCTACGTGGTCGTGTCGGTCGAGTACGAACTTGCCACCAAGGAAAACGCGACCTGGCAGAAGGCGCCCTCCCAGGTTGCGTGCGCAGCGACCTGGATTCAGGCCCATGCCGACACGCTCGGTGCCGATATGGAGCGTCTCGCATTTTGGGGTGAGAGTTCCGGCAGCAACATGGTTGCCAACACCGCCGGTGCCGCAGCGGAGGGCACCGCCGAATCGTCGTGCGGGGGGAAAGTTCCCGCCCCGTCTGCAATTGTCGCCGACTACCCCGCGTTCGACGTGAGGAGCCTCTACGAGAACGCACCTGCAGGTCCGGGTGCGGGAACGGGTACCCGCATCTTCGCGACCAGTTACACGGGCGGCACCCCCGAGGAATTCCCGAAACGTTACGCCACAGTGAATTCCGCCACGCACCTCACTGCTTCCGCCCCGCCGACGCTTATGATGACCGCGATGCGTGATGACGTCATCACGCCCGCTGACCAGTTCGCATGGGCCGACGCGGCCCGAGGCCGCGGAGCCGACGTCCAGACGGTGCAGATTCCGCTCGCGAACCACGCCTACACGCAGGCAGCGAAGAACTCCCTCGGCAGCCAGGGACACCTCAGCATCGCAGAGGCATACCTATCCGAACGACTTCGATAACCACGCGGCAGCGGCTCGACGAGCACCTCGTCAATCGAGCGATGCCGTCGGCGGACCGCCCCGGGTCGGAGTCGGCGAGACCGCCGGTGAGCATGTCCGGGACGCGGCTGAGGTCTGCTGCCTGCAGTGCTATCGTGCCGTATGACCACTATCAGAGCCAACGGCGTCGACCTCGGTGTTGAGAGCTTCGGCCGCGAAGAAGATCCTCTCGTATTGCTCACGGGCGGAACCACGATGTTGTCATGGCCCGATTCGCTGTGCAGACGAGTGGCCGGGGGCGGCCGGAGAGTCGTTCGCTACGACCTGCGCGACTCTGGGGAATCGTCCACCGGTGACCCGGAGGATCCGACTTACAATCTTCGTGACCTCGCCGATGACGCTTCGAAACTCATCTGCGCGCTCGGTTCGGAGACCGCTCACCTCGGTGGGGTCGGAGTCGGGGGAATGGCCGCCCAGGTTGCGGCACTTGATCACCCGGAGGTCGTATCGGCACTGACGCTGGTGAGCACCAGGCCGGTCGCGCCGGGCCCAGTCGACGATGACCTGCCGGACCACGACCAGTCGGCGATGTCGGCCGTGCTCTCGCGCCCACAACCGGACTGGACCGACCGTCGAGCCGTCGCCCAATATGCCGCCGAGGGCGCGACCACTCTGGGCAACGATCCCGAACAGGCGAGAGCCACCGCCGCTCGGATCTGGGACCGAACCCCAACGCCGGAGACTTCGGTCCACCAGGCGAATCAGCTGGGCAAGGTCTTCTCTCGGATCGACTGTTCACCCCGCTGGCGAGAGCGCCTCGGCGACCTGCGCATACCAAGTCTGGTCATCCACGGTCGAGCCGACCCGTTCTTTCCCGTCGGCAATGGTGAGGTGCTTGCCGCAGAGATCCCTGACGCGCAGCTGCTGATCCAAGAGGGTATGGGAACGCAGATGCCGGAAAGGGCGACCGAAGACATCGCGACTGCAATGCTTCGCCTCTGAGCAGGTGAACGTCACAGACATCTGAGCGTGAAAGGAATCCATTGCGCGTCCTGCTTCCCGAATCGATCATCCCTGTCTATCTCAGGGTCACACGGGCCAATCGTCCGTTTATGACCGCAGAAGGTGCCCGTCAGCGTATCGGTGAGCGCTTTCTTCGGCCCGCCTCTTACGCTCCGCCCTCGAGACTGCAGGGTGTGCGTGTGGATCGTCGGCTGCCCGGCCCGAAGGGGTGGCCGGTCTATGATGTTGAACCTTCGACTCCGGCAGCCCACGGGACGCGGTCGGAGGCCGTCGTAGTCTATGTCCACGGCGGAGGCTGGGTCAACGAGATCGCACCTCAGCACTGGACGCTCATCGCCCGCATCGCTCGAGAGACCGATCAACGCGTCATCGTACCGATCTACCCGCTGCTGCCCTTCGGCACGGCTCGCGGAGCACGCGACGGCGTCATCGACCTGATTCGCACAGAACTCGGCTGCGGCCATCAGGTGCGGCTGGCAGGAGATTCCGCCGGCGGCCAGATCTCGCTTTCTGCGACCCTGCAGCTGCGAGACGAAGGCGTGCAGCTGCCGGCCACGACCCTGCTGTCGCCTGCCTTGGATCTGACCTGGACGAATCCGCAGATCGATGTCGTTCAACCCTACGACCCTTGGCTGGGCCGTCCCGGCGGTCGGTTTCTGGCCCAAGAATGGCGCGGTGAAGATGACCTGGACGATCCGGTCGTCAGCCCGCTGTTCGGCGAGATGGGAGGCCTCGGTCCGCTGACGATTCTCACCGGCACACGTGACGTGCTCAACCCCGACGCACATGTGCTGCGGGGCAGAGCCCACGACGCGGACGTATCAGTGGCGTGGCACGAAGGAGAGGGCCAGCTGCACGTCTACGCCCTCCTGCCGACGAAAGCAGGAGACCAGGCAGCGAGCACCATGGTCGATAGCCTGAGACCGAGCACCTGACGATCAGCCGACGAACCCGTATGCGGACAGAGCACGTACGGGGCAGAGGCCCTAACCGGTGACGGCACCTGCGGCATAGGCGGCCTGACCGACGTGCACGGCTGCATCGTCGATGATTGAGGTCAGTCGCACTCCGCGTGTGACCGGGGGAGACCAGTTCTCGTCGATGATCTCGCCGAGGTCGTTCTCCGACAGCTCACTGACGTAGCGCACCAGAGAGCCCAGCGTGGTTTCCAGGTAGTCGACGAGCAGACGCTGATCATCAACCTGGATCGCGGCCGCCTCCTCGGGCGTGTGACCGAGGCCGACGGTGTCGCCGAGCTGTCCCAATCCGAACCGGTCTCTGAAGCTCTCCCACAGCGCTTCGTCACCGGTGAGGTCGGACAGTTGTGCGTCGACCTCGCGTCCACTGTGCCACAGCAGCCAGGCAACCGAATTGGGGTGCTCGCCGGGATGGGCGTTGAGCTGTTCGGGTGTGAGCGCGGGAAGGCGCTTGGCTGCCTCGACAGGCCGCTGCGCCAGATCGGTGAGTATCTCAATGCTGTTCATATGGCCCATTGTGCTCTTCGTTGCCACTCATGTCATTCGTCGTCACCTCACGCGACATCACTCGCCTTACCCGAATGAAAACGTCAGTCCGGTCGAGGTCGTCGCCGATTCTGTTTGATCTCGGATCGCCGCCGCTCGGCTCTGACTCTCCGGCGCCGGGAGTTGCGTGAGGGTGTGGTCGCTTTGCGCTCCACTGGTGGAGCCAGTGCGCCTCGGAGGAGTTCGGCGATACGCGCTCTGGCGGCATTGCGATTCCTCAGCTGAGAGCGCTGTTGGTCCGAACTGACCGTGAGCACGGTACCGGAGAGCCTGGCGGCAAGTCGTGCGATGACTCGCTGTCGCTGGACCTCGTTCAGCACCGTCGTCGATCCGAGGTCGATGCTCAGCTGCACTCGCGAGTCGGAGGTGTTGACATGTTGTCCCCCGGGGCCCGAGGAGCGTGAGAACTGTTCGGACAGTTCGCTGCCCGGCACGACGAGCCCATGGGGTATCCCAGGTCCGGCAGGCACACGCAGGTCATCCACGAAATACGTCTCCTCAGCTGCAGATCAGCGGTCGTGGCCGGAGACCATCCGGTTGAGAGAGTCGACGAAGGCGCGAGCGTGCTTTTCCGCGTCGTACCCCATGCGAATGCGTCTGCCGTCGCGAGAACTGACGATGACCTTGCCGAAGAACATGTTCACCTTCAGGCTCGCGCCCGAGACATCGCCGGCGGCGATCTCGTCGAGTCTGCTCCAGAACCCGAACACGCCCCTGCGAAGAAGCAGGACGCGCCGATCGGTTGCCAGTATCAAGGGGTCGACCCACGTCCATCCGTTGCCCTCGAGTGCGAGATGAACGACTTCGTCCTTGTCGAGGAAGCGGTCGATGACCACTTTGAATGCGCTCAGAGGAGCAGGTTTCTCCCGCTGTCGGCTGAGTGCGGCAAGCAGAGTGGAGGCAGGTTCGGTCGAATCGCGCATGATCTCATTCTAGGGTCCGCATTCCTCGCGCAGTCGCGGCTCAACCTGTTTCTCAGGCCGGATACCGCACTTATCGGCGTAGAAGGTGCGGATTCGATCCATATCGGCGGAGAGGTCACCGGTGATGTCGATCGTCGGCCCGAGCCCAGTGGTCATCGTGGTCCGATCGACATAGCCGAGTGTCACCGGCATGCCGGTCTTCTGAGCAATCCGATAGAAGCCGGACTTCCAATGGGTGTGGCCACCGCGGGTGCCATCGGGGGTGACGACGAGGCCGAAGACTTCACCGGCATGGACACGGTCGATCACCTCGGCGACAATGCGGCTGGGGTCGGTTCTGTCGACAGGAATGCCGCCGAGCCCGCGCATGATCGGGCCGCGCCAACCCTCGAACAGGCTGTGTTTGCCCAGCCAATGCACCTCGATGCGCTGACTCCAGGCGATCGCGAGCATGAGTGCGAAGTCCCAGTTGGACGTATGAGGGGCACCGATGAGCACGGTGGGGCGGTTCGGGGCGGGTTGGGTGACCAACTTCCACCGTCCGAATGCCCAAAACGCGCGGGCAGCAAGGCGTCGAAGCATACTGACTACGTTAGACGACGATGGCGGCGATCGTGCACAGGGGGAATGGCAGCCTTCGCTGCATCGCCTGACTCATCAGACGTCGACCACGGTGCCGTTGCTGGGAATATTGCCGGAGAAGGACAGTCGGACCGCACGGGCAGACGCAGGTTCACGACCGTCCATGGCCTGCAGGTGGACGTGGGGTTCTGTGCTGTTCCCGGAATTTCCGCAACGGCCCAAGAGGTCGCCGATGCGCACTTCTTGTCCGTTTCTGACTGCGATGCTGTCGCGCTGCAGGTGACAGATGGCGACAACAATGCCTGAAGATTCGATCAGGACATGATTGCCGGCGGCTGACGTCCAGCTTCCACCGATTCGGCTGCGCTGGCTCAGCGCATACCGGACTGAAGGCAGGCCCCGATGAGCCGAGTGATCGGCCGCAGACTGCTGGGTGGCCACAACGATCCCGTCTATCGGCGCCAGCACCGACTGGCCAAACCCGGGGAATATGTTCGGAGATTCTGACCGGAAGACCGATGCCACAGTGTAAGGGGCCGACCGTCCGGTCCCATCGACGGGAACGAAGTCGATGGCGAGTGCAGAGGCGAACATTGTCGTTCCGTGGCTGGGTACGCGATCAGCTGGACTGTTCTGGACCAGCCAACGGCCCGTGAATGGGTAGCTGACATCGAGCGACGGTGTCTTCGGGTCCATGGTCATTCACGTCATCGGACCTGCCGCGCATAGCGCGCATGCGCGGTTGACAGGAGGTCGAACAGTTGCGGGTGTCGCAGTTCGTAACCCGTGCGGAGCATGACTCGCTGGGCGAAGGGGCCTTTGTGGCCGCGGCCCATGGTGTGCAGGGCAGCAGCGATGTGCGGAGACCTCGACATGACGATGAGAATACCCGGTGTGGAATAAAACGCAGCCATTTGGGGCTGTTGCCAATGTCAGAGCCACCAGCACACCGATGAAGGAGCAATTTATGTCTGAGGCAGACCGCGTAGTCATTCTCGGAGGTCACGGCAAGATCGCGCTCATGGCCGCGCCGAAGCTCAAGGAAGCCGGATACTCGGTGGACTCCGTCATCCGCAACCCGGATCAGACCGCCGAGGTGGAGGCTGCGGGCGCCACTCCGGTCGTCCTCGACATCGAATCGGCCGATACGGACAAGCTCGAAGAACTCTTCACCGGAGCCAAGGCCGTGGTGTTCTCGGCAGGCGCCGGTGGCGGCAACCCGGATCGGACTCGCGCCGTCGATTTCGAAGCGGCCAAGCGTTCGATCGATGCCAGTGCGAAGGCCGGTGTCGACCGCTACGTCATCGTCTCCTATGCGACCGCCGGCGTCGATCTCGACCGAGTCGATCCCGACAGTTCGTTCTACCCCTACGTGCAGGCCAAGCACGGTGCGGACGAGCACCTGCGGGCGAGCTCGCTCGATTACACGATCCTGGGACCCGGCGGACTGACGCTGGAGCCGTCGAAGGGCAGCGTGCTGTTGGCCGATGAGAACGGAGACGTCGACGGAGTGACACCCGACGGCGACACGAAGGTCACCTCGCGCGAGCTCGTCGCCGATGTCATGACCTACGTCATCGACAAGAACGCCGCAGTGCGTCAGACCGTGAACTTCTACGACGGAAGCACTCCGATCGCAGATGCCATCAAGTGATCGAAGCATTCGCGAATAGCCGAACCTGAAGAGGTCGACCGTTCGCCGGCGGTCTCTCGGCTCAACAGGATCGGGTGGGTTCAGGCCGAACCCACCCGATCCTTCCTGTTCCACAGCTGATGCGTCAGTCCGCTCGAGGAACCGATCGTTTCGATGGTGAAGCGGTCTTCGACCCCACCGATTCCCTCCCACAGGCGCGTCCCGTGCCCCAGCGTGACCGGAACGATTGCCACGTGCATGAATTCGATGAGATCAGCGGCGAGGAACTGCCGGATCGTCGATGGGCCACCGCCGATGCGGACATCCAGACCCTTCGCCGCCTCCTGGGCACGCTCCAGGACCTGCGTCGGCTCGGCATCGATGAATTCGAAGCTCGTCCCATTGGGGAAGCGCAGAGGCTCGTGGGGATGGTGTGTGAGGACGAAGCACGGTGTCTTGAATGGCGGCTCCTCGCCCCACCAGCCACGCCAACCGTCATCGGGCCACGGCCCGTGCTGCGGCCCGAACTTCTTTCGCCCCATGATCTCGGCACCGACACCCTGACCCCACATTGCGAAGAGAGCCCGGTCCACGGTCACTGGAGCTTCGACGTCACCGATGCCTTCGATGCCACGCCCGTCGAACCACCCGAAGAGTGCTTGGGCATCACCGATCGGTTTGTCGAAGGTGACATGATCGCCGGCGGAGAAGCCGTCGAGGGAAACGAACTGGCTGTGCACGCGAGCACGAAACATGATCACTCCGATGTGATTGTCAGCGATGGTTGCCTCAAGCGTAGAATGCAGTGATTGTGCAATGCAACCACTTGGGAGGAAGAAGTGAGAAATGAGCCCCGCTCCGGTTGCGCGATCAATGCCGCCGTCGAAGTGCTGGGGGACTCCTGGAGTCTCATCGTCCTCCGCGACATCGTATTCGGCGGACGGCGACATTTCCGTGAGCTTCTGACTCTCAACGACGAGGGAATCGCATCGAACATGTTGGCCGCGCGTCTGCACAGACTCGTCGACGAAGGCCTGCTCACCCGCGCGGACACGGTCAGAGGGCAGAAGGCGACCTATACCCTCACCGAGGCGGGAATCCAGGTCGTGCCGGTCATGGTCGCGCTCGGCACCTGGGGCATGAACCACCGAACCACCTCGCCGGAACTGACGGTGCGCGCCCGCATCCTCGCCGAGTCCCCTGAACTCGTCGACGACCTCATGGACGAGCTGCGAGAGACCCACCTCGGCGCGGCGCTGCGTGATCCGACGCGACCCCGAGCCTCGCAGCGACTGCAGGCCGAGTACGAGGCCGCGCTGGGCGGCACCGGCTCCGAATGATAGGTCGGTTCGATCGGCCGGCCAGCGGCTGACCGTTTTCAGGATGCTTGTCCGGCCCGGAACTCTGTGGTTGCATCGTGGGTGGTTGCAAACAGCAACTACCCACAATGCGATCACCTGGAACATTCGATTTCGAGGGAGCAATCATGTTCATCGGTCTGCTGACCGATACCGAGGACGGCAACCACAGCGTCTTCTCCGGCGGGTGAAGGGGGCTGACGATGCATCCGCTGCTCGAATTCTCTGCCGCGATGTCCTATATCTGCATCGAGGAGGGATCGTATGCGGTCTGCACCGATACCGTGTGGTCAGGCCAAGACCTGCTCGGCACGGCCCTGATCACGTGGACCTTCTCCGACGTCCCCGCGGGGACGCGGGTTTCGATCGTCGATCAGGTCGTGTCATTCGTCGGTCCGGACATGATCGAGGGCAGTCGCAACGGACACCGAATCGTCCTCGAGCAGTTAGGCGCCCTCTTCGCTGGCCCAGGGGAGGTCGGCGCCCGCGCGAGAAACCGTGACGGCGGCACGTCGTGAGGCATTCTCGCCGAGTTGATTGAGCTCGCTCTCGCTCATGGCATCGAACTGTGAGCGTGAGTCCTGCAGGTCGTGCACTAATGACGACATGAAGGAATCTCCTGCACCTATCGTGTCCGCGACGTCGACCGTGCGCACCGGAGCTCTCACCCTCGCCGAGGCGGTGGCGATGATGGCGTCCTCCGATCCGCGTGTCAGTGCCACCAGTGAGGCACCGAGGTCGAGGATCCGCTCGATCTGGGATTCGCGGTTTGACTCCGGGTAGAGCCAATCCGCATCGACATCGCTGAGTTTGACCACGTCGACTCGTGAGGCGAGGACCTCGAACCGGGTGAGGGCCGACTCGTGTGCTCCGATGATGGTCGGGCGGATGTTGGGATCGAAGCACAGGAGAGCCGAGGACGCCTGCCCCCGCTCCAGGAGAGCGTCGACGGCCGCGGCACCGGGGGACAGGAAGGCCGCGATCGAGCCGGCGTGGATCGCCGACCACTCTCCGTCGTCGACCAATGAGGCATCAGGTGCCCACCGAAGCGAGAAATCGTATTCGGCCGATCCGTCCGGCGACAGCACGGCTCGTGCCGTCGAGGTCGAACCCGTCGGCCGTGCATGCACGCTGACACCCGACTCCCGCAGGTGGGCCAGCAGAAACCCGCCGTGGAAATCATCACCGACGTCGGTGAGCAGATCGACCGTCGAGCCGAGACGCCCCAGGCCGAGGGCGACATTGGCCGGAGCCCCACCCGGCGCATAGCGATCCGGCGATCCGGCTGCACTGACGATGTCGATGAGAGCCTCACCAATGACAAGAATGCTCATGGACCCGATTCTATGCGCAACCGGATGCCGAGTGTCTGAACAGGCAGAATAGTACATATATCGGTCACATGAGCACTTTGGGATAAGTCCGTGTCAGTGCCGTCTGGAACCGTGGCCTCATGGACGAAGACATCATGGAATCAGAAGTCAGAACCGTCGTCGATGCGGCCTCCGCCCGGATCCTCACTCCGCGGGCGGGGGAGTGCTTGGTCTGCTACGTCTTCCGCCAGCTCGGCGAGTTCGGATGCGATGGAACACACCGCTTCGCGCTGACGTTCCGCGATCGAACCGCGCCGCGGGCCACCGCGCTGCTGGAGAGGTTGGGAAGCATGGGCGCCTGCTGCTGCGACTGCGAGATGTTCAGAAATGCGTATTGGGTGTCCTCTCACCCGTGGTTCACCGGGGCGGAATGGGGAGAGGTCATCGGTACGGGATTCAGATCGGAGGAGCCCATCGACCTGCGCAATGCCTTCGGAATCGACGAACCACCGGCGAAGACGATCTACCTGTGCTGCCAGTTGGTGAGACGAGGATCGACCCAGCCCTGCGGAAACTGGACACGCAAGAGCCGGTGGTGAGGAAGCGGCGCGATTCCGGCAGAATGGAGCGCATGCCATCCAGACTGCCTCTGTTCCTCGACTGCGATCCCGGAATCGACGACGCCATCGCGCTGGGATATCTGCTGTGCCAAGACGACGTGGACATCATCGGCATCGCAGCCTCAGGCGGAAACGTGCCTACAGCGCAGGTCGCGGCAAATGCCCGAGGCTGGCTCGAGCTCGCCGGGCGCGAGGACATCGCCCTCCACGCGGGCAGCGACCTGCCCACGATCTGGCAGGCGGGACGTTGCGGGAAGGACCCTGCCGACCCGCTCGCGACCGGACCCGAATATGGCGACCTCACCCACGGGCCCACTGGGGCCGGTTACGCTCGACTGCCGCGGCCGCGATCACCGATGAGCACGATCAGCGCAGCCCAGGCCTGGGTCGATGCGGCACGGGCCCATCCCGGTGAACTCATCGGCGTCGTCATCGGACCTGCGACGAACCTCGCTCTGGCACTCGATATCGAACCAGATCTGCCCAACCTGATGAGGCGGCTGTTCATCATGGGCGGGGCATTCAACTATCGCGGCAACACCCGACCGACCACCGAATGGAACGTCAGCTTCGACCCGGAGTCGACTGCGGCCGTCATCTCCGCCTTCGATCGAGCTGAGCACGAGGCCACATTGCCGCACCTGCCCGTCATCGCACCGATCGAGGCCACCGAAGCGCTCGAGATGACACCCGAACGCCTCAGCGACATCCTCACCGCCGGCCGCACGTCAGAATCTCCGTGGCCCGGCTGGCTGACCCAGATGGCCGAGGCCCTGCGGTTCTACTTCGAATTCCACGACTCGGACGGGCTTGGCTACGTCGCCCACATCCACGACCCCTTCGTCCTCGCCTGTGCAATCGAATGGGCACGCGGAGGCCGTGGAGGGCCCACCTCAGCGAGGGACGGGGTCGTCCCGAACGGAACGACGGGCATTCTGCCCTGGGCGATGACGGTGTGCGCGCCGATCGACGTCGAACTCACGGGTACACTCACACGAGGCGAAACCGTCGCCGATTGGCTGGGACGGTGGGGCAAGGACAGCAACGCTGAGATCATCCGCACGATCGATGCACGGAACTTCCTCGACCACCTCGGCGAAACACTCAACAGAGGACCACACACATCATGACAACGACACCCCGACAGTCTGGGCAGGGGCCGACGCACACCGTCGGTCCCGCACAAAACCGGAGCAATGGCAATCGAATTCCCCTCGCGCTGACCTTCCTCGGCACCCTCGTCATCCTCGGCACCTACATCGCCGTCCTGCTCACACAGCCGGCCAACCTCGGCACCGATCTCGGTCACACCACCCTGTGGGTGATGCTCGGCTACCTCGTCGGAGGAATCCTCCTCGCCGCCGGCACCCTGCCGCTCATTCCACGGCGAATCATCGCCCTCATCCCCGTCGCCCTCGCCGCCAACATCGTCATCGGACAGATCGTCGGCAATGTCACCCCCATCCCGCTCTATCTCGACTCGATCGGGACCGTGATGATCGGCGTCCTCGCCGGCCCCGCAGCCGGAGCATTCACCGGCATCATCTCCAACCTCATCTGGGGAGTGACGCTGAGCCCCAGCGTGATCGCCTTCAGCTCGGGAGCGGCATTCATCGGCGCAGCAGCCGGTTGGGCCGCACGTCTCGGCGCCTTCCGCACCCCCTGGTTCGCCATCATCACCGGAGCCGTGGCAGGGATTCCGGCCGGAGCGCTCGGCGCCCCCGTCGCCGCCTACGTCTTCGGCGGGGGCCTGGGCTCGGGCACCGGAGGAGTCGTCGCCATTCTGCAGGCGGCGGGCCTCGAAATGCTCAATGCGACCTTGGCACAGAGCCTGTTCTCCGACATCGTCGACAAGGCGCTCATCTTCGCTCTCGCCTATGTCGTGGTCAGAACCCTGCCGCGTCGCATTCTCGACCGGTACCCATTCACCGACCACAGTCTGCCCCGCAAGAAGCGCGTCGGGCCGGCCCGGATCAGCTGAATGACCACGACTGTTCTCGACCGGGAACAGCAGAGCACACGCCGTTGGCACCCAGCAACAGAGATCATCGTCCTTGCCTGCTCCCTGCTGCTCGTGTTCGGCATTCCCTCCCCGGTCGTGCCCATCGCCATCATGATCGCCACATTCGTCTCCGCGGCGGTCGCACCGACCGTGCGCCTGCGTACCTGGTTGATCGGCGTCGGTGTGCTGTGCCTGCCGACGCTGCTCGTCCTCAGCATCGTGCAGGGACTGTTCTATCCCGGCACCGAAGTCAGCGTGCTGTGGGAATTCGGACCCGCCAGACTCACCGTCGAAGGACTGGCGATCGCCGTCCAGATCTGGCTGCGAGTCAGCGCACTCGTATCCCTGTGCGCGCTCTTCGGCCTCGGAACCGACTCGGCGCGACTCTTCGACGGGCTGAGGACTCTTCGGCTGCCCTCGTCGGTCGCCTATATCTGTGCCTCGGCAATCGGACTCATCCCACTCATCCGCGCCCGCACCGGACAGATCCTCGAAGCCCGAGCCAGTCGCGGATGGAATGTCGGCAGCTGGCTGATCCGCACACGCCTGCTCCCGAGCATCGTGACGGGTCTGTTCACCTCCATCCTCATCGAGGTCGAACAGCGCCACGACGTCCTCGCCCAGCGCGGACTCGACGAATCGACTCGGCCCTCGTCGCTGCAGGACCACCGTGACGGCCGGGGACAGAGACTCCTGCGCCGAGGCGCTCCCGTCCTCACCTGCGTCCTCATCGTCTGTTCCGTGACCGGTCTTCTGCCCCTGCCCACCGCCGAACAGGTGCTCGGCGGTGCTTGAGACCATGACCCTCGAACTCGACAGAGCAGGGTTCACCTACAGAGGCGCCTCCTTCGCCGCACTCACCGAGATCGACCTCAGCCTGGCCCCGGGGCAGATGCACGCGATCCTCGGCGCATCGCAGGCCGGGACATCCACACTTGGTCGCCTGATCACAGGCCTGCTGGATGAGAGCGGAACCTCGGCCGGCACCGTCCACGTCGCGGGGACCGCGGTGATGCTCGGCGACGACCCGGAGGCTCAGCTGAGCGGAATGACGAGCCGCGTCGGCGATGAGGTGCAGCTGCCCGGACGATTGCACGGACACGAGAGCCGACTTGCCGAACACCGTGCACGGAAGGCCCTCGCATCCCTGGGAATCGCCGAGCTGTGGGACAGACGCCTCGAAACGCTCTCCGGAGGCCAACGGCAGCTCGTGGCGCTGTCAGGTCTGCTCTCCCTGCGACCGTCCCTGCTGATCCTCGACCAGCCCTCGCTGTCGCTCGACCCCGACACCAGGCGCCTCGTGGCCACGGTGCTGCTCGAATTCTGCTCGACCGGGGGCAGCGTCCTCACGACCGGACACCAGTTCGACGAAGTGGCCGCTGCCAGCCATCGACTGAGCATCCTCGCCTCCGGCCGCCTGCACCCGCGCGGCACCGACGTCTCGAGCACGGACTGGCAGCGGCACGGGATCTGGGACACTCGGCCCCGCGAGCCATTCGCCCCCGCCAGCACCGAGACGAACTCGCCCACGATCGCGGTGCCCTCGCCGACGACGCCCAGCGCACTCGCCGTCCGAGACCTCACCGTCTCCCGTGGATCGATCACCGTCATCGACGGCATCGACCTCGACGTCGGCGCCGGCGAACTCGTCACGATCATGGGGTCAAACGGAGCCGGCAAGTCCACCTTGCTGCGCAGCCTCGTCGGCCTCCTCGACACGCGCACCCAAACCCCGAACACGATCACGGTCGACGACTGTGGCGGGAGACTGGATCTCGGGGGAACTCCTGCGCACCGACGCGCACCTCACCTCGGGTGGGTGGGGCAGGACCCGGGAAGCCAACTGTTCGCAGCGACGGTCCGCGAGGAACTCACGCGAGCGGCGCCCCTGCCGCAGCATCGGCGCCGCGATCGCGCCAAGGTCCGTGCCCAGCGACAGGAGGCGGTCGCCTCGGCGATGGTGGAGACCGGGCTGAGCGCGGTGAGCGAGACGCATCCGTACGACCTGAGCATCGATCGCCGCAAAGATCTTGTGCTGGCTTCGGCACTCATTCCCGGCCCCCAAATCATCGTCCTCGACGAGCCGACACTTGGAAGGGACCACACGGCCATCCGTCGGCTGAACATGTTCATCGACGGGTTTCTCGGCCGCGGCGGGGCGATTCTGACGACCACCCACGACTGGCGGTGGGCGACAGAGAAGTCGGATCGGATCCTGCGTCTGTGCGGGGGACGGCTGTGAGTGGACCCGGAACCGTCATCGCGTAGTGAGAGCCGGCATGCCGAGGCAGTGCACCGCTTGGGCTCGACACCGGGATCGGGCGCTGTCGATCGCGGCCGCAATCACCAACCGGTCGACGGCATGAGCCGTGGTTCGTTCAGAAGTCGTATGTGGCGTCCGTGGTCGGTGTCTCAGGTCCGCGGATCCTCTGCAGATGCACGTGTCGGGCGAGGCGGATCACCGGTCGAATGAGCATCTCCACGCTGCCGATGACGAACAGGCAGGTACCCGCGAACACCCACTCGTCGGAGAAGAACATGAAGCTGCCGATGAGGAACCAGACGCCGATGAGGACGTCGTTGACGATGCTCAGCACCTGATAGCGCTGACGGATGATGAGCTCGTCATGGCCGATGCGGATAGTCAGATTGTGATTGTCATCGGTCATGTCTTCCTCCTGAGGACAGCTTGCCGGTGCGGACTGGCATCGACATTGTTCTTCGATGCTAGGCCCGCAGGGTCCACCGTGACCATTCCAGGCATCGGCGGCTATGTCAGTGCCGGGTCCTAGCGTAAGGACATGGACAAGAACGTGAACTCGTTTGACGCACTGTACGCCGAGGCCGGCAGCCACAGATCCGTGATCGCCTGGGACGAGCTGCTCGCCTTCGTTCGCCGATTCCCTCACATCGCCGCGTTCAATGCGGCGCTGCTGGCGCAACAGAACGCCGGCGCCATCTTCGTGGAGACGGAGCGCGCATGGCAGGACAAGCACGACCGTCTGCTCAATGACGATGCCGAAGTGCTTGTCGTCCTGCATCCCTTCGCGCCGGTGCGCTTCGTCTACGATGTCGCCGACACTCACGGACCACCGGTTCCGGACGCAGCGATGAACCCGTTCACAGCCGCTGGAGCGCCCACCTGGGACGGGCATCGCCTCGTCATGGACGTGCTGCGGCGAAAGGGTCTTTCCATCGCAGGACTGCCGACGACGCAGAGCCCCACGGTGATGCTGGCCCGTGTGCTCTTCGAACTGGCGCTCATCTACGCCGGGCACCGTGGGGCGCGCCCGGACCTGGGCGTAGCGGCCAGCGATGCCGATCTGGACGGCAGACAGGCTCGCTTCGAAGCGGAGTGCATCACCTGGCTGATCGCCGGTCGCATCGGTCTGAAGATGGCGGCGACCGGGTCATTGAAAGGATATCTCAAACACGGTGAACTCATGCCTCCGGTGTCCCGGGACCGAGTTCTGCACTCAGTGAATGCGATCGAGAAGCTCTTCGGCGGGGCACTGCGACTCGGAGAGACCGTGCGTGAGGACGTGCCGAGTCTGTTTCCGCTGTCCGGGCAGCTGTCCGCACCGTAGACCCGCTTTGGTCAGATGTCGAAACGAATCGTCCAATTGATAGGTACCCTTGAAGCAACCGTCTCAATGAGGAGAAGCAATGAGCCGAGCAGTGCAGATCACCTTCGACTGTCACGATCCGGTCGCGCAGGCCACCTTCTGGGCCGCGGCGCTTGGATACGTCATACCTGGCCCGCCCGGGGTGCGGCTCGAGCCCGACGATGATCCCTTCGAAGCCTGGCGGTCGTTCGTCGAGGACCTGGACATTGACATACCGGAAGAGAAGTTCCGCGCCGCGATCGAGGACCCGCAGGGTCGCGGACCGCGGCTGTTCTTCCAGATCGTGCCCGAAGGCAAGATCGTCAAGAACAGGGTGCATCTCGATGTGCGTGCGGCCCCGGGGCTGCAGGGCGAGGAGAGGATGGAGGCCCTGGAAGCCGAGTGCGATCGTCTGCTGGATGCGGGCGCACGACGACTCGAGCGAGTCGACCCGAACCCGCCGATGGAGACTTGATTCATCGTCATGGCAGACCCCGAGGGAAATGAGTTCTGTCTGGACTGATCGATGATCATCGTCGACGGTTGTGTGCTGTCGGGACCGGCCGCGGCGTAGGCTGTGAGCATGCCTGTGCATCCCCTCGCCTCGCCCCGCCCGGCGGGCCGACTCGAAGTCATCGCCGGTCCCATGTTCTCCGGGAAGTCCGAGGAGCTCATGCGTCGGGTCCGACGCGCGAAGATCGCCGGGGTCAAAGTGCTCGTGGTCAGCCACTCGCTCGACACCGGCTCCGACCTGTCCGCGATCACCTCTCACATCGGAGTCAACATTCCTTCTGTGCCCGTCGGTGATGTCGAGTCCCTCGCCGAGGTGGCCCGAGACGAGGACTGGGGCCTCGTCGCCATCGATGAGGCCCAATTCTTCGGCCCCGATCTTGTGCCGGTCGTCCTCGACCTGATGACACGCGGCACCACGGTCATCGTCGAAGGTCTGTGCGTGACATTCGACGGCGGGCCCTTTGAACCGATGCCGACATTCATGGCCGGTGCAGAGGACGTCCTCAAGCTCACTGCGGTGTGCACGATCTGCGGCAGGGACGCCGTGTTCCACCAACGAGTGGGGTCACCCGCCCGGACGAACGGGCAGATGGCTACGAACGGGCAGATGGCTACGAACGGGCAGATAGGTGATGCGGTGGACCAGACACCATTCGAACCCCGCGCCACGGACATCGACGCCAGTCATATCGGCGGTCTCGAATCCTACGTCGCACGCTGCCGCGAGCATTTCGCACCACCTCACTGAACCGTCCCCGTCCTCGGGCCGAGTGGGTCAGTCTTCGATGCTGCCCCAGACCTCGCGCCATATCCGGGCCAGGTCCGCCACCTGATAGTGGGCATTGAGGCCACTGGGCTGGGGCACGACATGGAGAGCGATGTCGTCCGGCCATCCGTCGATGAGAGACGGATCCTGCTGTCCGAGCTGGGTCTTCGGCTGTGAGTATCCGGTCCGGAACGAGGTGATACCGGCGATCGCGACCGCACGTGGCCGGATCTCGGCGAGGCGGTGCACGAGGTGAGCGGCACCGTCCTTCAGCTCCTGCTTGCCCAGCTCATCGGCACGAGTCGTCGCCCGGCCGACGAGGTTCGTGATGCCGATGCCATGTGAGAGCAGGTGCGCTTCGTCGTCGACGGAGAGCCCGAGCGAGGCATCGACGAGGTGATCGGTCAGACCCGCCTGATGCAACGAGGGCCAGAAACGATTGCCCGGCCGGGCAAAGGGCGCGTTGACCGCGGCTGTCCACAAACCCGGGTTGATCCCGACGATGAGCATCGACAGCTCACCCGGTCGCCCGGGCAGGACATCGTCGATGGCGTCGGGGTCGTCGGTGGCGAACTCGGCAAGATCGTCCTTCGTCGGCTTGCGTCCTCCCAGGGGCGAGGGTCGGCGGGAGCTGATGAAACTTTCCTCAATCACGTTCTCCACACTACCGTCGAAGCCAGGCGGTCGACTCAGCGCCCGTCACGGCTGAACCCAGGGGAGTCCCATGACGCATGAACAGGCTCATCAGCATGTGCGACCGCGATCCGATGAGTCCGCCTACTTCCACTTCGAGAACCGCTGGAGGGTCAACGCCTCGGCGGCAGACGTCTGGACCGTGCTCACCGAGATCAGATCGTGGCCGCAGTGGTGGCCCGGCCTGTCCATGGCGGTGCCCATCGATGACACGCTTGTGCCCGGCAGCCGAGCCGACATCCAGGTCGACAGCCCCATCGGTCTGAAGCTGAGGTTCGGCATCGAACTCGAGGACGCGGACCCACCGAACTCCGTGTCCTTCTTCGCCGACGGAGACCTGCGGGGGACGGGCACCTGGTCGGTTCAGCAGACGGGACCGATCACCACGATCCTCTTCGTCTGGTGTGTCACCACCCGACGCAGGTCCATCAGGATGATGCGGCCGGTGGCGTCGAGGATGCACTCAGGTGTCATGAGAGCCGGCCAGCAGGGACTGTCCAGGCGCATGAACCGTCTCGTGTCCTGACGCAGCCCAGGCGTCGATGCCACCGGCCAGAGATCGCAGACGCGAAGCCGGTGGTGCCACATCCCGGAGCAGCTTCACGGCCTGAGCGGATCGTGCCCCCGACTTGCAGTGGACGACGATGTCGAGCGATGTCGGTTCGTGCCCGGTCGGCGGCAGGTCAAGGGCCGTGTGGAGGGCGCTCCACCCCGAGGAGCGAATGGCCTCGAAGGGGACATGAACGGATTCGGGGATGCAGGAGATCTGCCGTTCCCACTCCTCCCGCACATCGACGAGAACGCTCGGCCCGGACTCGTCCAGATATTCGTCGATGCCGATCTCGTTCTCACCGACGATGCCGAGACCGCCTGCTCGGGGCCCGGCAGCGGCACAGGCCACAGCCACCTCGGCGAGGTCGGTCACCGGTGGACGGTCCGGATCCGGTGAGAATCGCAGCGTGGAGTAGTCGGAGGCCAGCGCGTCATAGCGCAGCAGCCGTCCGATCAGCGGTGTGCCGATGCCGCAGATGAGTTTCACAGCCTCGGTGGCCATCGCCGAGCCGACGGTGCCGCACAGGACCCCGAGCACACCGCCTTCGGCACAGTTCGGCACTGAATCGGCTTCGGGGATGTCGGGAAACAGGTCACGCAGCATCGGCCCGTGGCCGGGGACGAAGGTGCTCACCTGACCCGCGAAGCGGAAGATGGTGCCCCAGACCAACGGGGTGTCGGTGAGCTCGGCGGCATCGTTGGACAGGTAGCGGGTCGCGAAGTTGTCGGCACCGTCGAGGACCAGATCGTGGGAGCCGAAGAGTTCGAGCGCATTGTCGGGGCTCAGCCGTTCACTGATCGCGGCGACCTCGAGCTCGGGATCGAGTCGCAGCAGGGCATCGCGTGCGGAGTCGACCTTTGCTCGCCCGATATCGGTGTCGCGGTGGAGGACCTGACGCTGCAGGTTCGAGGCTTCGACCACGTCATCGTCGATGATCGTGATCTGGCCGATCCCGGCCGCCGCCAGGTACTGCAGGACCGGAGCACCCAGTCCTCCGGCACCGATGACCAGCGCCGAGGCGGCCCGGAGTCGGCGCTGTCCCTCGTCTTCGAAGCCCGGCAGGCTCAGGTGGCGGGCGTAGCGGCCGAGCTCCCGTGGACTCAGGGACTCGATCGGCTCGAGAAGCGGGCCAGGAGCGGTCTGCGGGCTCATGCCGGGGTCACCATCCCGTCGAACGTCGAGGAGGCCAGGGCCAGCGGTCGCTTCGGAATCCGTCCGGCGTGGGCGGCGAGGTGTCCCGATTCGACGGCCAGCGACATGGCGCGAGCCATTGCTCCGGCATCATGGGCCCGGGTGACGGCCGAGGCCAGAAGCACAGCCGTGCAGCCGAGCTCCATTGCCAGTGCCGCATCGGAGGCGGTGCCGATGCCGGCGTCGAGGATCACCGGAACCTGCGCCCGGTTCACGATCGTCTCGATGTTGTGGGGGTTGAGGATTCCCAGACCGCTGCCGATCGGTGCACCTGCCGGCATGACCGCCGCGACTCCGGCATCTTCGAGCCGCTTGGCCAGGGCCGGATCGTCGTTCGTGTAGGCGAAGACCGTGAACCCGTCGAGGACGAGCTCCTCCGTCGCTTTGAACAGTTCGATCGGGTCGGGCAGCAGGGTCTCCTCATCGGCGATGACCTCGAGCTTCACCCAGTCAGTCTCGAGGGCCTCGCGAGCCAATCGAGCGGTCAGCACCGCATCGCGGGCCGTGTAGCAGCCGGCGGTGTTGGGCAGGATCCGGATGCCCAGGCGCTGCAGGAGCGCGAACACCGAATCCTGGGCATTGCCGTCATAGCGGCGCAGAGCGACCGTCGTCAGCTCGGTGCCCGATGCCTGCAGCGCCTGGTCGAGGATGCTCAGTGAGCTGGCACCTCCGGTGCCCATGACGAGTCGGGATTGCAGGGTCACATTGTTGATCGTCCAGGTCATGTCAGCCTCCCTGCACGGCGGTGACGACGTCGACGCTGTGTCCCTGGGCCAGTGCGAACTCGGCCCACCGTCCGCGCCTGACGACCTCGCCGTCGACGGCGACGGCGAGGCCCAGACGGGTCCCGTCGACGGGGGTGCCGTCGGTTCCGATCTCCTTGTCGACGATGCCGGAGACGAGCTGCCGGGCGGTCGTGGGGTGGGCGAGTTCGCGGGCCTCGCCGTTGAGCGTGATGGTGATCGTGTCGGTCACGGATGACTCCCTGCTGGTTGCTGGATCGGTTCGGTGCGCTGGGCGTGCTGTGTGCAGCCGGGCGGGCGCTGTGCGTCGAAGCGTTCGGGCCCCACCGCAGCGAGCGTTCCGGCCGGCGCCCAGGATGATTCGCTGCCGCACGCGAGATCGGCCGTGAGACGGGACCCCAAAGGGGCGAGGAGGATGCCGTGGCGGAAGAAGCCGGTGGCCACGAGGCAGCCGGGATCGGTGCGTCCGATGATCGGCACGTCATCGGGTGAACCGGGTCGGGCGCGAGTGGTGATATCGGTGATCTCGCAATCGAGGATGGCCGGAATGATGCGCTCGGCATCCCGCAGCAGCCGGTGGACCCCACCGGCGTTGATCCCCGAGTTCCCGTCCTCGCGGATCGTGGCACCGAGGACGAGCTCACCATCGGGCCGGGCCACGATGTAGACGGGCCGAGCATTGACCAGACCACGGATCGTGTGCGTGAGCAGCGGAGCCAGGGACTCTGGGGCGCGGAGCCTGATCACTTCGCCCCAGACCTCACGCAGGGGCAGCGTCGGCACCCCTGCGATCTCATTGCAGGCACCGCCTGCCGCGACGATGACCTGATCGGCACTGATCGTCGTCCCGTCGGTGAGCTCGACCCCGACGGTTCGGCCCTGCCCGCTGAGCAGACGGGACACCCGAGCCCGGACGATGTCAACGCCGAGCACGTCGATGAGAGCGGCGGTCACCCGACGGGGATCGATCGAATGATCTCCGGGGATCGTCACACAACCGCTGACCCCCGGGGCCAGGGAGGGTTCGAGATTCCGAGCGGCGGAACCGGCGATCAGGGAGACATCGAAACCGGCCGATCGCTGCAGCTCGGTGAGTTCACGCAGCGACGCGAGATCGGCACGATCACCGGCGCAGACGAACGTCTCGGCGCTCGAGTACCCCAGATCGCGGCCGGATTCGGCGGCGAGGTCGGCGGCGAAGTCGGGGTAGAGATCTGCCGAGGCGCGCATGAGCGGATACAGAGGCGACTGCCCCCACACCACCTCGGCGGCCGGGGCCAGCATTCCAGCCGCCGCATGGGAGGCACCCGTGGCAGGATCAGGATCGACGACGCTGACCCGGACACCGCGACGGCGCAGATTCCAGGCAGTGGACAGGCCGATGATTCCTGCCCCGATGACAATGGCGTGCACGTGCTTCTCCCTCCGGCGGCATCATCCGCATCAGGTTGAACGGTCGGCACAAAGCCCTCTCAGCCTCTTTACGAGGCTCCCGCGAACTCCTCTACTCTAGGATCATGGCCGCAGATATGACAATGGACACCGCAGTTCGAGATGAGACCCGAGCCACCCGACTCGCCCGACTTCGCGATGCCGCACTGTATGTGTGCACCGATGCTCGCACCGATCAGGGCGATCTTCCCGAGTTCCTCGACGCCGCCTACGCCGGTGGCGTCGACATCATCCAACTGCGCGACAAGAGCCTCGAGGCCCGAGCCGAGATCGAAGCCCTCGAAGTGCTCAGGGACGCAGCCCACCGCCACGGCAAACTCTTCTCGGTCAACGACCGGGCCGACGTCGCCCTCCTCGTCGGAGCCGATGTCTTCCACGTCGGCCAGGGTGATCTCACGAGTGAGCAGGCACGGGCGGTGGTGGGCCCGGATGTGATCCTCGGCCGCTCGACCCACTCCATCGCACAGGCGAAGGCTGCCGAGGCAGACCCCGAGATCGACTATTTCTGCCTCGGTCCCGTGTGGGAGACCCCGACCAAACCCGGCCGCCCCGCCATCGGCCCCGAACCTCTGACCGCGCTCGCCCTCACCGGCAGAAAGCCCTGGTTCGCGATCGGCGGGATCGCCGCCGGGAGACGACTCGACGAGGTGAAAACTGCAGGCGCGCAGCGGATCGTCGTCGTGAGAGCGGTGACAGCCGCAGCCGATCCGACGGCTGCAGCCGCGGAACTCAAGAACGAATTGTGAGCACGAGCTTGGTGAAGACGGCAGCTGATCTCGGTGTGCCCACCCCGCTGCTCGACCTCACACTTGTGCAGCTGCGGGCTGGAGAGTGGCTGCGGCGGGGCTGATGGGCACCGCGGCGTCAACCGTCGACACCGAGTTGACCTCATCGACGCCGAGCCGCAGCATATTCAGATACGGCTCGCCCGGGACAGTGTGGGTGACCGAATCCGATCCGTGCGCCGAGGTGAACGTGACCATGGGGATCGAATCCCTGCGATCGAGGACCAGCAGGGTCTCATAGCCGCCGGGGCCCACCGAGTGGGAGGATCCGACGGGCAGCTGTGAGGCCAGCGTCTCCAACGGGTTCTCGGATGACGGTGCCCGGTTCATCTCCTGATCAGCGACGTCGGCGAACTGCTCAGCAGTGATGAGATAGGCCTTGGCAGGTGTCGGGCCCGGCACATGATGGTCGTAGAAGGCCATTCCTCCACCGCCCCACACTGTCGAGCTGCCGGCGAAGTAGATGGATCCGGGAAGCTCGACGCCCATCTCCGCCACGGGCGGCGCAGGATTCCTCGCGCCGGGATAGGTGACGAAGGCACCCGGGGGACGGCCGCCCTGCAGATAACAGGCGAGCCTGTCACGAAACATGTTCGAACCGTAGCTGACATACCACACAAGTGCTTGAGACATCCCTTTCATGATGCCACGCCGACGCTCCAAGCTGTCCAATTCGAACGGCCTCGGTGCGCCGCATCGATGCCCTCTGCCCGGGCCCTCCTCCTGGCCAGGGCGTTGCGCGTGATTTCAGCAACACCGGTGATCACGAGGGCGATGCCGACGCCCAGAGCCGCTGCGAGCAATGGCTGATCGTCGAAGATCACACCGCCGAGCAGACCGATCCCCGTCGAATACAGTGCCCAGGTCAGGCATCCGGCAGCGTCGAAGGCCAGGAAACGTGCGCGCGGATACCTCAAGATCCCCGAGGCGAGGGTTGCAGCCGTGCGACCACCGGGAACGAAGCGCCCGCTGATCAACATCGCCCCACCTCGGCGGGCGAAGATCTCCTCTGAACGCTCAACCATGCGCCGTACTCGCGGGGACCGGGTCCACCGATGCACCAGAGAACCCCCTCCGCGTCCCACCAGGTGCGCCGCGAAATCGCCGACCAGCGCGCCCGATGCCGCCACCAGAACGAGCCCGACCGGATTCGGGATGCCTGCGGCAGCATAGGCGGCGGCAGCGATGAGGATCGTTTCGGAGGGGACGACCGGGATCAGGGAATCGAAGCCGGCGATGACGAAGACGAGGAGATACACCCACGGGGATTCGATCGTCGTGCGGAGGATGTCAAGAACGAGGTCCATGCTCACCCACGCTATCGACGGGCATTCGACGAGGGAACGCGGTGCAGTGCACACTCGAACCCGGAGAGCCGGGCCAGATTGTGCGGAAACCCGGAAGACGGGAATGCGGTCAATCCCCAGGGCGTTCGCGTGCGGCGTTGCTACGATCGACTCATGCCCTGGCCGACATCGCTGACCGCGCGGATTCCTCGAGAATCCCGCATGTTCGCCGTCCGCTGGAGCGCCTCAGTCGTGGGAATCCTGTGGGGCGTGCTGCTGTGTGTGCCGCTCATCCTCGCCGCTGCCTTTCCTCCCGCGTCGAGCCTGCGCCGCAGAGTCCTCGGCTGGGAGCGATCTCGGCAGAAGAGGTGCTTCGGCATCCTGCTCGGCGACGATCCGCGGAGACGAGCCTTCTTCGTCCTCAACGGCGGGGTCGCGGGTCTCATCGCCATCCCCGCGGTCAATCTGGCCACGGGGTTCCTCTTCGTGACCCTCGGATCCCTCATCCAGGGCCTGTTCCTCGGCGGCAGCATCAGCATCGGCTTCGATGCCTGGACCATCACCCAGCCGACGTTGTTCGTCGGCGTGCTCTACGGTGCCGCGAACCTCATCGGAGTCATCGTCCTCGCCGAGGTGGCCAACTGGCTGACCGGCAGAATCGACTCCTCGTTCACTGAGGTCAGCCGCCCCAATGCGCCCCACACCCGAATCACCCAGCTCCTCATCACACGTCACGGAGTGGTCATGGCCATCGACGAGGAGAGACGTCGGATCGAACGCGACCTCCACGACGGGGTGCAGCAGAACGTCGTCTCCCTGTCCGTTCTCATCGCCCGTGCCCAGCGTGCGAAGGACCCGGACAAGATCAGCGGACTTCTCGAAGACGCCCTGGACCAATCACAGGACCTCATCGACGAGATGCGTGAAGTGGCGTGGCGGGTCTATCCCACGGCGCTGGACGAACACGGCTTGGGGACCGTCCTCGACCGGGTCGCCGACCACTGCCCGATTCCGGTCACACTCACCGCCGTCCCCTCTCGACGAGTTTCCCAAGCCACAGAATCGGCTGCCTACTTCGTCGTCAGGGAGGCGGTGACCAACGTCGTCAAGCATGCGAACGCCACAGGTATTCGCATCAGCGTCGTCGACGAAGACCGGGCGCTGATCGCCGAGGTGGTCGATGACGGTTCGGGCGGAGCCGACCTTTCCGGCGGTGGTCTGAAGGGACTGACCCGTCGGGTCGGAGCATTGGACGGAACCATGACAGTAGAGAGCACAGAAGCCATCGGAACCACTGTGAGAGCGGAGATCCCCTATGTCTGAGCCCACCGACATGCCCGAGTCCACCGACATGCCCGAGCCCACCGACATGCCCGAACCCACCGACGTGTCCGAACCCCGTGGTGAAGCGTCGAGCGACGATCCCATGAGAGTGGCTTTGGCCGACGACTCCGTGCTGCTGCGCGAGGGTGTCCGGAGCCTGCTCGAGGACGAGGGCATCTCCGTCGTCGCCTCGGTCGATGACGGACGGCAGCTGCTCACGGAGGTCGCCGCCAAGCGCCCGAATCTGGCGATCGTCGACGTGAGGATGCCGCCGACCCACACCACCGAAGGCCTCGAGGCCGCGCTGGCGATCAAACGGCGCTTTCCCGACATCGGGGTGCTCGTCCTCAGCCAATACGTTCTGCGCGAATACGCCACCGAGCTGCTGAGCACCGAAACCGTGGGAGTCGGCTACCTGCTCAAGAACCGGGTGACCGACATCGACCGCTTCCTCGAGTCCGTCAACCGCATCGCTGAGGGCGGGACCGTCATCGACCCGGAGGTCGTCAGACAGCTGCTGAGCACCTCCGAGCAGAGGAACTCGCTGTCGACTCTCACCCCCAGGGAGAACGAGGTGCTTGAAACCATGGCCGAGGGGCTGTCGAACCGCGGCATCGCCCAACGCCTCTATGTCTCCATCAGCTCGGTGGAGAAGGCCATCAGCACCATCTTCGACAAGCTCGGTCTGCACGCCGGGGAGACCACGAGTCGGCGCGTCGCTGCAGTGCTGCACTATCTGGACCAGTCCTGATCGTCGGCAGCATCCATTCGCCATCAGAGCTCGGAGCGAGCCCGTGCCCCGATCCGCAGGTTGAGATCCTCGAGTTCAGCCAGGACGTCGCCAGCACCCCAGATCTGATTGCGCTTCCGGCTGGTCAGCCCGCGCAGGATGCCTGCTTCGGTCAGCGCGGAGACTGCTCTGCTCGCGGAGGTGCTGGGCAGGCCCAAGGAGTCCTCGAGATCCTCGATGGTGAATACGGGGTCGGCTGCGAGAGAGCTGAGGATGCGGGCCGCGGCGCTGTTGTTCCGAGGGTGGCCGAGACTCTCGGCCCACTCGGCCGGCAGGAAGGCCAGCCGATGCGCCGTCAGCTGCGACTCCTCCGCGGCGATCATCGACGACTTCGACCACAGCGAGATGACGGGCTCGGCATCGCCCGCATGATAAGAGTTCAGTGCTGCGAAGTAGCGGCCTCGAACCTCGACGAGGGCAGCCGCGATGGGAATCGTGATTCCACTCGTGACTCCTCTCGACTGGAGGATTCCGGCCGCCAGAGCACGCCCGATGCGCCCATTGCCATCGGTGAAGGGGTGGATCGCTTCGAACTGTGAATGTGCGACGGCGGCCTGCGCGATGACGGGCAGGTCATCGCGCTGAGCGAATGCCAACAGATCATCCATGAGTTCGGGAACCGACTCCGGGGGCGGTGGAACGTAGAGCGCGCCGCGGGGCGAGTGATCAGATCCGCCGATCCAGTTCTGCATGGGCCGGTGGCGTCCGGCAAGATGGGCCTCGCTGATGTCGTCCTCGAGCAGCAGCCGATGGGCACGCGAAACGGAATCGGCGCTGATCGTGCCCGAGGTCAGCAGATCGAGTGCGCCCGTTGCGGCTGCCATCGCTGTGGCCGAAGAGTTGGATTTCGACCCGTGCAGGGCTCTGACGAAGTCATCGATCGGGGCCTCTTCCGATTCGATCTTCGACGACGCGATCGACTCGCTGCGCAGCAGCAGGTATGACAGTGGAATCAGGGTTCGACTGTGATCGGCGTCGAGACGGGAGATCGCACGGATCGCGGCTTCGGACAGTGCGGCGATCTCCGAGGGCAGGTGGAGATCGACGACTCGGATCCGGGCGGGGACGGACACCGTCACCTCGGCGAACTTTCGATCGTCGATCGTGCCTCCGCGAAACTCCTGACGCCACGGCCGGGTCTCGCTGTGCGCCGCGGGTACAGGTACGGAAGAGTTCGACATGGGAACATCGTAGGCGATACAGCCGGTTATATGAATAAGTGGGAATATCTCTCATGGTGATCCCACTTCCTAGCGAGGCTTTCGCCTCGCTAGACTCGCAGTCCAAGGAAGCCAGAGGTCCGAGTGAGTCGGACTCCGGGTTTCGAAGAGTTTCAGTGACGAACCAGAGGAGAACAATGAAGCGGCAGCTGCCCGACGTCAGAGAACTTGCCCCACTGCTGCAATTCGGTCTGCCTCGTCTCGACAGGGTCGCCGCGCGGCTCGATTCCGCGGCCGATGTCTGGGATCTGCGCCGGATCGCCAAGCGCGTCACGCCCAAAGCTCCCTTCGACTACGTCGACGGCGGCGCGCTCGATGAGCACACGCTGCGCAAGAACCGACAGGCCTTCGCCGACGTCGAGCTCCTCCCACGGATCCTTCACGGGGTCGACGCCCCGAACACATCGACGACGATTGCAGGCCAGAGCGTCTCGCTCCCATTCGGCATCGCCCCGACCGGGTATACGCGGATGATGCAGTCCGAGGGCGAGGTCGGGGGAGTCCGGGCCGCGGCGAAGGCCGACATCCCCTTCTCACTGTCGACCATGGGCACGACGTCGGTCGAAGAGGTCGCACAGGCCGCTCCCAACTCCACCCGCTGGTTCCAGCTCTACCTGTGGAAGGACCGCGAGCGCAGCCTCGATCTGCTCCAGCGCGCTCAGGCCAGCGGCTACGAAACCCTGCTGGTCACCGTCGACACCCCGATCGCCGGTCAGCGGCTGCGTGACAACCGCAACGGTCTGTCGATCCCGCCGAAGCTGACTTTGAAGACGATCCTCGATGCCTCCTACCGGCCCGGCTGGTGGTTCAACTTCATCACCACCGAGCCCCCGCGCTACGCCTCGCTGTCGAACACCTCGCAGTCTCTGGCGGAGATGACCCGGTCGATGTTCGATCCGACGCTGGATCTCGATGACCTCAAGTGGATTCGCGAACAGTGGAAGGGCCGGCTCTTCGTCAAAGGGGTGCTCACCGCCGAGGATGCCGACCGGTCACGTTCGATCGGTGCCGACGGTCTCGTGGTGTCCAACCACGGGGGTCGCCAGCTCGACAGGGCTCCCGACTCGCTGACTGCGCTGGCCGAGGTGCGCGCGGCGGTCGGTGAGGACATGGAGCTCATCCTCGACTCCGGGATCATGTCCGGCACCGATGTCGTCGCCGCACTGTGCGCCGGCGCGGACTTCGTGCTCGTCGGCCGGGCCTACCTCTATGGGCTCATGGCCGGTGGGCAGCGTGGCGTGGAGAAGGCCATCGACCTGATTCGCGCAGAGATACTGACTGCCATGGGATTGATGGGTGCGCGGAACATCTCCGACCTCGGGCCACGGCTCACGAGGGGTCTGCCGGCTGCCCCCGGCGGGCAGGCTGAACCCTCGGCCGCGTCCCTCATGCCTGGAGAAGGCGCCTGAGCAGGCGGAACTGATGGTCGGCGGAGGCCCCGAAGTCGGCAGTGCGAGGTTCGGCCTCGGTCTGACGAAGGGCCCATTCGTCGAAGACGGCCAGCAGGGTCGACGCCGCCAGTGCCTGCAGATCGGCCGGGCAGTCCTGATCGATCGCGCCCGATTCCCGTCCGTTCTCCAGCACCGCTGAGATCCATGTCTCGTAGGCGTGTGCAAGCTCGCTGACTCCGGGGTCGGCCCGGTTGGCATGAACGATCCGCCACAGCAGCCCCAGTGCCCGACTCCTCGGCCATACCCGCAGCGCGTCATCGAACACGCGTACCGCAGTGGCCCAGAAGTCCGAGGCGAATTCGTCCGGTTCCGGTGGTGTCCAGTCCCGAGCCGCGTCCTGACGCAGGTGGGAGACCACGAGTGTCAACAGGGACTCCTTGGAGTCGATGACGTGGTAGAAGGAGCTCTTGCTCATCCGGCAGCTCGCGATGATGCGGTTGAGAGACGCCTGTTCGAAGGATCGGGACGCGAACTCCTCGGCCGCGGCGGCGACGAGGGCCTGGCGTTTGGCGGCGGGCATTCGGGCGAATGCAGTCTGTGACACGATCTCTTCCCCTGCTCTCTGGACTCCCTGGTCCAGTCAATGCTACCGTCGTTGGACCAGGCGGTCCAAACGCGGTGGGCCGCAGATGACGGTCCGCAGGCAGTGGTCCGCAGGCAGTGGGCCGATTCAGGCTGTGCAGGCGATCGAAGGCGACTACGAGGCAAGGAGAAGCGATGATCACGTGGGTACCGTTCGAGCAGCAGTTCGATTCCGCCGGTTCCGACGACCTGCGCATCCTCGTCGTCGGGGCCGGCATCGCCGGAATCAGCGTCGCCCAGCTGCTGCGCCGGCAGGGCAGGCACCCCGTGCTCATCGAACGCTCGCGCGACCCGGAGACCATGACCGATGACGACCATGCCGGCTATATGCTCGCGCTCATGCCGATGGTCGACTCCGTCTTCGACGACCTGGGTGTGCGGGAGGACTACCGTGAGGCCAGCGTGCCCATCGACCGCTACGCCCTCCACTCCCACACCGGCAAGACGCTTCGCAGCGATCGCCTCGGCGCTCTCCTGGCCGAGTACGGGGAGTACAGGGGAATCTCCCGAGGAGAACTCATCACCGTGCTCTCGAGCGCACCGTGTCCCGTCACATTCGACACATCTCTCGTCGCTCTCAGCGGTGCCGGCGACGGCGCAGAATCCGGCCCGACGCGGGTGCAGGTGGCCACCGGCGTCCACAGCCGCGCACGAGTGCCTCACGAAGCCGAATTCGACCTCGTCATCATCGCCGACGGGCTCGGCTCCCACACCCGGCAGCTCGTGCCCGGCGGTGGGTCCGAAAGTTCCGTCGACACAGCCTGGGGCGGGTGGGTCGCCTGGGCGCCCGCCGATGCGGACACCGATCAGGTCGACGAACTCTGGGGCGACGGCTTCTTCCTCGGTGCCTACCCGGTCAAGGACCGGATCGGCATCTTCCTCGGCGGCCCCGACTCCAGGGAACCGCTCGGCGCCCGTCGCTTCGCCGAGGAGGTCCGCAGCAAACTCGCCACTCTGACACCGAGGATCGACGCCGCACTGACCGCCGTCTCCGAGGCGGACGATCCCTACTTCTGGGCGCTGCGAGACTTCCGCAGCTCCCAGTGGGCCACGGGCAGCACCGTCCTCCTCGGCGACGCCGCCGCAGGTTTCCTGCCCACGGCCGGCATCGGCGCCGGAATGTCGATGGAATCGGCTCGGATGCTCGCTGCCTCCCTGGAGACCGCCTCGCGCAGGCAGCTGCCCGGCGCACTGCGAGGCTTCGAGACGGCTCAGCGGCCCCGGGTTGAACAGGCTCAGACGACCTCGCGTCAGTTGGCGGAAGTCATGTTCCACTTGCCCAGGTTCCTAGTGGGCCTACGCGGAATGCTCTTTTGTCTGGTGAGCGTCAAAACGGCGCTGGGCCCGATCATCGACCTCCTCAAGCACCCTGCCAGGCCGGACGAGGTGCGCAGCCCCGAGGTCTGAGTGTGGTAAGAATGGCCGGGGCCCGAACGGGAGCCCAGCCGTACGACACGCAAGGAACACGATGGACGCAGCAGCCACCTCGGCGGGCCGGAGAGAACTCACACGAGGGCTGAAGTCACGGCACTTGCAGATGATCGCCATCGGCGGTGCCATCGGCACCGGACTCTTCCTCGGTTCCGGCGGAACGATCTCCCAGGCAGGGCCCGGCGGCGCCTTGCTGGCTTATGCCGCGATCGGGATCATGGTCCTCTTCGTCATGCAGTCCTTGGGCGAGATGTCGACCCACCTGCCCGTGGCCGGGTCCTTCCACACCTACGGCACGAAATACGTCAGCCCCTCCTTCGGCTTCGCCATGGGCTGGAACTACTGGTTCAACTGGGCCATCACCCTCGCGGCCGAACTCGTCGCGGCCGGGGTCATCATGTCCTTCTGGCTGCCCGATGTCCCGGCCTGGGTGTGGGCCGCAATCTTCCTCGCCCTGCTCACCGGGCTGAACTTCCTGTCGGCAAGGGCCTTCGGCGAGGGCGAATTCTGGTTCGCCGCCATCAAGGTCACTGCGGTCCTGGCGTTCCTCGTCCTCGGCGTGCTCATGATCGCAGGCATCATCGGCGGCGACTCACCCGGCATGAGCAACTGGACGAACGGTCAGGCGCCCTTCGTCGGCGGCTGGGTCTCGATCGTCAGCGTGTTCATGATCGCCGGGTTCTCCTTCCAGGGCACCGAACTCGTCGGAGTCACCGCAGGGGAGTCCGCCGACCCACGCCGAGACATGCCGCGGGCCATCCGCACCGTGTTCTGGCGCATCATGCTCTTCTACATCGGCGCGATCGTCATCATCGGCTTCCTCCTGCCCTATACCGATCCCTCGCTGCTGGCCTCGGCGAACGACGAGGACGTCACCGCCTCGCCCTTCACCCTCGTCTTCGAACGCGCCGGAATCGCCGTGGCGGCGTCGGTGATGAATGCCGTCATCCTCACCGCGATCCTCTCGGCCGGCAACTCCGGTCTCTACGCCTCGACCCGCATGCTCTACGCGATGGCCAAGGAGGGAACCGCGCCGAGGCTGTTCGCCCGACTCAACGACCGCGGAGTCCCGGTCATGGCACTGCTGGCCACCGCGGTCATCGGGCTCTTCGGCTTCCTCTCCGAGGTGATGGGCGACGGCGGTGCCTACACCTGGCTGATCAATGTCTCCGGCCTGTCGGGATTCATCGTCTGGGTCGGCATCTCATGGTGCCACTTCCGGTTCCGGCGCGCCTACATCAGACAGGGCGGCAAGGTCGCTGACCTGCCGTACCGGGCACCGCTGTTTCCCATCGGGCCGATCATTGCGCTCATCATGCTCGTCATCGTCATCATCGGCCAGAACGTCCAAGCCATCGCCAATGGCCATGTCCTCGAGGTGGCTTCTGCCTACATCGGACTGCCCGCCTTCCTGCTGCTGTGGCTCGGCCACCGAGCAGCCACCGGGCGTCGCTCACGCACTGTGGGTCTGGACGAGATGGATGTCGAAGGACTGACGATCACACCGCAAACTGGGCCAGCATGACCCTGTGCGGATCGAAATGATCCCGCAGGGAACGCAACCGTGTCAGATCATCGGGCTCGAACGCTGAGGCGATCTCTTTGGCGTCCAAAGACCGGAAGGTGAAATTGAGTGAGCGCCCCAGGAGCACGTCTCCGATCTCGGATGCTCCCAGCTCGCCGGCAATGGTGAGGTGGTGGGGCAGCGGAGTCTCCTCGCTCTCGTTCAAAGGCGACAATACAGAAAACAGCCATGTGGCCTCGCGATGTCCGAGTGCGTTCGCGGTCTCGGGCGCTTTGGCCATGGCGCCACCGAGCAGGCGCAGACCGATGACGGTGAAGGTTGGCACCCTGTCCGGGGTACTCGCTTCAATGAGGTCCACCATAGTCTGCTCGCCGAGCTCGGGAAGGAAGAACGCTTCACTGCCATATGAGTGGGGCTCGTCCGGTTCGGCAAAGATCTCGCCGGTCCTCGCAAAAGGCACGACATCGATGCTCGAGGCGAATTCCGCCCCGGCAGCCACCAGGGCATGCTCCAGGCGTGCGACTTCGGCCCGACCGAGTTCAGTCCCACCCGACCATGCGACCTGTATCCGCAACTGATGGATTCCGCGCAGGAAGGCAGGCAGGTCTTCGGCACTGGTCGGCGCCGAGCAGATGGCAGCGGCAGTCATCATGTCCCGGCCCTGCTGCATCGCCCACTCCCGCCAAACCTGGCCGGCTTGGGGAGAGACTCGCAGATCGATCTCGATAGAGCCACCGAGCACTTCCACAATGGGGAATACTCGCATCGTCAACGAAGTCACGACGCCGAAATTCGAACCAGCCCCGCGCAGGGCCCAGAACAGCTCCGGGTTCTCCTGTGCGGATGCCATCCTGATTTCGCCATCCGGGGTGACGATTTCTGCGCTGAGGACATTGTCGGCAGCAAATCCGTATTTTCGTGACAGAAGGCCAACGCCGCCGCTCAAGCTGTATCCGGCAATGCCGACTCCGGGAAAACTTCCCGACAACGGGGCTAGCCCATGGGGTGCGGTGGCTGCCATCACCTCTGCGAAACGGGCACCGGCTCCGGCGGTCACCGTGCAAGTGGAGGGGTCGACGGCGACATCATTCATTCTCGAGGTGTCGATGAGTGTTCCCGAACGCATCCCCGCAGTCCGGCCGTGGCCGGTCGATTGCACGGCGATCAGGGGTGAACGGGAGCTCAGCTCGGAGCGTACAGCGGCGGCCACCTCGGTGGCGGTCAGGGGGCTGGCGATGCGGTCGGGCGAGTGCGGATGGTCAATTTGGAATCCTGTGATCGAGTTCATGCCCTCACAGTAGAATTTATTGTGGACCGAACCTGACCACAATAGAATTGACTTGTGTCCAGTCGAACTCCGAGCGGCGATATGCCCGGCAGGCTGCTGCGTCTACTCTCGCTCCTCCAATCGCGAGGGTGGTGGCGGGCCGGGGAACTGAGCGAACACCTGGGTGTGGAGTCTCGTACTCTGCGCAGAGACATCGAGAGATTGAAGTCACTCGACTATCCGGTTCGCAGTCGGACCGGCCGTGATGGGGGATACAGCCTGGGGGAGTCGTCGAATCTGCCGCCCCTGCAATTCGATGACGAGGAAGCCGTGGCGATTGCAGTGAGTCTGTCGACCGCCAGTCGCCAGGGGCGCGGCCAATCCGTTTCGGGTGGTGTGCAGGTCGCAACCGACAGCGCGAGGATCAAGCTCGAACGAATGCTGCCTACGCGCCTCCGCCGTCGCTATCACCGACTGGTCCAATCGATTGAGGCCGGGCCTGATCCCGATCCCGGTGGTGAAGCCGGGCTGCCGGATACCGAGGTGTTGCTCGAACTCTCCGATGCGTGTGCTGATCATCAAGCGTTGTCATTCATACACGTCAAGCGCGATGGCTCCCGTACGCTCCGGCGTGTGCAACCGCATAAACTCGTCACGATGTCAGGGTATTGGTATCTGGTCGCTTTCGACTCCGATCGCGACGATTGGCGTTCCTTCAAGGTCGAACGCATCAGCTCGGTCAAGCACCGTCATGAACGGTTCGAGCCCCAAGCGCTCGACGCCTGGTCCTTTGTGACCCAGTCTTTCGCCGAGGCACGCTATCGGTTCAGCGCCACCGTGACTTTTGAGATCTCGGCCCAACAGCTGAGGTCGAAGCACCATGGCACGATCTTCGGTGTCGTAACGGAGCTGACGCACCAACGTTGCGAGGTGAGGCTGAGCGCTGATGCGCTCGATCTTGTCGTCGAGTACCTGTGTGCCTTGCTCAGCGTCGATGCCGACTTCCAAATTGCCGCCGATCGCGAAGTGCTCAATCGGCTCGAGGCTATTCGTGCGCGACTGGGAACTGTGGGTTAAGCTAGGCTCGCCTAATTACTTAAGAAGGAACCCATGCACCGTATTCTCGCCCCACTGCTCGCCTCCGTACTCGTTCTCTCCGCCTGCGGCGGCGGAGGAGGGACGGAGGAGTCTGCATCCGGGCCGAGCGTCGATACGAAGTTCGGCTCCGTCGAGGTCCCGCAGGATCCGCAGACGGTCGTGGCCCTGGGCTGGGGCGACGCGGAGACCGCACTGGCCCTCGGGGTGCAGCCGGTCGGAGCCTCCGACTGGGTGGAGTTCGGCGGCAAGGGCGTCGGCCCGTGGGCCGAGGACCTCTACGACCAGGCTCCGGAGATCATCTCGACGATGGAACCCGACTTCGAGAAGATCGCTGCCCTCGAACCCGACCTCATCCTCGACACGAAGAGCTCCGGAGAGCAGGAGCGCTATGACCGGCTGTCGGAGATCGCTCCGACCGTGGGTGCGCCCGAGGGCGGCGACAATTACCTGACCACGATGGACCAGCAGGTCGATCTCGTCTCCCAGGCCCTGGGCAAGGAGGACGAAGGAGAGAAGCTGCTCGAGGATCTCGATGCGAAGTACGAGGCCGCACGTGAGGCACATCCGGAGTTCGACGGAAAATCCGTGAGCGTGGCTGCCAAGACCTCCGAAGGCTGGGGCGCCTACGTCGAGGGATCCGAACGCGTCCAGTTCATGGAACAGCTCGGGTTCGAACAGTCGGAGAAGGTTGCAGCACTCGAACCTTCGGGCTTCACCGCCACCGTGTCGGAGGAGAAGCTCGACGAGCTCGACGCGGATCTGCTCGTCGCCTTCCCGATCTACATCCCCGATGCGGAGATCACCGAGAACGCCGCCTTCAAACGGATTCCGGCAGTCGAGGACGGTCACAGCCTGGTGCTGACGAAGGACCTCAACGACGTCCGACAGGCATTCTCCCTCAACTCGGTTCTCTCGGCTTCCTTCGCAGCGGAGAAGATGCCAGACCTCCTCGCCGACACTCTCAAGTAGCCGATCGGCCGCTCACGCCACCGTTCGCCACGCCTCCAGGCCGATGTCGATGATGCGCGCATGCCGGATGCCTGTCAGCGAGTCGATGGCCAGCCACTCGGCCCGATCGGTGGTGCCGTCGACTTCGAGGGTTCCGAGAATGCCCCCGGTGATGCGGGCCTGATAGACGACGCGCACGCCCTTGAACGGACGCGGTGCCGACCTGCGCCGAGAAGCATTGCTGCGGTTCTCCGTGAACGTGTGCGTCGTCAGCGGCCGCACCAGTTCTGCGTCGAAGCCCGTCTCCTCCTTGATCTCGCGGATCGTGCCGACCTCGATGCTCTCGTGGAACTCGATCCCACCACCGGGCAGAGTCCACAGCGCATGCGCCGGTTCCTTCCCGCCGTTGAACCAGCTGAGCAGGATTTCCCTGTCCTCATTGACGATCACCGCATACCCGGCGAGTCGTGTGTCGTAATCGGAGAAGTGCATGGACTCACCCTACCCGGGAGCACCTTCTGCCAGACCCTTCCCAAGCCGGACCGGTGTCAATAGGCTGATGGCATGGCTGAAGCAGCGAAGTACCCGAACGAACACATCATCCGCACACGCACGATCGATGCCCCCGCCTCGGCGATCTTCGCCGTGCTCAGCGATCCCACCCGACATCGGGACACCGAACCCACCGACTGGGTGCGAGACGCAATCGATCCCGACCCGATCACCCGCACCGGGCAGATATTCTCCATGAACATGCACGTCGACGCCGAAAACGGCGACTACCGGATCGACAACACCGTGACCACGTTCGACCCCGACCGTGCCATCGCCTGGGATCCCGGCCAAGCCGATGAGGACGGACACGTCGACCCGGGCGGCTGGCGGTGGCGCTATGACCTCGAGGAGACGACGAGCGGGACGACGGTGACGCTGACCTACGACTGGTCCCGAACGACCCAGGAGGTCCGCGAGCTCTTCGGCGGCTTCCCGGTCGTCAGCCCCGAATTCATCGATCAGTCGCTGCAGGCTCTGGAGCAGGCGGTCACCGGCGCCCGGTGAGCCGGTCATGCGTCCCGGGTAGGCTGGGAGCGTGACTGACATCGCCACCAGACTCATCGGCAGCTCCGGTGAACGCATCGTGTTCCTCCACGGCCTCTTCGGCCGCGGCAAGAACTTCACTTCGATCGCCAAGGCCCTCGAACCCGAGTTCTCGAGCCTGCTCGTCGACCTGCCCAACCACGGAGACTCCGAGTGGACCGAGGACTTCAGCTACGTGGACATGGCCGATTCCGTAGCCTCGACGATCGCCGAGGTGACCGATCCCGATGACCTGCCCGTCCACCTGGTGGGCCATTCCCTGGGCGGCAAGGTCGCCATGGTCCTGGCCCTGCGCCACCCCGAGCTCATCGACCGACTCGCCGTCGTCGACATCGCACCGACCGCGGGCGGTTCGCTCGGTGTGTTCGAACACCTGCTCTCCAGCCTCGCCGAACTCGACCTCGAGCAGATCGAATCCCGCAGCGCAGCCGACGAAGCCCTGCAGGAGAAGATCCCCGAGGACGCGATCAGAGGATTCCTGCTGCAGAATCTGCGCACCACCTCTGCGGGATACGCCTGGCAGCCGAACCTGACGCTGCTGCATGCGAGTCTGCCGACGATCGGGGACTTCCCCGCGACGGGGGAGGCGACCTTCGACGGACCCGTGCTGTGGATCGCCGGTGAGAAATCGGACTACGTCTCGCGCGAAGACCTTCCGCTCATGCGTTCTCTCTTCCCGCGCGCAACGCTGCTCACGGTCAAGGGGTCCGGCCACTGGGTGCACTCCGAGAAGCCGCAGATCTTCGTCTCCGCTCTGCAGACGTTCCTCACCCGCCGATGACGCCCCGGCTCACGTGTGATGCGCCGGGTCCCACGTGTGACGCCCCGTCGACAGTCCACCCGGTGAGAGGAATATGCTGGTGGGCAGTGTCGTTGAACCGCAACGAGGCACAATTCCACCAACCTTTGAGGAGGAGCGAGTGAGCACAGCGATCCCGGCCGATTCCACGGCCAAATTCGCCGAATACGCAGACGGATCACGACTGGTCAGCACCGAATGGGTGGCCGAGCACGCGGGTGAGCCCGGTCTGGTCATCGTCGAAAGCGATGAGGACGTCCTCCTCTACGAGACCGGGCACATCCCCGGCGCGGTGAAGGTCGACTGGCACACCGAACTCAATGACTCCGTGACCCGCGACTACGTCGACGGCGAAGGATTCGCCGCCCTCATGTCCGCCAAGGGAATCGCGCGCAATGACACGATCGTCTTCTACGGCGACAAATCCAATTGGTGGGCCGCCTACGCGCTTTGGGTCTTCTCCCTCTTCGGGCACGAGGACGTGCGCCTCATGGACGGCGGACGCGCCAAATGGCAGGCCGAAGACCGTGAGCTGAGCACCGAGAAGCCGCGCCCCGAACCGAGCGAATACCCCATCGTCGACCGCGACGACTCCACCCTGCGGGCGTTCCTGCCCGAGGTCAGGGACAGCCTCGGCAAGCGCCCGCTCATCGATGTGCGCAGCCCCGAGGAGTACACCGGAGAGCGCACCCACATGCCGGCATACCCCGAAGAGGGCGCACTGCGCGGTGGACACATCCCCAGCGCAGCATCGGTGCCGTGGGCCAAGGCCGCGAACGAGGACGGCACGTTCAAATCAGCCGATGAGCTCAAGGCCATCTACACCGACGAGGCCGGGCTCGGCCGCTCCGACGAGGTCATCGCCTACTGCCGCATCGGTGAACGCTCCAGCCACACCTGGTTCGTCCTCCAACACCTGCTCGGCTACGACAACGTCCGCAACTACGACGGTTCCTGGACCGAATGGGGCAACGTCGTCGGCGTTCCCATCACCACCGGACCCGAAGCGGGCGAGGCGCCCAAGCGCTGATGAGTGCCGACACGGACGCAGTCAGGGCCGACAACTCGGACCTGCCGCAGAGCCTGACCGAGATCATCGCCGACTTCGCGGAGACGGAACCCGGGGAACGATTGCAGGTGCTGCTCGAATTCGCCTCGGACCTGCCGGATCTGCCGGCGCGCTACAGTGACCATCCCGAGCTGCTCGAGCAGGTGCCCGAATGCCAGTCGCCGATCTTCCTCGTCACCGAGGTCGAGAACCCCGAGAAGGGCGGCGAGTCGATCGTGAAATTGCATTTCTCGGCACCGCCGGAGGCACCGACGACGCGGGGCTTCGCGGGCATCCTCCACGAGGGGCTCGATGGCCAGAGCGCCGAGGTGGTGCTCTCCATCCCGGCCGACCTGCCCCTGAGGCTGTCGATGACGGACATCGTCAGCCCGCTGCGGTTGCGCGGAATGAGTGGGATGCTGTCCCGGATTCAGCGTCAGACCTCGGAGAGGATCGGCAAGATCACAGGGAACTGACCGAAGAATCGTTTGGATGCTCGGACGATATCGACTAGATTGTGGTTAGCCTGCCCTTAATTAGCCGATACTAAGGAACCCTCCGATGACCGGTCTCGCCACCACCACCTCGGCGACTCCATCTCAGAGGAACGGACAGCAGACGACACGGGCGCTGATGATCAAGCGCGTCGTCGGACTCGTCGTCGCGATCATCGCATTGCTCGCCGTGGTGCTGGCCTCATTGGCCATCGGCGCCCGTGACATGGCGATCTCGGAGGTCCTCGGAGCCTTCTTCGCACCCAGCGGCAGCGACGACCAACTGGTCGTGTTGGACCTGCGGCTGCCCCGGACCGTGCTCGGCATCCTCGTCGGCATGGGCCTGGGGCTGGCCGGCGGGCTGATCCAAGCGCTGACCCGCAACCCCCTGGCCGACCCGGGCATCCTCGGCGTCAACGCCGGGGCCTCACTGGCCGTGGCCATCGGTGTCGGATTCTTCGGAATCACGTCGATCAACGGCTACATCTGGTTCGCCTTCCTCGGTGCCCTCGTGGCGACGACAGGCGTGTACATCATCGGTTCCTCCGGCCGGAACCACAGCGTCGACCCGATCCGACTCACCCTCGCCGGCGTCGCCGTGGCCGCAGTGCTGACGGGGCTGACGAAGGGGATCCTGCTCACGAACGAGAGGGCCTTCGACGCCTTCCGCTCCTGGGACGTCGGCGCCATCGCCGGCCGCGGCTTCGACACGATCACTGCAGTCGCACCATTCATCATCGGCGGCATCGTCCTCGCGCTGATCCTGGCTCACTCGCTCAATGCCGTCGCACTCGGCGACGATCTGGCCGCCAGTCTGGGCACCTCGGTCAACCGCACACGCATCCTCACCATCCTCACGGTCACGCTTCTGGCCGGCGGAGCCACGGCCGCGGCCGGACCGATCGGCTTCATCGGACTGATGATTCCGCATATCGCCCGCTGGATCGTCGGCCCGGACCAGAGATGGATTCTCAGCTACTCGGTCATCCTCTCGCCCATTCTGCTCCTCGTCTCCGACGTGCTCGGGCGGGTGGTGATGAAGCCCGGCGAACTGCAGGTCGGGGTCGTCACCGCCTTCGTCGGCGCACCGGTGCTCATCGCGCTCGTGCGCAGGAAGAAGGCGAGCGGACTGTGAGATCGTCGCACTCACCGATCGACGGCCCGGCCGAAACGGCGTCGGGGCACCGGGCGCTGCCGGGACGACGGGCACTGCCGGGGGAGCGGATCAACTTCGGCCGGCCCATGCTGCGCGTCTTCGGCTTCCGTATCGACCTGCGGGTGGTCATCACTTCGGGCCTCGTCGCCCTCGCGGCCCTGGGCTGCGGATTCACGGCCCTGCTGCTCGGAGAGTTCTCCCTGACACCCGGCGAGGTCTTCCAGGGGCTGTTCGGTCAGGCCGACAGGCGGATCGTCAACACCGTCGTGGCGGAGTGGCGCGCGCCGCGCGTCATCGCCGGTATCGTCCTCGGCGCGGGGCTGGGAGTCTCGGGTGCAGTGTTCCAATCGCTGACGCGCAACCCCCTGGGCAGCCCGGACATCATCGGCTTCTCCACCGGTGCCTACACCGGCGGGATCGTGACCATCATCGTCTTCGGCACGAGCTTCGTCTCCACCGCCTTCGGGGCGATCGTCGGCGGCATCCTCACCGCCCTCATCGTCTATCTCCTCACGTGGAAAGGAGGGGTCCAGGGCTTCCGTCTGATCATCGTCGGCATCGCCCTGACCGCAATGCTCAACGCCTTCAACACCTGGCTGATCATGCGCGCCGACCTCGACCTCGCCATGGCCGCAGCCACCTGGGGCGCCGGCTCGCTCAACGGAATGGGGTGGTCGACCCTGCTTCCTGCGGCCATCGGCACAGTGATCCTGGGCCTGGGCTGCGGACTCTTCTCCCGTGACCTGGGCACTCTCGAACTCGGCGACGACACGTCCAAGGCCCTCGGCGTCCGCAACGAACCCGTCCGTGCCGCACTCATCCTCGTGGCGGTGGCGCTCGTCGCCGTCGTCACCGCCGCGGCCGGGCCCATCGCCTTCGTCGCACTGGCCGCACCGCAGATCGGTCGCCGGATCGCCAAGGCTCAGGGCACCAGCCTGCTCTCGGCCGCCGCGGTCGGTGCTCTTCTGCTGGTCGCCGCCGACCTCATCGCTCAGCACGGCCTGGGCGAGACCCAACTTCCCGTCGGAGTAGTCACCGTGTGCATCGGCGGCATCTACCTGATCTGGCTCCTCATCCAAGAAGCTCGGAAGGCACAATGAGCATCTCAGCCGAAACGACCACGAACGCGACGTCGACAGCGGCTCCGCTGGCGGCCCACGATCTCGACCTCGCCTATGACCACCGGCAGGTCATCAGCGACCTCGACGTCGAGATCGCTCCGGGCAGATTCACTGTCATCGTCGGGCCCAACGCCTGCGGCAAGTCGACCCTGCTGCGCTCACTGGCGCGCCTGATGACCCCGGTCAAAGGCAGCGTGCTCCTCGACGGCGGCAACATCGCAAAGATGAAGACGAAGCACATCGCCAAGCGCTTGGGCCTGCTTCCGCAGACCTCGATCGCCCCCGACGGCATCACGGTAGGTGAGCTCGTAGCGCGGGGGCGCCACCCGCACCAGTCTTTTCTCAAGCAGTGGACGGACCAGGACGAAACCGCCGTGCTCTCGGCCCTGCGAGCCACGAACACCGAGGAGCTCTCCGCACGCCAGGTCGACGAACTCTCCGGCGGTCAGCGCCAGAGAGTCTGGGTGGCCATGGTCCTGGCGCAGGAGACGCCGCTGATGCTGCTCGACGAGCCCACAACATTCCTCGATCTGGCCTTCCAGATCGAACTGCTCGACTTGTTCTCCCAGCTCAACAGCGAACACGGACACACACTTGTCGCCGTGCTCCACGACCTCAACCAGGCATGCCGCTACGCCGATGAGATCATCGCGATGAAAGACGGCGGCATCGTGGCTCAGGGCGCGCCGGCCGAGATCGTCACCACAGAACTGGTCCATCAGGTCTTCGGCATCGACTGCACCGTCATCGACGACCCGGTCACAGGAGCACCCATGATCGTTCCCGGCAAACCGAAGAAGACCGTCGCGGATCGCTGACAGGTCAACCGACTGCACGCCTAACTGCGGTCTCCGGGACACGCGTATCCGGGGTGTGCTGCACCGATCGGGCTCAGGTCGCTGAGGAGCCTCTGCCTTCATCGGGGTCTTCTGCTGTGGCGTCGTCCTTGTGCCCGGAATTCATCAGCGCGGTGATGCCGATGGCGATTCCTGCCACGATGCTTCCCCAGATGGCACCGAGGATGAGCGAGAAGAACGTGTTGACCAGCCAGCCGAGGAAACCACCGACGGCCGGGACCGCGGCCACGGGCTGTTCCAGATGGTGGACGAAGTCGTAGAGGACGTGGAGACCGAGTTCGTCTGTGCCGACGAGGACGATGTGTCCGCCGACCCACAGCATGGCGAAAGTGCCGACGACTGCCAGCCCGCCGAGCAGCTTGGGCATCGCCTTGACGAGGAACCGGCCGAATTTCTGCGTGCCCGGCTTCTCCTTCTTCGCCATGTGCAGGCCGATGTCGTCCATCTTGACGATGAGGGCGACGGTTCCGTAGACACCGATTGTGATCGCCAGGGCGATGATGACGAGGATGATGGCGCGGGGGAGCAGAGCCTCGTTGGCCACTTCATTGAGTGAGATCACCATGATTTCGCAGCTGAGCACGAAGTCGGTGGTGATGGCGGAGCGGACGATCTTCTTCTCGTCCTTGCCGTCGTCCTTCCTGCCGTGCTTGGATTCCTTCTTCGGCTCTTCGTGGTGTTCGATCCACCCGAACTTCTCGAAGATCTTCTCCGCGCCCTCGAAGCACAGATAGGTCCCGCCGACCATGAGCAGGGGCGTCAGCAGCCACGGAAGGAATTCGCTGAGCAGCAGAATGATCGGCAGAATGATGACGATCTTGTTGAACAACGACCCGAAGGCGATGCGTTTGATGATCGGCAGTTCCCGCTTGGGGTTGACGCCTTCGACGAACTTGGGAGTGACCGCGGCATCGTCGACGACGACGCCCGCAGCCTTGACTCCTGCCCGTGATGCGCCCGCGGCGACATCATCGAGGCTGGCCGCTGAGAGCCTGACGAGAGCTGCCACATCGTCGAGGAGTGCGAAAAGACCGCCGGCCATCTATCGTCCTTCGTCGGGTTCGTCAGCATCGGCGTCCCGCATCAGGACGCCGAGGTGGTTGCCGGCTTGGTCGAAGGCCTTGAGTTCCTCGCCGTCGGCTTCGACCCGGTGTGTCCGGCCCACCCATCTCTCCATTCCCTGTACCGCGCGTTGAGTGGTGAGGAACGAATCGATGACTGCGCCTGAATCATCGGCCATCCACGTGGTGGATATGCGGTTGGCTCCATCGCTGCCCGAAACTGATCCGTCGTCCGTGAACTTGAGAAATGCGGTGGATCCGGGCTTGGAGCTGACCCAGCTGCCGTTGACTGAATTGGTCATTGGTCTTCCTTCTCCAATCCTCCGACGACGTCCCCGCCGGAGTCGGCGATCTTCATGACGTCGCCTTCGATGGTCGCCGACGACGCCTCGGACAGCCACATGTCCACTCCCGCGCAGGCCTTTTGGGTCGTGGTGAAGGGGGTGATGAGGATCTTGTCTCCGTCGACCTCCCATGTCGTCTCGATGCGGTTGCATCCGTCGGAGCCCTTGACCTGTCCGTCTTCGGAGAACTCGAGGAACGGGTCCCCGGCCTCCGGTGAGGACCAGCGGCCGGTGGGATCGGGTGCCGCAGAGTCCGCCGAATCCGAGGGAGTGCTGGGCTCCGCTGCTGTGGAGCTGGTGGGCTCGCTCGGTTCGGAACCCGTTCCACAGGCAGCGAGGGGCAGGGCAAGGCCGAGGACAGCGACTCCGAGCACACGTCTGAGCGCATTCGAAGGCCTTTTGTCAGTGTCGATAGGCATGCACCGATCATAACGGTCAGGCGTGGCAGCTTCCTGGAGAAGACAGCGTATTGCAGGCCAATTCAGGTTTTGTAAATTGTGTTCACCGGCAAGACCCATTGTGGTTGCTTCCGATCGTTGCCAAACCGTAACCTTTCACGTGGCTGAAAGACTGTTCTCAGAAACGTCCGCACAAGAGTTGCACCGCGGGTCGAAGAGAGCACAGGCAGACGCAACAGTGAATCCGATCAAGGGAACCAAAGAGTATGCAGAAGAAACTCGTTCAGAGTTCGCTGGCACTGACCGCCGCCACGGCGCTCGGTCTGGGCAGCGCGTTCGTCGCATCCCCTGCAATGGCCGACAGCGGCCCGCAGAAGCTGGATGTGCAGAACGACGCACATGTGCAGAAGGCGCTCTCCGGCCTCGAAGGCGTCAATGCCTACGGCGAGTCCGACGGAAAGCTCAACCTCGGTGTTGAGAAGAAGACCGATGAGATCAAGGACCTTGCGGAGAAGTACGACAACATCAACGTTGTCGACGGCATCAAGGAACTCAAGCCTTATGCAAAGAAGGACCTCGTCGGCGGTGCCGGCTACCTGGCTGAGGAGCCTGCGGGCAAAAGCGTTTGCTCCACCGGATTCTCCGGGTGGGACGGCGACGGCAATCCGATTGTCCTGACCGCAGGACACTGCTCGAAGGTCATCGATGACGCCTCGGGCGAGATCGACGGTGACACCAAGATCGCTGACACCGAGCAGCCGTCCACCGCAGAAGCCAATGGCGGCGAAGGATTCCAGCCCAACAACGTCGGTGCCATCGGCGAGTGGGGATACCACAGCTACGGCAGCGGCGACCTGCTTGAAGGGCCCGAAGACGACTGGACGGATCCGAAGCCCTCCGACATCGACTTCGCAGTGATCAACGTCGACAAGGACAAGTACAACGTCAAGAACGGTGTCACCGACTGGTCGAGCGCAGACTCCGACGACCTGTCGACGAGCCTCGCCACCGACATCACCGAGGTCGGCGAGCACAAAGACGGCACCGTTGAGAAGTCCGGTCGTACGACCGGACACACCGAGGGTGAAGTCATTCCCTTCGAAGAGTACCCATTCGAGTACTCGAACGTCGGCGGACGCTGGGTCCACGGCTTCGGCGTGTCCTCACCTTCGTCTGATCCGTTCTCGCAGCCGGGTGACTCGGGCGGCGCCGTCTTCCAGGGCGACACCGCAGTCGGCGTCATCTCCGGCGGTGGACCTGATTCTGACGGCGGCGAGTTCGGCTGGGTTGCCGACCTGGACTACTCCCTTGAGCAGTCCGGTGTCGACTTCAACCTCGAGAAGCCGGGCGAAGAGACTCCCGAGGCTCCGGCCGCACCGAAGGCCGAGGACCAGACCATCGAGCCCAAGGGCGACGTCACCGGCAAGGCCGAGGCCGGCGCCGAGGTCGAGGTCAAATGGGAGCCTGCCAAGGGCACCCAAGCCAAACCACAAGACGGATCCGAGACGGTCAAGGCCGACGAGGACGGCAACTTCACGGTCGAGGGCCCCGAGGCCGCAGGTGAATACGACTTCACCGCTACCGCAGCGGTTGATGGTGAAGACTCCAAGCCCGTCGAGTTCCAGGTCACGGTTGAGGAAGAAGAGACCGAGGCTCCTGCTCCCGACGAGCGCGAGATCAACGTCGACCCCAAGGAAATCGTTGCTTCCGAGTTCGTGAAGGAAGATGAGGGCGTCACGGTCTCGGTCAACGGCTTCGAAGAGGGAGAGAAGGTGACCCTCGAGGTTGCTTCCGGTCCCGAGAACGTCGAAGGCATCACCCTCGACGAGACCGCCAATGAGAACGGCGCAGCGGCCTTCTCGATCTACGGCACGAGCGAGACCGATCCCTCGGTCTACCTCGGCAAGTACGACGTGAAGGTCACCGGAGCCAACGACACCGATGAAGAGAAGGCTCTCAACGGGTCCTTCAACGTTGTCGAGGACGAAGACGGCAACGGCGGCGGCGGAAACGACGACGGCGGTAATGGCGACGACGGTAACGATGACGGAGACAACGGCAACAAGGACGATGACGGCAATGGTGCCGGTGGAGATGGCGGATCTGACCTGCCTCGCACCGGTGCTGAGCTGACCGGCCTGGCTGCCGGTGCCGGACTCCTCGTTGTCGGTGGAGCCGCAGTTGTCCTGACCATGCGTCGGAACAAGAAGAACTGAATATGACTCACACGGTCATCGAATGACTGTCTGAGAGTCCACAGAGCGCCCCTGGTCTTCGGACCAGGGGCGCTCTGCTTATCTGTGTGCAGGAACCGAGCGAATGGGCTGGCCTCCATTCCCGGTTCGTTTTAGCAACGTTTGTTGTTTCGGTCATTTAGTTCACGGTTTCATGCGCACTTTCTTGGTAGTTCCTGTATCAGCCCGTAACCTGTTCGTGACCAAGGTCATTAACTCGTTATCGACTCCTGTCCTCGGAACTCGAAGTGCCAGAGCTGTGGCGAGTGTTGTGAATCCTCCCGAATGAGAGAACAGGAAGTATGCAGAAGAAACTCGCGCAGAGTTCGCTGGCGCTTACAGCGGCAGCGGCGCTGGGATTGGGCAGCGCGTTCGTCGCCGGTCCCGCTGCCGCAGCAGATAAGCCAGACCTGAACGTACAAACCGATGCTGCTCTGCAGACCGCGGTGCACAAGAACCTCGCGGACGACAACGGCGACCTGGCTTCTGAAGTCGGCCGCTTCGGAGTCAAGGGCGACACTCTTGTGCTGGGAGTGTCGGCAAAGACAGACAAGGTCGCGGAGCTGGCCTCGAAGTATGACAACGTCGAGGTCATCGTAGACTCGAAATACAAAGAGGCTCAGCCACAGGGCGCCAAAGACCTCGTCGGAGGCGCCGGGTATCTGATGAGCGTCCCGTCGAACGCAGACTCGATCGGTGCGTGCTCGACCGGATTCGCTGGTTGGGATTCCAGCGGCAACCAGGTTGTTCTGACCGCTGGTCACTGCGCGGTCGATGCGACGACCGGTGCCGAAGACAGGATCATCGATCTTGAGAAGCCGTCCACGGCTGAAGCAGCCGGCGGCGACGGCTTCCAGCCGGCCGGCACTGGAGCTCCGGGCACCTGGGGATTCCACCAGTACGGCTCCGAGATCACCGATGACGATCAGGTTGCCGATGAGGACAAAGCCATTGACTTCGCAGTCATCGATGTGGCGGACGGCTTCACCAGCAAGGCGGAAGTGACCGACTGGACCACAGCCGAAGACGACGACCTGTCCAAGAGCACGACGAAGATCTCGCAGATCGGCACCGAAACGCCCGGAGCTTCGATCAATAAGTCCGGTCGTACGACTGGTGTCACCGAAGGCACAGTGCTGGACGACCCTGAAGCGTTCGAATACCAGAACATCGGTGGCCGTGCAGTCCACGGCTTCGAAGTGACATCGGACGCGGGTCCATTCTCCGACCATGGTGACTCGGGCGGCGCCGTCTACCAGGGAGACACCGCGGTTGGTGTCATCTCGGGTGGCCCCGAAGACCTCGCTTGGACCTGGGTCGCCGATCTGGACAATTCACTCGAAAAGTCGGGCGAGACCTTCACCTTTGAAGATCCGAATGAGGCCCCCGAGGCACCGGCTGCTCCCACAGTCGAGGACCAGGTCATCGAGCCCGAGGGTGCGATCAGCGGTAAGGCTGCGGCAAACGCCGAGGTGAAAGTTACGTGGACGGGGACGGCTGACGGTGAAGCAACCGCCACGGCCGATAACGACGGCAACTTCACAGTTGCCGGGCCTTCCGCAGAAGGCACATACGACGCAACGGCAGTTGCGACCGTCGACGGCCAGACCTCCGAAGCCGCTGCCTTCAAGTTGACCGTCGAGGCTGCTGAAGCACCAGACGCACCTGAAGAACCCACGGCTGAGGACCAGACTGTCGACGAAGGTGGACAGATCACCGGGCAGGCTGTGCCCAATGCTGACGTGAAGCTGTCGTGGGCACCTGCGGAGGACGCAGGCGCTCAGTCAGGAAACGAGGCTCAGGCCGCTACTGATGACTCGACCACCGTCACCGCCGATGACAGTGGTAAATTCACTGCCAAGGCTCCTGCTGAAACCGGCGAATACGCATACACCGCGACCACTGTCGTGGACGGTGTGGAGTCGGACGCAACCGAATTCATCGTCACCGTGCAAGAAGCCGACGACGCTGCTGAAGCCGCCGACGGCACTGATGCTGACGCCGACGGCAGCGACTCCGATGCCGCTGCAGACGCCAAGAATGCAGAGTCCAATGCTGACTCCGACGGCTCGAAGGACGGCGAGGCTCCGGACGAGCGCACGATCTCCATTGAGCCCAAGGAAGTTGCCGCATCTGACTTCGTGAAGGAGGACAAGGGCGTGCAGATCACGGTCGAGGGCTTCGATGAGGGCGAAAACGTCTCCCTGGAAGTTGTCGCCGGTCCGGAGAACGTTGAGGGCATCACCCTCGATGAGACCGCGAATGAGGACGGCGTTGCCGCCTTCTCGATCTACGGAACCAACGCATCCGACCCTTCGGCCTACCTGGGCAAGTACGACGTGCAGGTGACCGGAGCCAACGATACGGACGATGAGAAGGCGCTGACCGGGTCGTTCAGCGTTGTTGCCGATGAGGATGGCAACGGCGGCGGCGACAATGGTGACGGTGGAGACGGCGGGTCCGATCTGCCTCGCACCGGTGCTGAGTTGACCGGCCTGGCTGCCGGTGCCGGACTCCTCGTTGTCGGTGGAGCCGCAGTTGTCCTGACCATGCGTCGGAACAAGAAGAACTGAGCATAGCTCACCCGATCAGCCACTGATCTTCTGAGAGTTCACGAGAGCACCCCTGGTTTTTGGACCAGGGGTGCTCTCGTCGTCATCGGAACTTCACAAAGGCCCGAACTTCCGAGCCGTCGGACTCGGATACTTCGCTGAACCCCAACGATTGGTAGAACCGTTTCTGGCCGGGACCGGTATCCGTGAGCAGAACCTTCTGCCGGACTCCCACGAACGACTTGAGGACGCTGGTGACGAGTTCCCGACCGATACCTCGGGTCTGGTGATCGGGCCGGACGAGCACGTCCTGCAGGTACACGATCGAACCGAAGTCGCTGACAGCTCGTGCCAAGCCGATCAGCTCGCCGTCACGGCGAGCGGACACAACATGTGTCGATGACATCACGCTGGAGTGCAGTGAGGCCGGGTCCCGGGTATACGCCGTCCAACCCACTGCCCGATAGAGTTCGAGGAGCTCACCGGCCTCGGGAACAGAATTCGACGTGTATTCCACGTCTTCTTCGATCTGGGGAGGGAACATCGGGAGATCGTGCCAGTGGACATCGACGGACGCCCCGAACTTCCATTCCTCGCGCAGAATGGCATAGGCGACTGAGTCTTTGGGCGTCTGCCCCGGTACGGGCCAGGCTCGTCGATAGTGAGCTTCCTTCGACCAGCCTGCGCGGAGGAAGGTGGACCGCATAGCGATGTTGTCATCGCGGGTATGACCTTCGAAGCGGTCGACGTTCATGGTCGCGAAAACATGATCGGTGACAGCCCGCAAACATGAGGCGCCGAGTCCTCGTCCGCGATACTCCGTGGCCAAACGCAGGTCGAAGACGGGGGTGTCATCAGCGAGGTCCTCGAGTCGCACGCACCCGAGGGTGCCCAGATTGTCATCGTGGAGCCAGAAGGTGTCGTTGTCGTCACTGCGAAAGGCACCCGAGTCGATCATCTCCTCAACCTGGCTGACGGGCCATTGCTCCGAGCGCACGTGGAAAGGGAAGTCGTTGTTGGTGAAGAAACCGATGAGACTCTGACGATCGGCACCATCGGGATCGAGGCGTGACAGGGATATGCTCATGAGCACCAGGCTAATCGGAAGCAACGGGAGAGGGGAGTGGCGACGTCGAGCGTTGAATGCGAACGGCACTGACCGGACGATTGTTCAGCACTTGGTAATGTGAACCACATGAGTCAAACGAATGTGAGCGAATCACACCTGAGCGAATTTGCCTCCGCCACCGCAGTCGAACGTCAATCGGAGACCTCATTCACCGCCGAACTTCGCGAGGACTGGTCCGTCGCCGGAGCAGTGAACGGCGGATACCTCCTCAGCGTAGCGGCACAGGCTCTGCGCGCGAACAGCCCGAACGCGATCGACCCGCTGGTCCTGTCCACCCACTATCTGGGCCCCAGCCAGGGAGGCCGAGCCGACATCACCACCCGCTTGATCCGCGAAGGCCGGTCCAGCGCCACACTCGCCGTCGACCTGGCCCAGAACGGCGCACCGAAGATCACTGCATTGGCCACGATGGGCAACCTTGCAGACCTGCCGGACGATGTGGCGACGACGGCGGCTCCGCCCGATGTCCCGGATCCGGACCAGTGCATCACCATCGCCGAGGCGCCCATCGACTTCGTCGAATCCGCCCCTATCGTCCATCGCTACGACATGAGGCTCGATCCTGGCACGGCGGGTTTCGCCTCCGGTCAGCCCAGCGGTCGAGGATTGCTGCAGGGGTGGATTCGACTCGCCGACGACGCCGAACCCGACCCCCTGTCCCTGCTCGCCTTCCTCGACGCCTTCCCACCGGTGATGTTCGATCTGGGACGCTTCAACTGGGCACCGACGATGGAGCTCACAGCGCATGTGCGAGCCATCCCGGCCCCGGGCTGGATCAAGGTCAGACTCCAGACGCGCAACATCGCCGGTGGCATGTTCGAGGAGGACTGCGATCTCTGGGACTCGGAGGGCCGACTCGTCGCCCAGTCCCGACAGTTGGCGCGCCAGCCACGGGACTGACCGTCATGGTTTCAGGTGAAGACACCTGCGCGTCAGGGTGTGCGTCTAGAGTGTGAGATCAAGAAGAGACCATTACGAAAGGACCACCAGCCATGGCGTCCCTGTCATCACTGAGCATCACCTTCGACTGCAAAGACGTCGAAACCCAATCGATCTTCTGGTCCGAACTCCTCAAGGTCGACCTCGATGACGGTGCGAACGAATTCGTCGCCAGCATCGGAGGTGTCCACAACGCCGAGTCGACGACTCCTGGCATGCTCTTCCTCCAAGTCGATGAGCGCGGCGAGGGCAAGAACCCGCTGCACATCGATCTCGATGACCCGAACTATCCTGCCGATGTCGAACGTGCTGTGGCATTGGGCGCGGAAAAGGTGGCGTCCTTCGAAGAGTTCGGCATCGAATGGACCACTCTGAAAGACCCTGAGGGCAATGTCTTCGACATCGGCCGGAAGACACCGCCACCGCAGGAGTCGATCCAGTGACTTCGACCCCATTCTTGGGACATGGGAGTGTCAATCTCGTAGGCTGAAGACACTATGACGAATCCCAACTCCGAGGTGTCCGTTCGCGAAGCCTCCACCCGCTCCAGGGCACTGATTCCCCTCGATCTGCTGCGCGGTTTTCTGATCGGGGCCGCCGAACTCGTCCCCGGAGTCTCTGGCGGTACGATCGCCCTCGTGACCGGGGTCTACGACCAGCTCATCGACTCTGCCGCTCATGTCGTCAAGGCAGCCAAAACCGTGATCACCGGCCCGGACCGATGGCGAGGGGCAGTCGCAGAGCTGCGCCGGACGGATTGGCTCCTCGTCATCCCGGTCCTCCTGGGCATGGCGGCCGCGGTCCTCAGCATCGCCGGAGTGATGGAAGCCTTCGTCACCGCCAACCCCGAAATGGCTCGCGGACTGTTCTTCGGCCTCGTCGCGGCCAGCATCGCTGTTCCGTTGCGGATGCTGCCTCCACGCTCGGGACAACCGCTGCTGCTCGGCATACTCGTCTTTCTTGCCGCTGCCGCACTGGCATTCTGGATGACCGGATTGGCCGGAGGATCCGACATTGCCGATCCACCGCTGATCGCCGTCTTCTTCGTCGCCTCCATCGCCATCTGTGCCCTCGTCGTTCCCGGAGTCTCCGGGTCATTCTTCCTCCTCGCGGTCGGTCTCTACGCCACCACGCTGGGCGCGGTCAACGACCGCGACCTCGTCTACCTCGGCGTGTTCATGCTCGGCGCGATCCTCGGCCTGGCGGTCTTCGTCAACATCCTGCGCTATTTCCTGCACAACCACCGGTGGTGGACTCTGGTCGCGATGGCAGGCCTGATGCTCGGCTCTCTGCGTGCACTCTGGCCGTGGCAGTCCTCCGGGGAAGCCGGGGATCTGCTCGCTCCGTTCGATCCGATCTGGATGCCGATCGTCCTCGCCGTCGTCGGAGCGATCATCGTGGTTGTTCTCATCGTCATCGAGTCCGCGTTCGCGTCGAAGACCGCGAAGGACAACCTTCACGAGCAATAGGGCCAACACAGTTTGTGCATATTTTGCTCAGGGTTCGCTCAGATTCGGGGTATTTCGGACTAGAGTGGGAGATCTGAATCACAACGATCTCTGGAGACTCATGCGCTTGCGAACCCTGGCCTCGTCCACACTGGCACTGACGCTCATCGTTGCAGGACCAGCCGCCGCCTCGGCGACGGGGCTGGGCAGCGGGCCACCGGACGAGGAGCAGGAAGCGGACACCGGTGAACTCACCCTTCTGGCGACGACCGATGTCCATGGCCACGTCCTCAACTGGGACTACTTCGCCGATGCGCCCTATCCGGATGGGGAAGAGCTGGGCATGTCGCGGGCATCGACCCTGATCAACGGTGTGAAAGAGACGAAAGGTGAGGACTCGGTGCTCCTCGTCGACAACGGTGACACGATCCAGGGCACCCCACTGACCTACTACTACGCACAACAGGAACGCATCACCGAGACCGGTGAGACGCACCCGATGGCCAAGACCTACAACCACGTCGGCTACGACGCCCAGGTAGTGGGCAACCACGAGTTCAACTACGGTCTCGATCTGCTCGCGAAGTACACGCAGCAGGTCGACTTCCCAGTCCTGGGCGCGAACGTCATCAATGACGATGACGGCAGGGCCCACCTCGATCCCTACACGCTCGTGGAGAAGAACGTCTCCGGTCAGGAGATCACCATCGGCGTCTTGGGCGTGACGACTCCCGGCAGCCGCATCTGGGACAAGAACAACCTCTCCGGCGAGGTCCACTTCGACGATCCCGTCGAGACCGCGAAGAAGTACGTCCCGGAGATGAAGGACGCCGGCGCCGACATCGTCGTCGTACTCTCACACTCGGGCAAAGACCCCGACGGCCAGACCTGGGACCCCTCGAAGCTGCAGGAGAACGTCAGCACCTCCGTCGCGAAGGTCCCCGGCGTCGACGTCCTCGTCGCCGGGCACACCCACCAGAACGAGCCGAGCGAGGTCGTGACTCGCGCTGACGGCACGAAGGCTCTCATCACCCAGCCCAACTACTGGGCTCGGTCCGTCTCCGAGGTGGACCTGCCCATCGATGTCGCGGATATGAGCATCGACTGGGGGAGTGCCGAACCCGAAGCCATTTCCCTGGCCACGCAGGGCGATGTGGCCGAGGATCCGCAGATCGCAGACCTCATCGACTCTCAGCACCGGAAGACGATCGACTACGTCAACACGACGATCGGGTCGGTGACCGAGACCATGAGCGCCTCGACCTCGTACTATGAGGACACTGCGATCCTCGACTTCATCTCGAATGTGCAGTCCGAGACGGTCGAAGCCGCCATGGCAGACACCGAATACGAGGACGTTCCCGTCATCTCCCAAGCTTCGCCGTTCAGTCGAACTGCGGAATTCCCCGCCGGCGACATCACCATCCGCGACGTCGCCGGACTCTACGTCTTCGACAATACGCTCGGCGGAGTCGAGATCAGCGGATCACAGCTGCGTGACTACCTCGAGTACTCCGCCCGCTACTTCAAACAGACAGAAGAAGGCGCCGACTTCGACCCGGCCACCGGCACCAACGCCATCGACGAGGAACTGGACCGTCCGATACCCGACTACAACTACGACGCACTCTCGGGCATCGACTACGACATCAACGTGTCCAAACCGGTCGGAGAACGCATCGAGAACCTCACCGACGAAGACGGCAAGACGGTCGGCGACGACGATACGTTCATCCTGGCGATCAACAACTACCGGCAGTCGGGAGGCGGCGACTACCCGGTGGACGATCTGAACGAGGTCTACAACGAACAGGTCGAGGTGCGTCAGGCACTCATCGATTGGGTGAAAGACAACGAGGTTGTCGATCCCCATGACTTCTACGACGAGAACTGGCGCGTGGTCACAAGTACCCAGGGCCCCGGTGGCGATGATGAAACCGGGGCTGAAGCGCAGGCCGAAGCCGATGCTCAAGCAGAATCCGAGGCCGACGGCACATCAGACGGCGGCGACGGCGCCGACGGCGCGATGGCCGATGAGACCGCTGACGTCTCAGCCGATGCCGACGGTGGGACCACCTCGGCGAATGGATCCGACGCGTCCAACGGAGCCGACTCGGCGAACGGGTCCGACCCGTCCGACGGCAGCGGTGATGCGAACGCCGGTGGCGAGCTCCCGCGCACCGGTGAGGAACTGGCGAGCACGATCGGGATTGCGGCAGCCATCATCGCGTTGGGCGCAGGACTGGTCTGGTTCGCACGGCGTCGTCGGACCTGAACGACCGATTCTCGCGTCCGCCATCTCACGTAGGGTGGGGACCGACAGGGATGATCACGATCGAAAGTGAGAACGAAGCATGGCCAATACAGCATTCCAGGGCACGCCGGTCAAGACCGTCGGCGAGCTTCCGGACAAGGGCGCGCAGGCACCGGCGTTCAGCCTCGTGGGCAATGATCTCGGTGAAATCAATTCCGCGGACACCTCGGGCAAACGCGTTGTGCTCAACATCTTCCCGAGCCTGGACACGGGTGTGTGTGCCAATTCCGTACGCAAGTTCAATGAGCTCGCCGCGGGCCTGGAGAACACCACAGTCCTGTGCGTGTCCAATGACCTTCCCTTCGCGCAGGCGCGCTTCTGCGGGGCAGAGGGCATCGACAACGTCACCACCGCATCAGGCTTCCGCAGCGCCTTCGGCAAGGAATTCGGCGTGACGATGGTCGATGGTCCTCTCGCCGGACTGCTGGCCCGCTCCGTCGTCGTGCTCGACGAAAAGGGCACCGTGGTCCACAAACAGCTCGTCGATGATATCGGCACCGAACCCGACTACGACTCGGCAATCGCCGCACTCGGCGCCTGAACACCACGGTTCCCGGCCGCCGAGGCGGTGGACCGGGAGCTACATATCGAAGACCTGCACGGGCAGCGCGTACTTCACGCCTGCCCGTGCTCCGGCTTCAGAGGTGATGCCGGGGATCATCTCATGGGGAGCCGGGTGGTCAGAGAGTGCCTCGAGGTAGACGGTGTGAGCCTCCAAGGAGCGCACCGCCCGATCGACATGATCGTCATCGACGACCACCGCATGGGTGGCGTCGGCGCCGTTGACCAGCAGCTTCCCGGCCTTCCATGCCTCCAGCCCCTCGTCCTTGAGGTCGGTGAAGACCCACGGATTGTCGGCATCGCGGATCGCATCGACTGTGGCGATGCCGGCAGCGCGATGGTCGACGTGGTTGAGGCCCCACGGCATCCTGAGCTCCCAACTGGTGACCATGACGGCATCAGGTTCGAACCGACGGATCTTCTTCGCGATCGCGTGCCTGAGATCGAGACTCGGTTCGAGGAGCCCATCCGGGAAGTCGAGGATCTCGAGGTCGTCGACGCCGACGATGGTGCATGCTTCCCGCTGTTCGGACTCTCGCAGGGGTGCCACTCGATCGGGACTCATATCACGGATTCCCGCTTCGCCTCGGGTCAGAAGAAGGTAGGAGACCTCCTTGCCCTGGTCGGTCCATTTGGCCACGGCCGCCGAGGCGCCGTATTCCATGTCGTCTGGATGGGCGACGATGCACAGGATTCGGGTGACATCCCCGTCGTCGAAGATCGGAAGCTCAGTCATAGACCCAGGCTAAGCTCCGCCGGCGACTTGTGCCAGAGAACGACAAGACTCAGATAAGCAGCCCGGATGCCACCCTCGGTGCCTCATATACTTTTGCCCGCGAAATGGTGGATCCTCGGAAGCTATGGGGAGTGAACTGTCGATGGCGACTCGTACAGAGATCACCACGAAATACGCCAGGCAATACAAGAAGGCTTCGAAGAAGAACAAGGGAGCCGTGCTCGACGAAGTCGTGGCAGTCACGGGGTGGACCCGCGACAACGCTCGACGGCGTCTGACTCAGGCAGCTAAACATCCGCCAGGGCCCGGCCGGCAGGTCGCCAAACAGCCTCGGAAGCCGCGTGCGAGGAAATACTCCTACGACGCGGTCAAGGTTCTCCAGCGCGTGTGGGCGATCTCGGGCGGCCAGTGCGGCAAATACCTTCACGCCACGATGCGCATCCTCCTTGACCTCCTCGAAGCCCACAACGAGCTCACCACCGGCCAGGACCGCTACGACAAGCACGTGCGCAAGGAGCTATTGGCGATGAGTCCGGCCACGATCGACCGGTACCTCAAACCTATGCGAGCCAGGGACGCGATCAATGGGATCTCAACAACGAAGCCGGGTTCTTTGCTACGCTCGGCGATCACGATTCGGCGGGCCGGTGACGAGGTCGAAGACGAACCCGGGGGGATGAACCCTGAGTGGTGGACACGCTGAGACTGGCCCATAATGGGCCGGAGAATGCGAGTAGAAACCATGCCGAAGAAGAAGTACTCGGACGAGTTCAAAGCCGACGCCGTCGCGCTCTACGAGACTCATCCCGATATGTCCTATTCCCAAGTCGCGACCGACCTCGGCGTCTCGCGTGGCGCGATCAAGTCCTGGGTGCATCAGGCCCGGAAGGCCGCCGGAACAGTCCCGACAACCGCGGCAGGCCATCCGGAGTCGGCTGAGGAAGAGCTGGCGCGTCTGCGGGGCGAGAACGCTGATCTGATCGATCGGGCCAAGCGTCTGCGAGCTGAGAACGACAAGCTCGCCGAGGAGCGAGCTATCTTGCGGAAGGCCACGAAGTATTTCGCGGCCGAGACGACCTGGTGATCCGCTTCCAGTTCGTTGACGACCACCGGAACACCTATGAGGTGAAGCGGATGTGTTCCGTGCTGGGTATCCAGCGTTCGAGCTTTTACAAGTGGTGTGCCTCCCGGTCGGCACGGGCGGCCAGGCAGGCTGCTGATGATGCTCTGTGCGAGCGGATTGAGCACCACTTCGAATTCTGGGACCACACGTACGGGTACCGACGGATCACGGCCGAACTCACCGATGACCCGCACGTGGACGAACCGGTCAACCGTAAGCGGGTTGCCCGCCTGACGCGGGAGAACGGCATGGTCGGTATCCACTTGCGTAAGCCGAAGACTACGACGATCTCGGACCCAGGTGCTCAGGTGTTTGCCGACCTGGTGGGCAGGGACTTCTCGGCCGCTGAGTTGGGCACGACCTACGTCGGCGACATCACCTACTTACCCTATGGTAATGAAGGGAAGTTCTTGTATTTGGCCACGGTCATCGACTTGTACTCGCGGCGGATCGTGGGCTGGTCGATCGCCGATCACATGCGGTCCAGTCTCGTCGAGGACGCGTTGCAGAATGTAACAAACAACCGAGAAACACTGAAAGGTACGATTTTTCATAGCGACCATGGACGTCAATATACGTCCTCGTCGTTTCAGGCGATGTGTCGTCGGTTCGGGGTGGTCCAGTCGATGGGCAAGATCGGGTCGAGTGCTGATAACGCCTTGGCGGAGTCGGTTAACGCTGCATTGAAGCGGGAGACGCTGCAGGGAGCGAAACGATGGTCTTGTGAATTCCAGTGTCGGCGGGAGGTGTTTCGGTGGTTAGTTCGTTATAACTCGAGGCGTCGGCACTCGGCTTTGGGGTATCGAGCACCGGTTGACTTCGAGGTCGATTATACGTCTATGATGGATTTTGCTGCCTGATAGTACACATTGATGTGTCCACTTCACGGGGTTCACGCCCCGGCTTCTTCGAAGGCGATACCGTCGCCCACTGTGGTCCTGTCGAGTCTGGGGAATTCGCACGCACGCTCAACCTCACCGATTTCCATACCGGGTGGACGTTCTCGCGCACGGTGCGTAACAACGCGCATACGAACATTCTGGCCGGATTGAAGACTGCGGCTCGTGAGATTCCGTTTGAGATTACTGGTCTGGACTTCGATAACGGGTCGGAGTTCCTCAACCAATACGTCATCGAGTGGGCCGGATCGAAGGGTATCTACTTCACCAGGTCCAGGCCGTATAAGAAGAACGATCAGGCCACCATCGAGTCGAAGAACAATCACGTCGTGCGCCGGTACGGATTTTACTATCGCTACGACACTGATCTGGAGCGACGAGCATTGAACCGGTTATGGCATCTGGTCAATGATCGGGTGAATTATCTGATGCCCACGGTCAAACCGACTGGGTATGGGTCGACGAAGAATGGGCGGCGTAAACGGATCTATGATGCTCCGCGAACACCGTTCGACAGGCTCCTCGATGCCGGCGTGCTCTCGCCAAAACAGGTCGAGGAGATGACGGCGTATCGCGATGGTCTCAATCCGGCGAAGATCGCTGCTGAGATCGCTCGGGTCCAGGACCGGTTGCTGGTGCTATCGAGCAAGAAGACTGAGCAGCTCTATCTAGCGTCGTTCCCGTCAGCGTTGCCGGATGTGCGCAAGGGTGTGCGAGTCAAGACGGGGTAAGTTTCGCGGGCAAATCTATGTGAGGCATCGGAAACTTTTCGCGGGCATATTGACATGAGGCATTACGGAGAACGAAGACACTGAGATGGGTACGATGTGAGTATCTTGCCTGGTCAAGATCGATCCACCAGATCATGCATCGCAGTCTCCTACGGGCAGCTGTGTTGGTGCTGGGTTTGTGCCTGACCGCTTGTTCGGCGATGAAGGTCGACACGACGGAAGGCGAATCACAACCGGTCAGCGTCGAGATGGTCACCACCGCCGATGACCAGGCCACCGCCGAACTCTACGCGCAGATTCTGCCCACGGTCAGCTTCGACCATCAGGTGCTCGAATCGCCGACGCTCTCATAGGCTCGTTTGCGTATCGGATCATCTCTGCGGCGCTTGAGCAGCTCTCTGGCGGCTATTCGTCCGGCCCGGGTGGCCCCGACGGTTGAGCTCGCCGAACCGTATCCGACGAGGAAGACCCGCCTGTCGTCCTTGACCGAGACCTCCGTCTCCATCGAGATGCCACCGTCGGGTGTGCGCAGACGCAGCGGGGCCAAATGATTCAGAGCGGCACGGAACCCGGTGTTCCAGAAGATGACATCGACGTCTTCGACCCGCTCGTCGTAGAAGGGCTGCCAGGACTCTGGCAGGGCCAGATGATCGCTTGCCGAGGGACCAAGTCCCTCCGAAGTGGTCTGTTCCCGACCCGCTCGTCCGGGAAAGTGGACTCCGTGGGGCAGGATCGCATCGAACATTCCCCGCGAGACGAGCACCCCGGAGTCGACGCCGTCGCGGAAGTCCCCGCGGATCGGCAGCCCCGTGGTGCGCACGACACTGGCCGGGGCAAGGCCGGCCAAGGTGCGGGCGCGGACGGCGCGCTCGACCTCGAGACCCCAATTGCCGTCGAACTCGCGCGAAGTGAAGTTCGGAGGTCTGCGCGTGGCCCACAGAGTCTCGGTCACCTCGGCGAGTTCGAGCAGAAACTGCGTCGCGGAGATCCCACCGCCGACGACCAAGGTCCGCAGACCCCGGAAGTCCTCGACGTCACGGAAGTTCGCAGTGTGCAGCTGGCGGCCTTCGAACTCGGCGATGCCGGGGACGAACGGAACGTAGGGCTGAGTCCACGTACCGGTTGCATTGATGAGGAACCGAGCCGTCAGTTGAACACGTTCAGCATCGATTTCCGCGGTGATCTGCAGAGGTCCGGTACCAGGGACCGCAGAATCGACGGTGACCACTTCAGCGGGACGGACGACGCAGAGTTCCAGCTCGCGTTCGAACCGCGAATAATAGTCGGAGACGACCGCCGAGGCGGGCACGGAGGGATCCGGCGTGCCCAGAGGAAACCCGGGCAGGTCAGCCACATGGTTCGTCGATCCCAGCGTGAGAGAGTCCCACCGGTTGCGCCAGGCGCCACCCGGACCGGCCCCGGAGTCGAGGATGATGAAGTCCTTGCCGGGCACCAGCCCATCGCGCCAGAGATAGTGGGCGGCTGACAGGCCGGCCTGGCCTGCGCCGATGATGACGATCGGCCAATGAGAGTCGACGAGCAACTCCGAAATTCGGCACACCATACGCTCATTGTTTCAGGTTCCCGAGCTCTTCGCTTCATCGCGGTTGACCAGGCAGGTGCACGTGGCCGTCGAGACGGAACCGATGACGGTACGAGCTGAGATTCAATTGCAGTCGGGTCCTCGCGGGTTCGTGTAGCAATCCCCGTCGACGAGGTACCGATGGAAACGGTAGACATCGATCGAGATCTCGTTGCTGGCCACGTGTGCGAATCCGTCGATCGGCAACCAGGGGCCACCATCGACAGAGAACTCTCCGCTGAATGTCGCCGTCATGCCAACCGTCTTGGCACCGGTCTTCTGGTAGTCATGTCCGATCTCGGGTTCATCTCCCGGTTGCGGCTTCGAGCCGGTCTTCGACGTCGTTCCACCAGTGCCGTCGCCGAAATCCCAATAGTATTTCTCCGGGGTGACTTTCACCGTGACTGCGTAGGTCAGCAGTGTCATGTCGATATAACTGGTGTCCGCATCGGTCCAGAACGCAGCCGGCTTGCCGATGACAGCCCAATCGGTGGGCCAGGCATGGATCGTCGGAGCGGGAATGTCGAAGGTCTGGAACTGAGATTCGGGAATGCGCGTGGGCGGCTCCGGTCGAACCGGTGCTCCGCCACCGCCCGGGCCGGGTGCCGGGCCAGGACCTGGCAGGTCCGCGCAGATGTGCCCGACCTCTTCGAACACGCAATCGGGCTGACCTCCACCGCCCGAGCCTCCGCCACCGGAGCCTCCGCCGCCCGAGCCGCCTGAGCCGCCACCGGAACCCCCTTCGGAGCCACCGTCGCCACCTCCGCCGGGGTCTGGTGGGGGAGGAGCGGGTGTTGGGGGCTCGATGATCGTGCAGTTCCCGGTGTTCTTGTCTAGCCAGTAGCACGCGTGTGCTGGCGTGTCGGCAACGACTACTAGTCCAACCATCATGATGGCAGTGAAAGAAGCTAGGGTTAGGATCCTCAGGAAGCGCATTCTTCCCTTACCCAAGTCTGCTTTGCCACTTTCCACGAACTGTCTCTGAAGAGAACTTGAAACTCGAATTCGGGATTGCTCGTATCCTCGCGTATTGGAGCGGTGTCACTCGGAGTCACAAAGTGATAAGTCTCTGATGGGCTGCAGGCTCTAATGGATACAGCATTTTCCTGGCCCTCCAAATCGATTTCGCTGACCGAGCGACGTTCTACGGTAACTTGGCCGACCATGGTTTGAGATTGATCGAGCATAGTCTCAGCGGCCGCATTCACTTCTTCTAAAGATTCTCCAGCAGCTATCGTCTCTACACCTGCAATCTTCGCCCCGCCAGATTCATAAAGTCGATTTGTGAACTCGACAAACCTATCCAACGCAACCAACGCACCCTCAACAGCCTCCGTCTCCTCGGCGTTCAGGTCGAGGTCGGTCTCGTACGGGGGTATCGTCGGCTCTGCATCAGCTGGGGAGCCCGACGAATCTTTTGCTTGCCGTGTCGATGTCGGTGCAGCCACAGGGGAGTGGTCTTCGCATCCGGACAGCACAAGTGGCAGTGCAAGTGCGGCTGTCAGTGCAATGCCTGCCGTCGCACGGTGGCGAGTACGCGTGCCAAGTCCAGTCTTCATTCCACGCCTCTGTGGTCGAGAGCTGTGGCGCGGTTGGAAAAATCGCGCCCGGAATGTCTACGTTATGCGAGAACTGCGACTTTGAGAACAGGCGAAGTTGAATCTGTGGATAACCCGCCCGTGAGTGGGCGCGCTTACTTCTTGGCGGCTTTCGCTGCCGCCTTCTGCTGTTTCTTGAACGCCCGGACCTCCAGCAGGGTGTCTTCATCGACCACATCGGCGATCGAGCGACGTGCATCTTCGGCACCGTAGTCACCGGCGGCTTCGCGCCATCCATCAGCATCGAAGTGGAACTGCTTGCCGAGCAGGGCCAGAAAGATCTTGGCCTTCTGGTCACCGAACCCGGGAAGCTTCTTCAACCGTTTGAGAACCTCTGGACCAGTCGGCTCACCCGAGGTCCAGATCGCGGAGGTCTCGCCATCGTATTCATCGACGATTTCTGCTGCGAGCTTCTGCACCCGAGCCGCCATCGACTTCGGGAAACGATGCACCGCAGGCTTGATCGAGAACATCTCCAGAAACTCATCGGGATTCATTTCGGCGATCTCGGACACATCGAGCCCATCCAGACGTTCGGCCAGCTTCGCAGGACCTGCGAAGGCCACTTCCATCGGTACCTGCTGGTCGAGCAGCATCCCCATCAGCAGGGCAAAGGAGTCATCGGCAAGCAGGGCGTCGGCGTCGGCATCGCCCGAGAGGAAAACTGAACTCATGCGTCCATATTGGCATGCAAGCAGTAATCAAGCATCTCCGAGATACCATCGACTGATGATCTGCCCATGTTCTGGAAATCCACCCGGCACCGACTACGAGCATTGCTGCCAGCCCGCCCTCGACGGAGAGAGGTGGCCCTCCACCGCCGAGGCTCTGATGCGGTCCCGGTACACCGCGTTCGCCCGTAACAACGAAGACCACCTCTTCCGCACCTGGCACCCGAAGACCCGACCTGCCGACATCGGCCCCGACGCGGGCGTCACGTGGCTTGGCCTCGAAATCCTCGACACGGTCGACGGCATGGAACCGGACTCCACAGGAACGGTCCATTTCCGAACGACATTCAGAGACCACCTCGGCGAGCACACCCTTGAAGAGAACTCCTCGTTCGTACGCAGAGCCGGCAGGTGGGTCTACCTTGACGGCTGATCGGAGCAGCGACGTCCGTCATCGGCACTTTCTGGCTATACTGGTCGAAGCGGCGCATCCATCGCCCAGCCACGGTCGGGTTCCCAGCACACCGACGTTGCGGCGAAGGGGAGAAGATCCTCGGGCGAACCTGTCACGGTGAACTCCAGGCCAGGTTTCGTGCTGGGGGAGACTTGGTCGACGAGGACCGAACACCATGACCAAGAACAAGGACTTCAAGAATCTCGTCCGCGAACGCATGAGAACGACAGGCGAGAATTTCACCTCCGCCCGTGCGGCCCTGTTGGGCGACACAACACCATCTGGCCCCGAGACGACTCTCAGTCGCAAAAATGCTGTTCCAGCCCCAGCCGAATCAAAGGCCGAGGCCTTCAGAGCGAAGACGTTGAAGACCTTCATGCCGACAGGGGAAATGGTTTCCATCCCCACAAAACGCAAGGCGCTCGTCGTCATCCTGCTCGACATCCTCACCGCATTCGAAGCCGAGCGGATCTACTCGGAGAAGGACGTCAATGCAGTCCTCAGCGCCTACCACCCCGACTTCGCACGCTTGCGTCGGGAGCTCATCGACTATGGGTATCTGGCTCGAAATGCACACACCGGGCAGTACTGGGTGAACCCTTCGCGGCCCGCCCGCACCGGGAATCATATCCAAGAGGCAGGAGTCCTCGAAGCATTTCTGTGCTGAGTCGGCGACCGCGTATCCTTGAAGCTCGGGTAAACAACGGGCAGTCAAAAGGAGACTTCATGGGCCAGGCATACCACGCCGATTCGAGCGACCTCGATGACAAGGAGATCCTCACCTGGGACACATTCGGCACGTCGGCCAGGGAGATGGCGCAGACCATCGCCGACTCCGATTATGACCCTGAGATCGTCATCGCCATCGCTCGCGGCGGTCTGCTGCCGGCCGGGGCCCTCGCCTACGCACTCGGACTCAAACTCTCCGACGCGATCAACGTCGAGTTCTACACCGACGTCCACGAGACACTGCCCGACCCGATTCTCCTGGCCCCGATGCTCGACATCGACGCGATCAAGGGCAAGAACCTCCTCGTCGTCGATGACGTCGCCGACTCGGGCCGCACCCTCGCCCTCGTCCTCGAGCTGCTCAAGAAGCACGGCGCCGAGGCGCAGTCCGCTGTGATCTACGCGAAGTCTGCTTCGATCATCGACCCTGACTTCGTGTGGAAGCGCACGGATCAGTGGATCGTCTTCCCCTGGTCCGCCGAACCCCCGGTCGAGGCTGCCAAATAGGCAACTGCCGATGAATGCCTGGCAGAATGTCGATGCACCGTGCGGTCGGGTCAGAACATATGTCGACGGCAATGTGATCCGTGCCCGCGGCATCCGCTATGCCCGTGCGCAGCGATTCGCCCATCCCGTCGATGAGCCGCCCGTAGATTTCATCGATGGCGACGAACCCGGGCCTGCAAACCCGCAGCGCCGACGTGACCCGAATGCAGGAATGACCTTCGACCAGCTCGGTGGACTGCCGACCAGCGAAGACTGTCTGCGTGTGAGCGTGACGACTCCGCTCTCGGCTGCCGATCACAGTTCCTCGCTGCCGGTGCTCGTGTGGATCCACGGCGGCGCATACGTCGCGGGTGCCGGCGATGCGGAGATCTACGATCCTCACACACTCGTCGAAGAGCAGAACATCATCGTCGTCTCCGTCACGTACCGTCTCGGTGTCTTGGGCTACCTGGGCACGGGCAGCTCCGAACACTCCAACCTCGGGCTGCTCGACCAGATCTCCGCCCTGCGGTGGGTCCAACGCAATGTCGCAGCGTTCGGGGGAGACCCGGGCAATGTCACGATCGCCGGTCAGAGTGCCGGTGCCGACGCCTGTGCACATCTCATGATCGCCGAGGCGACCGATGACCTCTTCCATCGCGTGATCCTGGCATCTGCGCCACTGGGACTGGCCGGTGGCACCGAACCGATGAACTGGGCGATGGCGAAGGTCGCCGAGAAGATCGACCCCGAATCCAGCGTCGACGAGATCCTTGCGGCCCAGGAAGAGGTCCACAGAGCGGCACTGGTCGGAGGACTGCACGCGGGCATGTGCTTCGGCGTCCACTACGGCGACTACCCTCTGCCTGCGAAATCAGAGACGGACGACGCGTGGTCGCGGGCCGCACGCAGATACGACGTGCTCATGACCCGCACCGAAAGGGAGATCGCCTTCTTCGCCGGATTCGTACCGGCCTTCCGCCGTCTTCATAGTCGGCGTCTGACCTCTCCGATGCTGGAATCGCTGATCTCCGGAATCACCTCGGCGGTCTATACACGTGCATCGAAGGAGTTCTACGACCGGCACCGAATGGCAGGTGGCCAGGGCACGCGTCTGCTCATCGTCTCTCGCGGTGACGGGAGCTTCTTCGACGCGGCTCACTCAGGGGACCTTCCGCTGCTGTTTCCGGGCGACGTCTGGCACGACAGCTTCCTCGACTACGGGGCGGCCACCGCGATCGCCGGCCCCGAGCTGCGCAGAATCTGGGGGCGGTTCGCCGGCACAGGTGAGTTGCCGCGAGTGCTCGTCCCTGGGCTCATCGACATTTTGGGCTGAGCACGCCGGCCTGATGGGCCATTCCCGTGTCAGCCCTGTGGACTATCGTGAGTCCATGGACTCACTCCACGCCTCAGCTGCTCGATTGATTGCCCAAGGACTCGTCGCGTCACCGGACTCGACCATAGGCACCGCTGAGTCAGTCGTCGAACACCTCGGATGTGTGCAGGCGCAGTCCCTCGGCGGTGCACTGGTGTCGATCGCGCTGCGCACCGGGACCTCAGTTGCCGCTGTCCGGGCCGCCATGGATTCCGGTGAAATCGTCAGAACCTGGACCCAACGGGGCACCATCCACCTCACCACGGCCAAGGACCTCGGATGGATACTCAGCCTGACCGGGCAGCGAACCCTGAAATCCGTGGCCAAACGTCGCGAAGTCTTCGGCATCGACGATGCGATGGTCGACGCCGCCGCCGAACTGGCCGAGGACGCGATCCGCGACCGCGGACCGCTGACGCGTCAGGAACTGCTCGATGCCTTCGAACCTCTGCGCGCGGGCGAGGAATACGGGCACGAACGCTACCTCATCACCACCCTGGCGCTGCGGAACATCATCGTCCAAGGACCGATGGTCGAGAGCAAGGACGACATGAAATACGTTCTCACCGCCGACTGGATACCGTCACCGGTCGAGCACGATGCCGAGACCGGTCTGCACGAATGGATGCGACGCTACGTCCTCAGCCACGGTCCGGTCACGGTCGACGACGCCGCACGCTGGACCGCACTGCCTAAAACACAGGTGCGCCCCGCCATCGCCGAGGCTGCGTCCGCCGGGGAGATCATCGCGGTCAGCATCGACGGACGTGAGCACTTTCAGGCCCCCGACCTCGAGGACCGCCTGCACGAAGGACAGGCACGAGCCGGTGCGCTCATGCTGCTGCCGGGATTCGATGAGATGATCCTCGGATACAAGGACCGCAGTGCCACCTTGGATCCGGCCCATGAGAAGCGTGTGGTGCCCGGCGGCAACGGCATGTTCAAGAACACCCTCATCGACGGCTCACGGGCACGCGCGACGTGGAAGCGCTCACCGAGGAAGACAGGTCCATTGCTGACTGTGGAGCCGTTCGCCGGCGAGCCGGTCGACGTCGAACGCGCCGAGGCCGTCGCCGCCTCCCATCCTGCCTTCGCCTGAGGCCGCGATGAGGCTCGGAATCATCGTCAATCCCAGGCACGCCCGAACCACATACGCCTATGCCCATCTCGTCGAGGTCCTCAGGCGGGAGAAGATTCGCTATCGCAGCGCCACGACGACTCGAGGGTGGCCGGGTGCCCAACAGACGAACGAACTCCTCGACTGGGCCGCGGACCTCATCATCGTGCTCGGCGGAGACGGCACGCTGCGTTCGATCGCCCCGGTTCTGTCAGCCGCAGCGGTGCCGGTGCTCATCATTCCGACCGGCACCGCGAACGTCCTGTCCCGGCACATCGGAATCCGGTCGGCCGAGCACGCTCTCCGCCTGGTCGAGTCGCACCTGAGATCCCGCCCCGCGCGTATGTGCGCAGTTCCCGTCAACACAGCCGACTGCCTCACCGCCGACGGTTTCCGACGCGAACACTTCCTGTCTCTGGCCGGGATCGGTGGAGACGCGAGAGCCGTCGCAGGGCGCACCGGTCTGCCGGGATTAATGGGAGCCGAACTCCTCGGGTATGTCTGCGGTGCTGCTCGTGCACTGTTCTCCCCACTCATCAACGCGAAGGTGGAAGATGGGGGTGCGACGACGGTCCCCACAGCAATCAGTCAGGTGTGGTCGGTGATGGCATCGAAGACGGCCAAACCCGCCGGCCCGATCCCGGTCTTCCCCCCACGCCGAGGCGGCCGCCGGAGAGTTCGAGTTCCTCGCCGTCACCCTGACCACGACGAGACCCGGGGACCGCCTCGGCGAGTGGGCACGGACTGGGTGGGACTGCGTGAACCGACGTCCAAGAGCCAACCGGTCGATGTGCTACTGGCGAGGGACCGAAGCCCGCATCAGTGTCGACGAACCCGCTCCGGTCCAGCTCGACGGTGACCTCATCGGTGACTGTCGGCAGCTGGAGCTGCGCGCCGGAAGTCAGATGCTCCTCGTCTTGGGGCCCGACTAGCGACGATTCCTCGTTGCACGCTCGCCCCGAGACTGTGAAGGAATCCTTCGTGGACCCTGGCGTCGGTTCCGAGCTCGGGGTGGAAGCTTGCACCCCAGACGGTGCCCTGCCGCACCAACACAGGTGTCCCGGCGTGGGTGCCGAGCACTTCCACGCCCTCACCGAGTCCCACGATCTGTGGAGCGCGAATGAAGGTCGCCGGGAAGTCCGCGTCGTCTCCGGTCATCGCCACGGGGGCACAGAACGACTCCCGCTGTCGACCGTAGGCATTCCGGGAGACCGTGACGTCGAGTCCGCCGAGGCGGTCGAAACCTTCGAGCGAATCATCCGTGAGCCGATCGGCGAGGAGGATGAGGCCCGCGCAGGTGCCGAAGACCGGCAGACCCGTATGGATCCGTGCGCGAAGGGCGGGGAAGAGCCCGGTGCCGGCGGCGATGCGCACCATGGCAGACGATTCGCCGCCGGGCAGGATGATCGAGTCGAGACCGTCGAGGTGTTCCGGCCGAGTGACCGTTCGGGAGGCCAACCCCAGTGAGCCGAGCACGGTGAGATGCTCCCGAAATGCTCCCTGAAGACCGAGGACTCCGACGATCACCAGCCGCGCTCCGCCAGGCGGTGGGGTGCGGGAACATCGGCGACGTTGATGCCGACCATCGCGTCGCCGAGTCCACGGGAGGCCTTCGCAACGGCGGCCGGATCGTCGAAGTGGGTGGTCGCCTCGACGATGGCGGTGGCGCGGGATTCGGGATTGCCGGATTTGAAGATGCCCGAGCCGACGAAGACTCCGTCGGCGCCCAGCTGCATCATCATGGCGGCGTCGGCGGGGGAGGCGATGCCACCGGCGACGAAGGTCACGACGGGCAGGCGGCCCAGGCCGGCGACCTGCTTGATCAGGTGGTACGGAGCGGCGTGCTCCTTGGCCGCGACGTAGAGCTCGTCCTCGCTCTTGGCGCCCAGCGCCCTGATCTCGGAGTTGATCGTCCGCAGGTGCCGCATCGCCTCGGACACGTCACCGGTGCCGGCCTCACCTTTCGAGCGGATCATCGACGCGCCCTCTGTGATGCGGCGCAGAGCCTCGCCGAGGTTGGTCGCACCGCAGACGAACGGGACCTTGAAGACGGACTTGTCGATGTGGTTGACGTAGTCGGCGGGGGAGAGGACCTCGGATTCGTCGATGTAGTCGACGCCGAGGGTCTCGAGGATCTGTGCCTCGACGAAGTGCCCGATCCGGGCCTTGGCCATGACCGGGATCGACACGGCAGAGGTGATGCCGTCGATGAGGTCCGGGTCGCTCATGCGAGCGACGCCGCCCTGGGCGCGGATGTCGGCGGGGACGCGTTCGAGCGCCATGACCGCCGAGGCGCCGGACGCTTCGGCGATGCGTGCCTGCTCCTCGTTGACGACGTCCATGATGACGCCGCCCTTGAGCATCTGCGCCAGGCCGGTGTTGAGCAGGGTCTGTGTCTGTGTCATTGTCGTGCTTTCCGTTCGTGGTGAGCCCGATGGTGTGGGCGAGTTGATCGGTGAGAACGGCCGTTCACCCCAAGACTAGAACGATATGTGGCTCAAGTTCAGGGCCAGAAAAAGTGAAAAGTTTTGGGCCAGTATGATCGAGGCATGTCATCAGCACAGTCCGCAGACGAACCCGCGGCTATGGCGGGAACGACCCTGCCGCGGGCAGACGGGATCGCGCTGCCCATCGGCATCGACCGAGACGTGTCGACTCCGTTGCCCGATCAATTGGTGGCAGAGATCAGACGACTCATCGCCGCCGGGGCGATTCGTCCCGGCGAACCGGTGCCCGCCAGCAGACGTCTGGCCGCTCATCTGCAGGTATCGCGCGGGACCATCGAAACCGCATACGCCCAGCTCGTCGTCGAGGGCTTCCTCATCACCGTTGAACGCTCGGCCACCCGGGTGAACCCTGACCTGCCGAGCACACCTCGCACACGGAATCCAGGCATGCGCCCACCGCAGGCTCCACGGCGCAGGCTGCGCAGCTTCGTCGATCTGCGTCCCGGATTCGGCGGCGACAACCCTCTGCGGGAGCCCGCCTTCCGCAGAGCGTGGCGCGACTCCCTCGACATCGACCCCGGTCCGATCGATCCTCTGGGCCAGCCGCAGTCCAGATGGGCTATCGCCGATCACCTGCGATTGACGCGGGGAATGAGCGTCGACCCCGACGACATCATCCTCACCAGCGGGTCCCGTGATGGGCTGCGTCTGCTTCTGGCAGCGGGTGTCGAAGGTGCGATCGGCGTCGAGAACCCGGGGTTTCCGGGACTGCGCCAAGCCATGTCCGACCGTGAACTCATCCCCATCGACACGACGCACCTGCCCGATGTCATCTCTGACCGCCTCGGCGCCGTCGTCGTCACCCCCAACCATCAGTTCCCGCACGGGACGACCATGCCCATCGACCGGCGGGTGAAGCTCCTGGAATGGGCACAGACCGAGGGCGTCGTCGTCATCGAGGACGATTACGACAGTGAGGCCCGTTATGCTCGCACGGTGGTGCCCACCCTCTACGACCTCGCGGTCTCGACGAATGCCCCGGCACAGGTGGTCCACATCGGCACCTTCTCGACGCTGTTGACCTCCGCTGTATCGACCGGGTACATCATCGCCCACGGGGACCTCGGCCAGCGGTTGGGCACAATGCGCACGGCCCTGGGTCCGGCGTTCTCCCCGGTCATGCAGACAGCCATCGCGTCCTATCTCAACTCAGGAGGGCTGCGTCGCAGAATCTCGCGCGGACGGCGCAGACTCAGAGCCGCCGAGGCGGTCGTTGCCGATGCGGGCGAGATTCCCGGGCTCGCCCATGAAGGTCGGACCCTCGTCATCGAAACGACCGAATCCACCGCCGCCCGACTGCGCGCCGACCTGGCTGACCGGGGGATCCTCGTGGCCTCCTTGGCAGCGGGCTGGAGTGCCGACAGCGATGTCAGACACGGCATCGTCATCGCGCACTCGAACGTCGAAGCCGCTGTGCTGCATGAGGCGTTGGAGACCGTGCAGTCCCTGTTGGGCAAGACTGACCGGAGGTGATCGGACAGGGTCGATTGAGTAGGATCGGGGCATGATGAAATTCGGGTTCGTCGCCGACGGCGTCGTCAAAATGCTCGTCGCGGTCGCACTCTGCATCTTTCTTCCCGCAGCCGAATCATTCCTGCTCGCGCCCAGGTGGTTGGCGATCGCTGCCATCGTCCTGCTTTTCCTCAGCGGCGCCACGGAGATCTCCTACGGTGCCCGCAAAGGGCAGAAGAGCTACGTGAAGTACCTGGCGATCTTCGACTCGCTGTGGGTGGTCTCAACGATCGCGGCCGTGATCGTCGCCCTCGTCGGCAGTCCGGCAGCAGGCTATATCTGGTTCGGCTTCACGGGACTCGGTTCGCTGGGCATCGCCGTGATATTCACCACCGGCGCGAACGGTCCCGACTTCGCCGAGGACGAGCATTCTGACGGGGCTTCAGCAACGAGAGACTGAAGGCCGACGTTCACCGGTTGAACGCAATGGCAGCGTGGTAGCCCTCCGGCAGCCCCGACTCCAGGTCGAAGATCTCGATATCCGGATGCGGAGAATCGGGAGAAGCTCCTGTGCCGATGTAGTCCATACCGGGGTCGCGGGCCAAGCCGGTGCTCAGGGCCTTGAGGAAGGCTTCCTTCCGCGCCCAGACACGCACGAAGTCGGTGGCCAAATCGGACTGTGGGCCCTGTTCGAGTTCGGACCGCTCCTTCGGGTGCAGCAGCGACATCGCCTCGGCAGCGACGGCGTGTTCGGGCACCGCTTCGAGATCGACTCCGATCGGATCGTCGGCGACGGCCACGAGGACCAGGCGCCGGGCCCGGGTGACGGAGAATTCGCATTCGTCGACCCGCGGCTTGCCTGCCGAGTCGAGGCGGATCTCGATGTCGTCCGGCTCGCGGTCCAGGTGCGTGCCGAGGACGTGACGGAGGATGACGCGGCCCGCAGCCCAGGTGGCTGCGGCATCGGGGTCGAATTCCGTGGCATAGTTCATCTCCTGCTTCGTCAGCGAGGAGAAGTCGATGCGCGCCCATTCGGCCTCGGCATCGGTGTCGGCGAGGACGATGGTGGAATCGAGCTGAGTGGGCAGACGTGTGAAGCCGGTGTGGGACTGCATGTATCAGCGACCCAGAGCCTTCTTGATCTTCTTGAGTCGGCGGCTGAGCACGAAGATGCGCACGGATCCGATGATGCCGGCGATGAAGATGCCGCCGATCGCGGCGAAGAGCATGGCAACGCCCAAAGGCAGCTGGAACTGCCAGCCGAAGTACTGGAAGTCGGCGGGGACGTTGTTCTGCAGAATGAAGATGAGCAGGAGGACGACGATCACGGCGCCGAGGATGAGAGAGATCCACATCCCGGCGGACATCCCAGAACCGCCCTTGATCTGTGACAGCTCGGAGTCCTTGCCGGCAGGCGTCGGTTCCTGACGCTGAGCCGGGTCGGCCTGCTGCGCCGGGTCAACTCCCTGACTCGGATCGGCCTGCTGGCTCGGTTCGACTTCTCGGGTGTCCCCGGTGGCCGAATCATCGTCGCCGAGCAGGGACTGCGTCTCGGCCAGCAGCTCATCGGGCGATTGGGATTCGTCCCGGGGGTCTTGAGTAGTCATGCGCCCATCATAGTCGCTGATGGGCGCATGAGTGAGATGTTGCGGCATCTGACCTTGAGAGTTGAGATCAGATCGGTGTGTCGGCCGGATCAGACCTTCGCGCTCAGCGAGGAGATGATCTCATTGAGCGTCGATGACGGGCGCATCGCCGAGTCGAGCTTGGTCTCGTCCGGGTAGTAGTAGCCGCCGAGTTCGACAGGACTGCCCTGGACGTCGATGAGCTCGGCCGCGATCGTCTCGCCGTTGGCTTCAAGAGCCTCGGCGACCGGCGTGATGGCCTCGGCCAGCGGCTCGTCCGTGCTCTGCTGGGCCAGTTCCTGTGCCCAGTAGAGAGTGAGGTAGAAGTGGCTGCCGCGGTTGTCGATCTCGCCGACCTTGCGCGACGGCGACTTGTTCTCCTCGAGGAACTTGCCGGTGGCGGCATCGAGCGTGTCGGCGAGGACTCCTGCGCGGGCATTGCCGTGGACGTTGAACTCGTGACGGAACGATTCGGCCAGGGCGAGGAATTCGCCGAGCGAGTCCCACCGCAGGTGATTCTCCTCGATCAGCTGCTGGACGTGCTTCGGAGCAGAACCGCCGGCACCGGTTTCGAACAGTCCGCCGCCGGCGATGAGGGGAACCACGGAGAGCATCTTCGCCGAGGTGCCCAGTTCCAGGATCGGGAACAGGTCGGTGTTGTAGTCACGCAGGACGTTGCCCGTCACCGAGATGGTGTCCTTGCCCTCGCGCATGCGGTCGATCGAGAACTGGGTCGCCTCGACAGGGTTCATGATCCTGATGTCGAGGCCTTCTGTGTCATGATCGCCCAGGTACTCTTCGACCTTGGCCTTGAGGTTGCGGTCGTGGGCACGGGTCTCGTCGAGCCAGAACACTGCGGGGGTCTCGGAGAGACGGGCACGGGTGACGGCCAGTTTGACCCAGTCGCGGACCGGGACGTCCTTGGTCTGGCAGGCCCGCCAGATGTCGCCGGCGGCGACCTCGTGCGAGAGCAGGACCTCACCGGCGGAGTCGACGACCTCGACAATGCCGTCCTGCGCGATCTCGAAGGTCTTGTCGTGGCTGCCGTACTCCTCGGCCTTCTGCGCCATGAGCCCGACGTTGGGAACGGTGCCCATCGTGGTCGGGTCGAAGGCGCCCTTGGCGCGGCAGTCCTCGATCACGGTCTGGTAGACGCCGGCGTAGGAGGAGTCCGGGATCACGGCCAGGGTGTCTTGGGTCGCATCGTCCTCGTTCCACATCTTGCCGCCCACGCGGATCATGGCCGGCATCGATGCATCGACGATGACATCGGACGGCACGTGGAGGTTCGTGATGCCCTTGTGGGAGTCGACCATCGCCAGGGACGGGCCTTCTTCCAGACCCTTCTCGAATCCGGACTTCACGCCGGCGGCGACATCGGCCGGGAGGGCGTCGAGCCCGCCGAGGATGGCGGCCAGACCGTTGTCGGAGGTCAGGCCCGCCTCGGCGAGGGCTGCACCGTATTCGGCGTAGACCTCGGGGAAGAACGCCTCGATGACGTGGCCGAAGAGGATCGGGTCCGAGACCTTCATCATCGTGGCCTTGAGGTGAACGGAGAACAGGATGCCCTCGTCCTTGGCCCGGGCGATCTGGGTCTTGAGGAACTTGTGGAGCTCGGCCACATTCATCTTCGTCGCATCGACGACCTCGTCGGCGAGGACCGGCAGGGATTCCTTGAGCACGACGGTCTCACCGGCAGCGGGACGCAGGCGGATCTGCAGGGTGTCGTCGGCCGGGATGACGACGGACTTCTCATTGTCCCGGAAGTCACCGGCGGCCATGGTCGCGACGTTGGTCTTCGAGTCCGATGACCAGTCGCCCATCGAGTGGGGGTGGGCCTTGGCGAAGTTCTTCACCGCCTGAGGAGCACGACGGTCCGAGTTGCCCTCGCGCAGGACCGGGTTGACGGCCGAGCCCTTGGCCTTGTCATAGCGAGCCTTGACGTCGCGTTCGACATCGGTCGACGGCTCGTCCGGGTAATCGGGCAGCTGATAGCCCTGCGACTGGAGTTCGGCGATGGCGGCCTTGAGCTGCGGGACGGATGCCGAGATGTTGGGCAGCTTGATGATGTTGGCATCCGGGGTCTTGGCCAGCTCACCCAGCTCCGAGAGCGAATCGGGGACCTGCTGGTCGGCAGGGAGGCGATCAGTGAACTGCGCCAGAACACGCGCGGCGAGAGAGATGTCTCGGGTCTCGACATCGACGCCCGCCGAGGTGGCGAAGGCTTCGATGATCGGCTTGAGCGAGTAGGTCGCCAGAAGTGGCGCCTCATCGGTGCGCGTATAAATGATTGTGGCCATGGTGATGGACTGCTCCGCATCGTCTTGGGGTTTGACCCCACCATCCTACCGTTGCCGGTGACAGGCTCTGGTTCCCGGTAGGGTTCTGTCTCGTCACAGACAACAGGTGAATGGTCAGAATCATCACCGACGACAGAGAGAGGACGACGGTGGCCAAGCTGTACTTCCGTTACGGGGCGATGAATTCCGGAAAATCGACCGCTCTGCTCCAGGCCGCCTTCAACTACGAGGAGCGCGGCCAACGAGTGCTGCTGGCCAAACCCGACACCGACACGAAGGGCGCCGGCGAGATCGTCTCCCGTCTGGGCGTCACCCGGGCTGTCGACTTCCTCATCCCCGTCGGCTCGGACGTCGAGACCATCTACCGCGAGCACGCGGACTTCGTCGACCACGATGCCCTGCTCGAATCCATCGACACCCCCAAACCTCCCGTTGCGTGCCTGCTCATCGACGAGGCACAGTTCCTCGAACCGGCACAGGTGGAGTCCCTCATGCGGATCGCAACCGACGCCTCGGTGCCGGTGATGTGCTACGGAATCCGCACAGACTTCCGGACCAAGGCCTTTCCCGGTTCGGGACGTCTGCTGGAGATCGCTCACACCCTGGAGGAGCTCAAGACCATCTGCCGCTGCGGCCGCAAGGCCATGTTCAACGGCCGCCTCGTCGACGGCGAATTCATCTTCGACGGTGATCAGGTCGCCATCGACGGACACGCGGTCACCTATGAGTCACTGTGTGCGCGCTGTTATCTCGACTATTCGGGCGGTAGGCTGAGTGCGGTGGTGTCCTGACCTTCGACCCTTCTGAGGAGTACTCTTGCGCATCTCGGTTCACCCCCTCAACGACAATCCGGGCTCTCCGGTCATCGTGTTCGGAAACGCCCTCGGCACGAGGGTCTCGCTGTGGTCAGCGGTTGCGGGCAGACTGGCCGACGACTATCAGATCTATCTCTCCGACCTGCCCGGCCACACCCATCCATTGACCGGTGACGAGCCGGACTTCACGATCTCCGAACTCGCTGCAGGCCTCGTCACGAGTTTGGCAGAGCAGGGCGTGGAGAAGTTCACGTACTGCGGAGTCTCGATCTCCGGCGCGATCGGCCTGACCCTGGCGCTTGAGCACCCGGACTCGCTGACGGGACTCATCGCCTGCTCGACGGCGGCGAAGTTCGCCACGGCCGAAACCTGGGCGGAGCGCATCAAAGACGTCGAGGAGGACGGCACCCGCGGCCAGCTCGACGACACCGCAGATCGCTGGTTCGCCGCCGGATTCCTCACCGAGGACGTGGCGACGGGCCCCGCCATCCTCACCGACCTCGCGATGGTCGACGATTCCGCCTACATCGCGTGTGCACGGGCCCTGACCCGATACGATCTGACCGGGCGCCTGGAGGCCATCTCGACACCGACGCTGTTCCTCGCCGGAGCCCAGGACCCCAGCTGCACGCCGGAGGCGATGACGCAGCTCTCGGACCAGGTGGCGGACTCCACGATCGCCGTGATCCCCGATGCGGCCCATCTGTCGATGGCCGAGCATCCGGACATCGTCTCCGACCACATCGAAGGGTTCTTGGGTAGGCTGTAGACGCAGTCCAGCATCCCACTCTGCTCGATGAGGAGCGCAGATGACGCAGGAGAAGCACTCGCCGGCCGACCGTTCGACCGAACTCGCCGAACTGTCACCAGGTGAGAGGGAACCGGGGTTCACCAGGCAGACCGTCCGCATCCGATGGACCGGCCTCCTCCTCGGACTCATCCTCTCGGCCCTCGTCTATGCCATCATGCCCGCCGAGGTGGACCACGGAGCCAAGCTGACGGCCGCGGTCGCCGTGCTCATGGCGGTGTGGTGGATGACGGAGGCCCTGCCGATCGCCGCAACCTCCCTGCTGCCGCTCGTCGCCTTCCCCGTCTTCGGCACGGACGTCGAGATGGAAGCCGTCGGCGCCTCCTACGGAAACCCGATCATCTTCCTGTTCCTCGGCGGCTTCCTCATCGCCTTGGCGATGCAGCGATGGAACCTGCACCGTCGGATCGCCCTCATCACGCTGTCCATCATGGGCAACAAGCCCGGTCCGATGATCGCGGGCTTCATGATCGCCACCGGCTTCATCTCGATGTGGGTCTCGAACACCGCCACAGCCGTGATGATGCTGCCCATCGGGATCTCGGTGCTGATGATCGTGAGCAAGGTCGTCGGCGGAGCCATCACCGATGCTGCGGGCTCGGACACCGAGGGCACAGGCGCCGAGACCCCGGACACAGAGGAGGACGACACCGGCGCGTCCACGACCGAGGAGGACGACACCGGACTCGGAGCGGTGGTCAAATCCAACTTCGGCACCGCCCTCATGCTCGGCATCGCCTACTCCGCCTCGATCGGGTCACTCGGCACCATCATCGGCACGCCGCCCAACCTCTTCCTCGTCGGCTATCTCAAGGACAACCACGACATCTCCATCGGCTTCGCCCAATGGATGCTCGTGGGTGTGCCGCTGGCGATCGTCATGATGGTCATCGCCTGGTTCCTGCTCGTCAAGGTCCTATTCAAACCGGAGATCGACGAGATCCCCGGCGGTCGAGAACTCATCCGCGACGAACTGCAGAAACTCGGTCCGATGTCGACCGGCGAGAAGCTGGTGCTGAGCATGTTCGTCCTCGCCGCCGTCTGCTGGATCTCCCTGCCGCTGATCTTCGACGAACCGCCGATCACGGACGAAGGCATCGCTATGGCCATCGGGCTCCTGCTGTTCCTCATCCCCGGCGGCGCCAACCGCGGAGTCCGCCTCCTCGACTGGGAGACCGCGGAGAAGCTGCCGTGGGGCGTGCTGCTCCTCTTCGGCGGTGGTCTGGCGCTGTCCGCCCAGTTCTCCTCCTCGGGACTGACCGAATGGATCGGCGAATCGACGAGCGGCTTGGGTGCCCTGCCCACGATCTTCGTCGTCGCGATCTTCGCCGCGATCATCCTCTTCCTCACGGAGCTGACCTCCAACACAGCCACAGCGGCGACCTTCGTGCCCGTCGTCGGCGGCGTGGCACTGGGCCTCGACCTCGATCCGCTGCTCCTGACCATACCCGTGGCTCTGGCCGCGACCTGCGCCTTCATGCTTCCCGTCGCCACACCGCCCAATGCCGTCGCCTATGGCTCCGGGTACGTGACCGTGGCCCAGATGGTCAAGGGCGGCCTCTGGCTCAACATCATCGGAATCGTGCTCACCACGGCGACGGTCTATCTGCTGGCCGTACCAGTATTCAACATCGTGCTCTGAACGGTGACGAACCTTGGCAGACTGAGGACATGACACATCTCTTCTCACCCATGACACTGCGCGGCACCGAGATCGCCAACCGCATCTGGCTCGCCCCGATGTGCCAGTACTCCTGCGAAGCCGAGGACGGAATGCCCGGCACCTGGCATCTCGTCCACCTGGGAGCCCGGGCACAGGGCGGCTTCGGCCTCATCCTCACTGAGGCCTCCGCGGTTCTGCCCGAAGGGCGGATCTCTCCACAGGACGCCGGCATCTGGAACGACGACCAGGCCCGTGCCTGGTCGTCGGTGACCGAATTCGTCCACTCCCAGGGCAGCCGAATCGGTATGCAGTTGGCGCACGCCGGCCGCAAAGCGAGCACCTACCGCCCCTTCGAAGGCAACCCCCGCGGCAGCGTGCCCGAATCAGCGGGCGGGTGGGCCACGCTCGGGGCCAGTGCGATCGCCTATCCCGGATATGAAGCGCCGCAGGAGATGTCGAAGGCCGACATCGCCGAGGTGATCGAGGCCTTCGCCTCGGCCGCAGTCCGAGCCGTCGACGCCGGCTTCGACCTCGTCGAACTCCACGCCGCCCACGGCTACCTGCTCCATTCGTTCCTGTCTCCGCTGTCGAACGAACGCGACGACGAGTATGGCGGCGGCCTCACCGGACGCTCGCGACTGCTGACCGAGACCTACCGGGCCGTTCGCGCGGCAGTGGGGGAGGATGTGCCCGTCTTCGTCCGTCTCTCGTCCAGTGAGTGGCGCGAGGGCGGCTTCGACATCGCCGAGGCGGTCGAGGTCTCCCGTGATCTGCGCGAGCGCGGGGTCGACCTCATCGATGTCTCCTCGGGAGGGAACTTCCCCGTCAAGGTCCCCGTCGGACCCGGGTATCAGGTGCCGCTGTCGGCGGCGATCCACGCGGAGGGCGTTAACACCGGAACCGTGGGGCTCATCACCGATCCGGAGCAGGCGGAGACGATTCTGCGCTCGGAGCAGGCGGACGCGATCTTCCTGGCCCGAGCGGCGCTGCGCGAACCGGCCTGGCCGCAGCGGGCAGCCCACGATCTCGGTGTCGAACCGGGACCGTATCCACCGCAGTACACAAGAGGAGCATGGTGAACAGACAATGGTGAACACAATCGAAACCCAGCACGTCGTCGTCCGCAGCATCGCCGTGTCCGAGATGGCGAACAACGTCTACCTGATCACGGCCAAGGAATCGGGGTCCCAGGTCCTCATCGACGCCGCCGCCGACGCCGATGCCATCAAGGGCCTCATCGACTCGGGGGCCGAAGACACCTCGGCGGTCCCGAGCCTGCAGGCGATCATCACGACCCATCAGCACTGGGATCACATCCGGGCGCTGGCGGCGACCTCGGCGGCATATCCCGATGCGATGACGATCGCCGGCAGCGACGATGCGGATGCGATCACGCAGGCCGAAGGCGTGGAGATCGCTCGCGCGGTCGACCACCTCGACGTCGGAGACTTCGGCGGCTTCGTCCTGCAGGCGATCGGCCTGCGCGGGCACACCCCGGGCTCTGTCGCCCTTCTGCTGCGCGATGGGGGAGAGACCATTCTGTTCTCCGGCGATTCGCTGTTCCCCGGCGGACCCGGCAAAACCTGGAGCAAGGCGGACTTCACCTCACTCATGGACGATCTCGAGGAGCGGATCTTCGGTCAGCTGCCCGACGAAACACGCGTGTTGCCCGGACACGGTGACGGCACCACGCTGGGCGAGGAGTGTCCGAAACTGGGCGAATGGCGCGATCGCGGCTGGTGATCCTGATCAGCCCGGCAGAGCGGCGAAGCCGATGGCAGCCCAGACGGCGGCCGCCACGAGTGCGGCGATGATGCCGAGATTCCACCTGGTGGTGATGGTGCGTTCGCCGCAGGGGTTCGACAGCTCCTCATCGCCCAGGCCCGAATAGCGATCGAGCACGGTGTCCACAGCGGGATTCGGATTGTCCCTGAGCCTGCGGACGCCGTGCTCGTCCTTCTCCATCTTCTTTCCCCTGCCGGCCAGGGGCCAGGAGGAGAAGACCTTCTCATGGGTGCGGACCCCTAGCCCGAAGTGGGTGTCGAATCCATCGACGAGATTCCAGGGGATGCGCACCGACTGCAGCGGATTGATCAGTGCCAGCTCGTTGTGGGCGAGCTCGACGCGGGGAAACCGGTAGAGGACGTAGACGATCGTGACCACGGCGATCGGGATGCCCGCCACGGCGAGCCCCCGCAGGGTGAAGTCACCGACGGCGATGGACCCGACACCGACCACGCAGAGTGCTGCGATGACGAAGAAGAGCACGGTCGAGCTCGTCGTCCGCACGACCGTCGGCTGATCGTTCCCTGAATTGCGACCTATCTCACTGTTAACCACCTCAACATCCTATCCATTGAGACTGCAGGTTGTGTGCATGTTTCCTTGATCTCGAAACGGTAACGATTGTGAAATTCGCTCAGTATGTGGACTCAGTCACAGTGGCGCGTGAATTAGCTTTGAGGCATTCCATGTGACAAACATGAACGCGGTCACAGTCCCACCTGGGGAAGACGTGGCCAACTGCACTCCGGAAGTGGAATGCAAACTTGAGGGTGACTCGCCCTATGACAACAAGGAGAGAACGTGAATAAACGCTTCCTCGCAGCCGGGGCATCGGTCGCCGCGGCAGCAATGGTGCTCACCGCCTGCACCCCTCCCGGCGGTGGCGACGACAGTGAGAACAGTTCCGAAGGCTCCGTGCTCAACGTCGGCTGGAACGAGGCGTTCCGCTCGATGAACACACAGACGACGAACGGCAATGCCGTCGCGAACGCGATCGTCACCTACATGATGAACGACAATTTCGGGTTCTACGACGATGAGCTCGAGGTCCAGGACGGAGACCTCGGCAGCGTCGAGAGGGTGTCTGAGGATCCCTTCAAGGTGAAGTACACCTTCAACGACGATGCGAAGTGGTCGGACGGAACCCCTGTCGACGCAGCCGACCTCGCACTGACTTGGGCGGCGACCTCGAGCCACTTCAACACGGTGGAGTCGAACGCCAACGACGACGGAACGCTCAAGGAGAACAGCTCCGACACCGTCTACTTCGATTCCTCGGTCATCTCCAGCCAGCTCATCGAGGACTTCCCCGAGATGTCGGACGACGGCAAGTCGATCACATTCACCTATACGAAACCCTTCGCGGACTGGAAGACGGCCTTCGGCATGGGTGCCGACGGTGTTGGTCTGCCGGCGCACATCGTTGCGGAGGAGGCCCTGGGTGTCGAGGATCCTGCGAAGGCCAAGGACGCCATCGTCAAGGCTCTCAAGGACGAGGACACCGAGAAGCTGTCGAAGGTCTCGAACACGTGGAACACCGGATTCGACTTCACCTCGATGCCCAAGAACGAGGATCTCCTGGTCCACACCGGTCCGTACAAGATGACTGACTACAAGGAAGGACAGTACCTGACCCTGTCCCTCGATGAGAACTACACGGGTCCCAAGAAGCCGAAGGTCGAGACCGTGACGATTCGCTACAACGGCGATCCCATGGCCATGGTCCAGGCGATCGAGAACGGAGAGGTCGACTTCACCCAGCCGCAGGCCACTGCGGATGTGCTCTCGGCGGCCGAGGAGCTCGACGGTGTCACGGTCGACTCCGCCGATGGCGCGACCTATGAGCACGTCGACTTCACATTCGACAACGGAGGTCCCTTCGATCCCGAGAGCTACGGCGGTGACAAGGAGACGGCGAACAAGGTCCGCACGGCCTTCATGAAGACCGTGCCGAGGCAGGACATCGTCGACAAGATCATCAAACCGCTCAACCCTGACGCGGTCGTCCGCGATTCCTACAACCAGGTGCCCGGTTCGCCGATGTACGACCAGATCGTCGAAGGGTCGGGCGTCAAGGACTTCGAGGACGTCGATCTTGACGGTGCGAAGAAGCTTCTCGACGAGGCCGGGGCAGATGCTCCGACGGTGCGCATCATGTATGACAACACGAACTCGCGTCGTCAGCAGGAGGTTCAGCTGATCAAGGAATCGGCAGAGAAGGCCGGCTTCAAGATCAAGGACGTCGGCGACGTCAACTGGGGCAGCCGCCTCGGCGACGGCACCTATGACGTCTCCCTCTTCGGCTGGCAGTCGGAGTCCACGGGCATCACCGATTCGGACTCGAACTACCGGACGGGCTCGCAGAACAACTACGGTGGCTACTCGGACAAGAAGACGGAGAAGATCCTCGATCAGATCCTCGTCGCACCCGAGGACAAGCAGGCGGATCTTTCGACGAAACTCGAGAAGCAGCTGCTCGATGATGCCTTCGGTATCCCGATCTTCCAGCATCCTTCGCTCGTCATCCATCGCGATAGCCTGAAGAACGCTTCGACGACGACCGTGACGCCGACCATCTTCTGGAACTACTGGGAGTGGGAAGTCGACTGAACCGCGATTGACGCGGTCAGTCCTTCTCCACACCATCCGCTGTGGGGATCACTGTGTGATCCCCACAGCGGCGTTTTCGGAAGTTTGAAACGGACACCACACTATGATCAGATTTATCCTCAGACGGCTCCTGTCGACAGCCCTCGTGCTCCTCGTCGTCACCTTCGTCCTCTACCTGCTCCTCAATGCAGCATTGGACTTCTTCTGGGATCTGCGGGCCTCGACCTCGCCGAACATCGAGGACCTCTTCGCCTCACGGCGGCGCCTGCTCGAGCTCGACACCCCTGTCGTCATCCGCTACTTCTCTTGGCTCTCCGGCGCTGCGGGCTGCGTCATCGGACACTGTGATCTGGGCACCGCCTGGTATCAGAATCAGGAGGTCACCGACCAGCTCAAGGGCGCCATCGTCAACACGGTCAAGCTCATCACCGCGTCGACAGTGCTGGCCATCGTGCTCGGCATCGCCGTCGGCGTCGTGTCGGCCATTCGCCAGTACACGGGGTTCGACTACTTCATCACATTCCTCTCGTTCCTCCTCTATTCGCTGCCTGTGTTCTGGGTCGCGGTGCTGCTCAAACAGTTCGGCGCGATCGAGATCAACAACTTCATCAATGAACCCCAGCTGTCGAGCTGGTGGCCGATCATCGTCGCATGTCTGGCGATGGGTCTGTTCTGGATGGGGGCGATCGGCGGCGACGGGCGTCGCAGGATCATCACCTTCTCCGCCGCAACGGTGATCTCCTTCGCCACGATCTACTACATCCTTGCCAGCGGCTGGGTGCAGTCTCCGTCGATCGGCTTCATCGGCGTGGTCCTCATCGGTGCGGGCGCGGCTGTCGTCATGACCTACCTGTCGACGGGGCTGAAGAACCGGCGGGTCCTGTTGGCAAGTTTCGCCATCGTCGTCATCGGCGCCCTGCTCTATATGCCGTTGCAGTACCTCTTCTACTACCAGGAGATGAACTGGCTGTGGATGTTCGGGCTGCTCGTCTTGGCCTGCGCGGTCTGCATCGGGGTGGGACTCGCCTTCCGCGGACCCGACCCGTGGGACACCGCACGGACGACGGTCTACACCGGGCTCATCGTCTCAGTGCTCATCTTCAGTGACAGGGTGCTCCAGGAATGGGACGAGTACTCGAACCATCCGGCCATCAACGGCCGACCGATCGCGACGATCGGGGCCAGCGCCCCGAATATCGACGGCGGATTCTGGATGGGGAACCTCGACACCTTCACCCATCTGCTTCTGCCGTCGATCGCCCTCGTGCTCATCTCGTTCGCCTCCTACACCCGCTACACTCGCGGATCGATGCTCGAGGTGATGAGCCAGGACTATATCCGCACGGCGCGGGCAAAGGGCCTCAACGAGCGCACCGTTGTGATGCGTCATGCACTGCGCAACGGTCTGCTTCCACTGGCGTCGATCGTTCCGGTCGACATCATCACGATGATCGGCGGTGCCGTGATCACGGAGACCATCTTCGGCTGGAACGGCATGGGCCGACTCTTCATCGATTCGATGAACCGCGCCGAGATCGATCCGGTCATGGCCTACATCGTCATCACCGGACTGCTCGCAATCGTCGCCAACCTGGTCGCGGACTTCCTCTACGCCGTCCTCGACCCGAGAATTCGAGTCAACGCATGAGTACCAACAGAGACACCGACACCAGCGCCGATCTCGAAGAGGTGGGCGACAACGCGATCGAGGCGAAAGAGACCGAAGGACAGTCGCAGGGCAAGATCGTCTTCCGGAAGTTCCTTCGCCACAAGGGAGCGATGGGCGGACTCATCGTCCTCGTCGGGATCGCGGTCTTCGCCTTCAGTTCCCTCGGCATCTTCGGTCTGCCGGGCTGGTGGATACACAATCACACGGCTTCGGGGCAGATCGTCAATCCCGGCGGAGGGCCCACCTGGTCGCTGTCGAATCCGTTCAACCTCGGCGAACACCCCTTCGGTCAGGACGAAATCGGCCGCGACAACTTCGCCAGGGTGATGAAGGGCACCCAGATCTCGATCATGGTGATGGCCATCATCGGCGGTGTGGCTCTGGTGATCGGCACCATCGTCGGTGCCCTCGCCGGCTACTACCGCGGATGGGTCGACGCGATCCTCATGCGCGTCACCGACGGCTTCATCATTCTGCCGACCATCGTCGTCGGAGCGATTCTGGGACGTCTCGTCTCGGGCACGAACGGAGCGGTGCTCGGGCTCGTGCTCGGAGCGATTCTCTGGACGGGGCTGGCACGTCTCGTCCGCGGCGACTTCCTGTCTCTGCGTGAACGGGAGTTCGTCGATTCGGCTCGAGTCGCGGGGGCCGGCGACATCCGGATCATGTTCAAGCACATGCTGCCCAACGCGATGGGCGTCATCATCGTCAACACCACTCTGCTGATGAGCCAGGCGATCGTCCTCGAAGCCGCTCTGAGCTTCCTCGGCTTCGGCATCCAGCCGCCGGACGTATCCCTGGGCCAGCTCATCAGCGAATACCAGTCGTCCTTCGCCACACGTCCGTGGCTGTTCTGGTGGCCGGGCCTGTTCATCGTCGCCATCGCCCTGAGCATCAACTTCATCGGCGACGGTCTGCGCGATGCATTCGACCCGCGGATGAAGACGATCCCCAGCTGGCGGAAGATGAAGAAAGCCGAGCGCATGACGAAGAAAGGGGCGAAGTGATGGCAGAGAAGACTGACACAGCCAAATCACCGGTCCTCGACGTCAAGGACCTGGGAGTCAACTTCTGGGTCAACGACGAATGGTGGATGGCCGCCGAAGACCTCACCTACACGGTCAACGCCGGCGAGGTGCTGGCGATCGTCGGCGAATCCGGATCGGGCAAATCACAGTCGAGCATGTCGCTGCTCGGGCTGCTGCCCAGCAACGGTCGCGCCACGGGTTCGGCCGTCATGGGTGAGACCGAGCTCATCGGCATGCCTGTCGAGAAGATGCAGGAGGTGCGCGGCAACGAGATCTCCGTCATCTTCCAGGAGCCGATGACCGCGCTCAACCCGGTCTACACGGCAGGCTTCCAGATCGTGGAGACACTGCGCGTGCACCTGGACGTGGGCCCGAATGAGGCCAAGGAGAGGGCGCTGGAGCTGATGCGTCTGGTCGAGATCCCCGATCCCGAGGATCGCTTCCACTCGTTCCCGCACCAGCTATCGGGCGGACAGCGCCAACGCATCATGATCGCTCAGGCTCTGGCCTGTCAGCCCAAGCTGCTCATCGCCGATGAGCCGACCACTGCGCTCGACGTCACGGTTCAGGCCGAGATCCTCAAACTCATGCGCCAGCTGAAGTCGAAGCTCGATGCCGGCATCATCCTCATCACCCACGACATGGGCGTCGTCGCCGATATGGCCGACCGCATCATCGTGATGAAGGCGGGGCGAGTCGTCGAATCGGGTGACGCGAGCGAGATCTTCTACAACCCGCAGCACCCGTACACGAAACAGCTCCTCGAGGCCGTGCCCCATCTGGGCACGGGCATCGAGGGCGACGTCTTCGGTGCCGAGCTCTCCGACGTGGAGGAGGGAGCGAGACTCGAGAGGTCAGACGAGCACGTCGACCCTCACTCCGACGCCGGACGACGACCGGTCGGCACGGAGGACCCCGGGGCGGCGACCGTCGCCGAAGGCGGCGCGAATCGGACCGACGACCTCGCCGTCGAGGCCAAAGAGCTCGCCGAGTCCGAACGTGCCGGTGCCGACATCGATGTGGGCTCGACCGAGACCTACTACCATCCCGGTTCACAGGCCGACTTCTCGAAGCCCTCGGCTCTGCAGCTGCGCGATGCGGCGATCGAGTACCCGGCGGTCGGCCGGAAGAAGGCGTTCCGGGCCGCTCACCACATCAATCTCATGATCGCTCCGGGCGAGGTCGTGGGACTGGTCGGCGAGTCCGGTTCGGGCAAGACGACCATCGGCCGTGCCGCACTGGGCCTCCTGCCCACCGTCGAAGGCGATATGGTCGTCAACGGCAAGAGCATCAAGGGCCTGAAGAACAAGCAGATGCGACCGCTGCGCAGGGAGGTCGGCATCGTGTTCCAGGATCCCGGTTCCTCGCTCAACCCGCGACTGCCCGTCGGAGAGTCCATCGGCGAGCCTCTGTACCTCCATGAGGGGATGAAGGGGCCCGAACTGAGCAGACGAGTCGAAGGACTGCTCACCTCGGTCGAACTGCCCACCTCGATGCGCAACCGCTACCCGCACGAACTCTCGGGCGGTCAGCGACAGAGGATCGGCATCGCTCGGGCTCTGACCCTGCGGCCGAAGCTGCTCATCGCCGATGAGCCGACCTCGGCACTCGACGTCTCGGTGCAGGCGAAGGTCCTCGACCTGTTCGAAGGTCTGCAGCAGGAGTACGGGTTCGCCTGCCTATTCATCAGCCACGACCTCGCCGTCATCGAACGCATCGCCTCCCGGATCGCCGTGATGCGTCACGGCTACCTGGTGGAGATCGGCAAGAGCTCGCAGGTGGTGGCCAACCCGGTCCACCCCTACACGCAGCGTCTGCTTTCCGCCGTGCCGGTTCCCGATCCGCGGGAACAGCGCAAGCGGCGCGAGGCCAGGGACGCTGTCTTGGAGGCCACGACGGAGGCCTGAGCTGTTTCGGTGGTCGCTCGCGGTGGTCGAGTCCGATTCGCAGCTGATGCGCATTCGGACTCGGCCGCTGCGACCACCTTTTGCATGCCCGTGAGCATTCCATTTGCGCTTTCTTGAACACCAGCTGTCATTTCGGGCAGGCCGGTGGTGCGTATAATGGTCTGTTGGGTCCGCACCGGACCAATCTCTCTAGCTCAAAAGGTTCTTGATGACTGAAGCCATCACGCGTCGGGAAAACCGCCGCAACGTAGCAATCGTCGCCCACGTCGACCATGGCAAGACCACCCTGGTCGATGCCATGCTCCGCCAGACAGGTGTGTTCAGCGAACACGGTGATTTTGCTGAACGCGTCATGGACTCCGGAGACCTCGAACGCGAGAAGGGCATCACCATTCTCGCAAAGAACACCTCGGTCCTCTACAACGGACCGTCCGCCGGTGACGACCACATCGTCATCAATGTCATCGACACACCGGGTCACGCCGACTTCGGAGGCGAAGTCGAACGCGGCCTGTCCATGGTCGACGGCGTCGTCCTCCTCGTCGACGCCTCCGAGGGGCCGCTGCCCCAGACGCGCTTCGTGCTGCGCAAGGCTCTGGCCGCGAAGCTGCCGGTCATCCTGCTGATCAACAAGACCGACCGTGCCGATGCCCGCATCGACGGAGTCGTCGAAGAGGCCCAGGATCTGCTCCTCGGCCTGGCCTCCGATCTCGCTGAGGAGGTTCCCGACCTCGACGTCGACTCGGTGCTCAACGTACCCACCGTCTACGCCGCAGCGAAGGTCGGCGCCGCCTCCCTCGAACAGCCCCCCGACGGTGAGGCTCCGTCCAATCCGGACCTCGAGCCGCTGTTCAAGACGATCCTCGAGACCATTCCGGCCCCGGAGATCAATGACGACGACGTCCTCCAGGCACATGTGACCAACCTCGACGCCTCGCCGTTCCTCGGCCGTCTGGCCCTGCTGCGCATCTTCGGCGGCACCCTGCGCAAGGGTCAGCAGGTGGCATGGGCCCGCGGTGACGACATCAGCTCGGTCAAGATCACCGAACTCCTCGAGACCCAGGGCCTCGACCGGGTCCCGGCCACCGAAGCCTCGGCCGGTGACATCGTGGCAGTGGCGGGAATCCCCGACATCATGATCGGCGACACGCTGACCGATATCAACAACCCGAAGCCCATGCCCGCGATCGTGATCGACGACCCCGCGATCTCGATGACCGTCGGCATCAACACCTCGCCGCTGGCCGGCCGGGAGAAGGGCACCAAGGTCACAGCGCGCATGGTCAAGGACCGCCTCGACCAGGAGCTCGTCGGCAACGTCTCACTCAAGGTTCTGCCCACCGAGCGCCCCGACGCCTGGGAGGTCCAGGGACGCGGCGAGCTCGCGCTGGCCATCCTCGTCGAGCAGATGCGACGCGAGGGCTTCGAACTCACCGTCGGCAAGCCCCAGGTCGTGACGAAGGACATCGACGGCAAGATCCACGAGCCCCTCGAAGAGCTCACGATCGACGTTCCGGAGGACTACCTCGGCGCGGTCACCCAGCTCATGGCCAGCCGCAAGGGCGTCATGTCGACCATGACGAACCACGGCACCGGCTGGGTCCGGATGGAATTCACCGTCCCCGCACGTGGACTCATCGGGTTCCGCACCCAGTTCCTCACCGAAACCCGGGGCACCGGCATCGCGAACTCCTTCTCCGCCGGATACGGTCCCTGGGCCGGCAGCATCGAACTGCGCATCAGCGGATCCCTCGTTGCCGACCGCCCCGGCACCGTGACACCGTACGCAATGATCAACCTGCAGGAGCGCGGCAGCTTCTTCGTCGAGCCGACCTCCGAGGTCTATGCGGGTCAGATCGTCGGCGAGAACTCCCGCGCCGACGATATGGAGGTCAACATCACGAAGGAGAAGAAGCTGACGAACATGCGCTCAGCCTCGGCGGACTCCTTCGAGAACCTCACCCCGCCGCGCAAGCTGACCCTCGAAGAGAGCCTCGAATTCGCCCGCGAGGACGAATGCGTCGAGGTCACTCCGGGTGCAGTGCGCATCCGCAAGGTCGAACTCGATTCGAAGGAACGCGCTAAGACCACCGCCAAGCTGCGTCGCCAGAACGCGTGAGTTCGAACTCCACAGCATGACCACGAACACTCAGGACTCCATGACCGTCGTTCCCCGCATCCTCTTCGTGCACGCTCATCCCGACGATGAGACGATCACGACCGGCGGCACGATCGCCGCGCTGGTGGCGCAGGGCGCGCAGGTGACGGTCCTGAGTGCCACTCGTGGTGAGGGCGGCGAGGTCATCCCCACCGACCTCAAGGGACTCGAAGGGGACCGGGCCGGTTTCGCCCGCGTCCGTGAGGCCGAGATCGCCGAGGCGATGGCGGCCCTGGGCGTACGCGAGCACATGTTCCTCGGCGGCACCGCGCACAGATTCGAGGACTCGGGCATGGAATGGGGCCCCGACAGTCACGCCGTCGCCGCTTCGTCCATGCCGGCCAATGCCCTCTGCGCGACCGAACTGCCGACCGTGGCCCGCTACATCGCCGCGGTCATCGACGAGGTCCGCCCGCACGTGGTGATCACCTACGCCGCCAACGGCGGCTACGGTCATCCCGACCACGTTCGGGTCCATGACGCCACCGTGGCCGCCGTCGATACGGCTGCCTGGACGACCGGCCGTCTGCTGTTCGTCGATGTCCCCACCGAGGTGGCCCGCGAGATGTTCGACGCGAACCAGGCAGGGTTCTCCGAAACCGGGTTCGCAGCGGCCGAGACGATCCCCACCAAACCACCCGTGAGTGAGATCGTCGTCGCCCAGGACATCTCATCGGTACTGGCCGCCAAACGTGCGGCACTTTCGGCCCACCGGACCCAGGTCGCCGTCGCCGGGGGATTCTTCGCTCTGTCGAACGGCATCGGCCAGAAGATCGTCGACCACGAGTACTACTCCATCGGTGCCGGCGCGCCCATCTCGTCGGAGACCTTGGCCGCGGGCGCCGCACCGCACGTGCTGACCGACCTCGACATCGATGCCTGCGAATCCCAGAGTCCCGCAGCACCGTCCGCGGCCACACTGCGTCGCTCACGTCGGGAACCGAAGAAGCCCGGCTTCTTCGCCTACGCCCACGCAGTGCTGCTGGCACTGCTGATCGGCTTCCTCGGCGCAATGCAGCACATGAATGTGTCCGTCTTCGACCTGGGGGGAGCCACGGTCATCCTGCCCTGGGGCGTGGGGCTGTCGCTCCTTCTCGTCGTCTGCGGTCTCTGGCATCTCAAGACCATGTATCTGAGTTCGGCGCCGATGCTCGTCGCCGCCGTCGTCATCGTCATCGGATCCTATGTCCTCGGCCAGCCGCAGTGGTTGCCCGGCTCGGACATCATCGTGACCGGGACCTTTCGGTCGGCAGCCTGGCTGATCGGTCCCATGTTCATCGCCGCGATCTTCGCGTTCGTCAAGGTGCGGCGGCCCGAAGCAGCCCGGTAGAATCGGGAGAACCATGCCGACCCAGACCTCGTCCCACCCCTCACCGAACCCCGGCGGAGACCCGACCGGCGCCACGGAGACTCCGAAAACGCGGAGACCGTGGCTGATCGCCGTGCTCGTCCTCATGGTCCTGGCCGTCATCTACCTGGCGGTCGGCTTCCTCAGCGGACGCATGCTCAGCCCCGGGACGACGGTCGCCGGCGTCGACATCGGTGGCGAGAGCACCTCCGAGGCCAAGGTGACTCTGCGCGAGGAACTCGGCGACAAAGCGGCGGAGAAGATCGAACTCAGGGCCGGAAAGCCCACCGCAGCACTCGACCCCGAGGAAGCCGGCGTCGGCTTCGACATCCCCGAGACCATCAGCCGTGTCAGCGGCTTCACCCTCGACCCGACCGTGCTGTGGGACCGCGTCTTCGGCGATGACGAGATCGAACCGGTCATCATCATCGACGACGAGAAGTTCGAGGACGCGACGGGCAAGGTCACCGAATCCCTGGAAGTCGAACCCGTCGATGCCGAAGTCAGCTACGAGAAGTCGAAGCCCAAGCTGAAAGACGGTGCGAACGGACAGACCGTGAGCACCGAGCAGGTCCGAACGTCCGTCGAAGACTCCTGGCTGCGCGCGGACGGCGCCCTGCCGGTCAAGGCCGCCGAGGTGGAGCCCGACATCACCACCGCCGAAGCCAAGGACGTCGCCGAGGGGTTCGCCGCAGACGCCGTGGCCAAGGATCTCAGCGTCACGGCCGAACCTGCGAAGGATGTCGCATCCGATGTCGACGGCGGCGAGCTGACGATCGATCCGACGACCATCGCGAAGACCCTTACCTTCGAACCGAAGGACTCGAAGCTCGTCCCCGTCTTCGACGAAGAGGAGCTGCAGAAACGAGTGCTGGCGGTCAACGACGATGTCGGCAGACCGGCGAAGGACGCGAGCTTCACGATCAAGGACGGCAGACCCGAGGTCGTGGAGTCGAAGGCGGGAATCGGCATCGAGCAGGACGAACTGACGGAGGCCGTCACCGGCGTCATCGAGGGGAACACCGACACGCCCACCGTAACCCTCGCCTCGGTGAAACCGGACTTCACGACCAAGGACGCGAAGAAGGCCGATGTCTCGGACGTGATATCCGAGTTCTCCACCGGCTACAGCTCACAGCCCAACCGCGACACCAACCTCAAGGTCGCGGCGAAGAAGGTCTCCGGAACCGTCATCCAGCCGGGGGAGCAGTTCTCCCTCAACGAGACCATCGGGCAGCGGACAGCGGCCAACGGGTACAAACCCGCCGGAGTCATCTCCGACGGACAGATGAAGGAGGACTACGGCGGGGGAGTGTCACAGGTGTCGACGACCCTGTTCAACGCGGCCTTCTTCGCCGGATTCGACCTCGACGAGCACCAAGCCCACTCGCGCTACATCTCCCGATACCCGGAAGGGCGTGAAGCGACACTCGACTGGTCGTCGATCGACATGAAGTTCACGAACACCTCGAAGACTCCGGTCGTGCTCGACATGTATCTCTCCGGGGGAGAGGTCCATGCGAAGGTGTTCGGGGTCAAGAAGCTCAAGGTGGACTCTCATTCCTCCGGCCGGTACGACTACAGCTCGCCGGGCTCGATCACCGAATCGGGGTCCGAGTGCTCACCGCAGTCGCCCAAGAAGGGGTGGTCAATCAAGATCACCCGGACGATGGAGGACATCGAATCGGGCGCCGCCTCGAAGGACTCCTTCGTCACCGTCTATCGCCCCGTGAACGAGGTCGAATGCGAGGACTAGGTCGAGTGCGAGGTCTGGGGCGAGTGCGAGGACTGGGGCGTCTCGGACTCGAGGCACATACCGTCTATCCTCGAGTCGCGTACCAGGAGCGATGCCGGACGGTGGCGCCGAGAGATGTGAAGAGATTGAGCGAGGCCTCATTGGCGGCGTCGATGTCGACGAGGTAGGAACGCACTCCTCGGCGCGACAGGAGCACCGCCGCTGCCCGTGCCACGGACCGCCCGGCTCCTCGGCGACGCAGATCCGGATGGGTGACGAGATTCGTCACCACACCCCACTTGCTGCGTTCGACGACACGGCAGCCGGCCACCATGGACCTGCTCCCGTCGGGATGGTCGGCATAGGCCGTGACGAACTCACACGGGTCCGAAGCTTCGATGAGCCCACGGAAAGCCTCCAGTGAACCCGGGTCCCGCTCACTTGTCCACGCTGCGTAGTGCACGTCGCTCGGGTGCTCGCTCACGTCGATCGACAGGCCAGGCGCAGCCACATCACCGGGGTGCTGGGCCCCAGCGGCCGCCTCGGCGGTGGAGCCGGCCAGGAGGAGGACCGGCTGGGACGGAGTGTAGCCGCGGGCCGAGAGCAGCGGAGCGAGCCCTTCACACGCGGGGGCCAGCGAGCTGGAATCATCCGTCGAGTAGATCTGGACGCGGCTGGGCTTCTGTCTGGCCGCATACCAGGCTTCGACCGCGTCGAGGCTCTGCTCCCAGTCCATCCCGGTCTCGGTGACGGGCAGGCAGCTGTTGGCGCGTCTGTGCACGGTCTCGGAGCTGCGCAACAGCCAGCCCTTCTGCAGCAGACTCAGATCCTCATCACTATCGGCGCTCTCGTTGCGCAGATTCTCCACATGCAGCCAGGAGATGTCCTCGGGCAGCCAGGCAGCGGCCGAGATCCTGCGCAGATCGAGCGCGGAGACGATTTCGTGTGTCCGACCCGATCTGGTCGGCGCCGGAGGGACCTCGTGGACGAGCATGATCTGGTCGCGAGGGATGCGTATCGGTCCGCGTTTGGTGCCGATCTCCACCAAGGACTCGTCGGCGCTGTTGACGACGCCGAGGGCGTCCGAAGTCGAGTGCGTGTCACCGGGTGCGAGCGAATATCGTACGACCACTCTCTTGCCGGGCTGCAGATCGTTCACTTGTGGCCTTCCGCTGAAACATCTCGGGTCCTTCAGCCTCCACCCTAATCCAGGCAGCAGCACTCCCGCGGAAGGTGTGAGCGAGGACACCATCCTGAGTCCGGGATCACCTCCAGCGGGTGGGACCCCGCGACGGCATAAGGCGTAGTCTTAGGGTAGATACGTGCAATCTCGTTGAGTCTTAATAGGAGTCGAACTCGTGACGTACATCATTGCCCAGCCTTGCGTCGATCTGAAGGACAAGGCCTGCATCGACGAATGTCCGGTCGACTGCATCTACGAGGGCGAGCGGAGCCTCTACATCCACCCGGACGAATGCGTCGACTGCGGCGCCTGCGAGCCCGTCTGTCCGGTCGAGGCGATCTTCTACGAGGACGACACTCCCGAGGAGTGGGAGGAGTACTACAAGGCGAACGTCGAGTTCTTCGATGAGCTCGGCTCGCCCGGCGGTGCCGCAAAGCTGGGTAACACCGGCCGTGACCACCCGATCATCGCCGCCCTGCCTCCGCAGCAGCACGACTGATCCATGTCTGTTCGCCTCGGCCTCAACCTGCCCGACTACCCCTGGGACCGGCTCACCGAAGTTCGGAACCGGGCCGCGGAGCACCCCGACGGAGTCTGTGACCTGTCCATCGGCACCCCGGTCGACCCCACGCCACAGGTGATCCGGTCTGCGCTGGCAGCCGCCGGCGACGCCCACGGCTACCCGTCGACTGCAGGCACAGATGAGCTGCGAGAGGCGATCGCCTGGTGGTACCGGAGCTGGCACGGGGTCGTCCTCGATCCGTCCGCCGAGGTGCTGCCCACGATCGGGTCGAAGGAAATGGTCGCGTGGCTGCCCACCCTGCTCGGCCTGCGCCGGGCCGAGCTTGCCGTGGCCTGCCCGTCTGCGGCCTACCCGACCTACGAGATGGGTGCCACGATCGCCGGCGTCGAGTGCCGACGCATCGACGCCGCCGACGTCGCCGCCGGAGCTTCCCTCGATGGGATCGGTCTGCTGTGGATCAACACCCCCGGCAACCCCACGGGCGAGGTCCTCGACACCGACACCCTCGCCGAGGTCGTTCGTCGCACCAGGGCGGAGGGAGTCGTTCTCGCCTCCGACGAATGCTACGGCCTGCTCAACTGGGCCTCCGATGCCCCGGCGCCGAGCATCCTCAACGCCACCGGCGGAGACCACAGTGGTGTGCTCAGCGTGTATTCGATGTCGAAGCAGTCGAACCTCGCCGGCTATCGCGCGGCGTTCGTCACCGGCGACAGGCAGCTCATCGGCGACCTCACACGTTCGCGCAAGCATGCGGGCATGATCGTTCCGTTCCCGATTCAAGCTGCGATGATCGCCGGACTGCGTGACACTGCCCACATATTCGAGCAGAAGGAACGCTACCGCTCCCGTAGGGAACTGCTGCGTGAAGGACTCGAAGCCTACGGATTCCGCATCGACCACTCGAGCGCGGGACTCTATCTGTGGTCGAGCGCGGACGTCAACTGCTGGCAGTCGCTGTCGCAGCTGGCCGAGCTGGGCATCATCGCTGGTCCCGGCGAGTTCTATGGTGAGGCGGCCACCGACCACATTCGCATTGCACTCACCGCCGACGACGGGCGCATCGCAGCGGCAGCGGAACGGCTCCACGACGCGGCCGTCTGAGCACTCAGAGCAGGCGGTTCGGACACATTACCGTGCAGTATGTGCAGGCTGCTGTGATTTTCTGAATCTGTGAGTTATCGGTAGTCTTTGAGGGAATTGTGCAAGACGCCTCAGGAAGTTCTTGGGGTGGGTAAAGGCTGAGGAGAACATATGCCATCGGATGCGAGTCTGCGGATCGCGGACACGGAGCTGTCACTGCCCGAGGTGCCTTCGTCCGCGGGCAACAACGGATATCGCATCGGCTCTCTGCTGAATGAGACCGGCGCCGTGACCTACGACCCGGGATTCGCCAATACGGCATCGAGCTCCTCGGCGATCACCTACATCGACGGCGACGCGGGCGTCCTGCAGTATCGCGGGTACCCCATCGAGCAGCTCGCCGAACATTCCAACTTCGTCGAAGTCAGCTACCTCCTCATCCACGGTGAATTGCCGACCCAGGAGCAGTACGACGCATTCGACGCCCGACTGCGCGGACACACCATCGTCCATGAGGACCTGCGGCGCTTCTTCCGGGCGTTCCCCTACGATGCGCATCCGATGCCCATGGTGGCAGCCGCGGTCGCCGCTTTGTCGACTTTCTACCAAGATGACCTCGATGTCTTTGACGAAGGTCAGGTCGACACCTCGACGTTCCGTCTGCTTGCGAAGATGCCGACGATCGCTGCTCTGGCCCATCGCAAGAACATGGGACTGCCCGTCATCCACCCCGACAACTCCCTGAGCCTGGTCGAGAACTTCCTGCGAGTGAACTTCGGCGTTCCCGCAGAGGAGTACGAGCCGGACCCGTTGGCGGTCAGGGCCATGGACCAGCTCTTCATCCTCCACGCAGATCACGAACAGAACTGCTCGACTTCGACGGTCCGCCTCGTCGGCTCATCGCAGGCCAATCTCTTCCAGTCGATCTCCGCCGGCGTCAACGCCCTGGCCGGACCGCTGCACGGCGGTGCGAACTCCGCCGTCCTCGAGATGCTGCAGGGAATCTCCGCCTCCGACGACGGACCGGAGAAGTTCATGGAGCGCGTGAAGAACAAAGAGGACGGCGTCCGTCTCATGGGCTTCGGCCACCGCGTGTACAAGAACTACGACCCTCGAGCGAAGATCATCAAAAAGACCGCCGACGAGGTCCTGGCCCGCTCCGGCGGCGACCCGCTGCTCGAGGTCGCTCAGAAGCTCGAGGAGATCGCTCTGGCGGACGACTACTTCGTCGAGCGCAAGCTCTACCCGAACGTGGACTTCTACACGGGTCTGATCTACAAGGCCCTCGGATTCCCCACGAACATGTTCACGGTGCTCTTCTCGGTCGGACGCCTGCCCGGTTGGATCGCCCAGTGGCGCGAGATGATCAACGACCCGGAGACGAGGATCGGCCGTCCGCGCCAGATCTACACGGGCGCACACTCGCGCGACTACACGGACATCGACAACCGCTGATCGGATAGCCGGGTCGTAACTCGCTCCGCTGACTGCAACTCGCGCAGCCGAGCCGTGGCCGGCACCGCTGGGTCGCGACCGGCACCGTTGGCCGCAACTCGCACAGCCGGGCCGTAACCGGCACCGTTGGCCGCAACTCGCACCGTCGGCGATACGTCCTATACTTACAAAATACGCCCTACACGCAGCTGCTAATCACCGTTCTGCAACGGGATGAAGCAGTGCTGAGTGTAGGACGTATTTTCATCTCAGCCCGGACCGCGGGTTCCAGCAGACCATCTCGCACCCGCTGACCATTCCCACTCTCAAGCGGGCCATCCGGGGCGTTCAGACGCTGCGACACAACGAGGGCGCGTCCTCTTTCGGGGACGCGCCCTCTTGTGGCATTTGATGGCAAGCTCAGTCGACCGCCACTCAGCCGATCGTCACTCAGTGCGGACACTCAGCGCCGCCTGACGTCCAGTGCCGCCTGACGTCCAGTGCCGCCCGGGACTCAGTACCGGCCGCAGCTCAGTACCGGCTGCAGCTCAGCGCCAACCGACGTTGAGTGCCGCCCGACGCTCAGTGCAGATCGGGGTTGAGCTCGATGCCCTTGGACGAGCGTGAGATCGCCTCGACGGCGCCGGTGACCGAGTTGCGGCGGAACAGGATGTTGTTCTGTCCGCTGAGTTCGGAGGCCTTGACGACAGTCTCTTCCTCGCCGGGGACGCTGATGCGGGTGCCGGCGGTGATGTAGAGACCGGCCTCGACGATGCAGTCGTCGCCGATGGAGATGCCCACTCCCGAATTCGCGCCCAGCAGGCTGCCGTTGCCGATCGAGATGCGGTGCGTTCCGCCGCCGGAGAGGGTGCCCATGATCGAGGCACCTCCGCCGATGTCGGAGCCGTCGCCGACGACGACGCCCTGGGAGATGCGTCCCTCGATCATCGCCGATCCGAGTGTGCCGGCGTTGAAGTTGACGAATCCTTCGTGCATGACGGTCGTGCCCGCGGCGAGGTGGGCGCCGAGGCGGACCCGGTCCGCGTCGGCGATGCGCACACCGGCGGGGATGACGAAGTCGGTCATGCGAGGGAATTTGTCGAGGCCGTAGACGGCGACCGAGCCGGAGGCCAGCAGCCGTGCCCGGGTCGCTTCGAAGTCCTCGGGGGAGCAGGCGCCGGCCGAGGTCCACACGATGTTGGCGAGGTGACCGAAGATTCCGTCGAGGTTGACGTCGTTGGGGGCGACCACACGGTGGGAGAGCGCGTGCAGACGCAGGTAGGCATCGGCCGCCGAGGCGGGACCGGCGTCGAGGTCGATCGTCGTGGTCACGACCTGGGCATTTGTGCCTCGCGCCTCGTCGGGGCCGACGAGGGCATCGAGGCCGTCTTTGTGGGCCAGCGAGGTGGCGGCCGCCTCTGCGGCATCATGGGTCTCGCCTGTGCTCAGGGTCGGATACCAGACGGCGAGGACCGTGTCGGTGTGGACGGTGGCCAAGCCACGTGCGGAAACTATGCGTTCTGTCATGCCACCAAGACTAGTCGGTGGCGGCAGTACTAGGCTAAGCGGTATGACTGCCGATCCATCTGCTGAGACCGATTCCGAATTCACCCCCACGGGTGACCTCGCCGATTACCTGTTCGAGGCCCTCGACGACACGGCCGAGCTCACGGGCCGTCTCTGCGCGATCGAGTCGGTTTCGGGCAATGAGAGAACGATCACCGACGCCGTCGCCGAGGTGCTGGACCGGATCAGCGGCGGGCCCGGCCCCGACCTCGAGATCCTCAGGGACGCAGACACGATCGTGGCCCGTACCCAGCTGGGGCATGCCGAACGCATCGTCGTCGCCGGCCACCTGGACACAGTCCCGGTCGAGGACAATCTTCCGCCTCGACGCACACACCTCACCGGTGACGACTACACGGACGAGCAGGTCATCTGGGGCCGGGGAGCCTGCGATATGAAGGCAGGGGTCGCGATGGCGCTGGTCACCGCGGCGGCCGTGCGCGAACCCAACCGCGACGTCACCTGGGTCTTCTACGACCACGAGGAGGTCGACGCCTCACTCAACGGCCTCGGCCGCGTCGCCTGCAGCCATCCCGACTGGCTCAGCGGCGACTTCGCCATCCTCGGCGAACCATCGAATGCCTCCGTCGAGGGCGGATGCAACGGCACCATCCGCGTCGACGTCTCGACGACCGGGGTCCGCGCCCACTCGGCACGGGCGTTCATGGGAGTCAACGCGATCCATTCCGCCGCCGAGGTGCTCCGCCGTCTGGCCGAGCACGAAACCGGCACCGTGAGCGTCGACGGCCTCGACTACCGGGAGTCGCTGTCGGCCGTGTCGATCACCGGCGGGGTCGCCGGCAATGTCGTACCCGACGCATGCACCGTGGCCGTGAACTACCGCTTCGCCCCGACCAGATCCGCCGCCGAGGCAGAAGGGTTCCTCCGGGAATTCTTCTCCGGCTTCGACGTCGTCGTCACCGATGCCGCAGAAGGGGCCAGACCCGGTCTGGACCGAGCCATCGCCCAGGACTTCATCGACACACTCGGACTTTCGCCGGCGCCGAAGTTGGGTTGGACCGATGTCTCCCGATTCAGCGCCCTGGGGGTCCCTGCCGTGAACTTCGGTCCGGGCAACCCCCTCTACGCCCACAAGTCGGACGAGCATGTCCGGGTCACCGAAGTCGAATGGGCCACTTCGGCACTGCACAGCTACCTCGAGGGGCAGTGAGAAGCATGCCCCACGATGATCAGAGTGCTGAGACGGACTTCTACAGCAAGGGACCCCTGCGCCTGCGCGGGTCACAGGTGCCGTCGACGACCACCGACCAGCGTCTGCTGGACTCCCGGGGAACCTCCGACTGGGTTCATCAGGACCCGTGGCGCGTGCTGCGGATCCAAGCCGAATTCATCGAAGGCTTCGATTCGCTGGCGACGATCGGCCCGGCAGTGGCGATGTTCGGCTCCGCTCGACTGGGCGCCCACACTCAGGGATACCGGGATGCCTGTGAGATCTCGCGGCGCCTCGTCGATGCCGGCAATGCGATCATCACCGGCGGCGGTCCGGGCATCATGGAAGCCGGCAACCTGGGTGCCGGTGAGGCCGGGGGAGTGTCGATCGGGCTCGGCATCGAGCTGCCCTTCGAATCCGGTCTCAACGACCATGTCGAACTCGGCGTGAACTTCCGCTACTTCTTCGTGCGCAAGACGATGTTCCTCAAATACTCGCGCGGCTTCGTGGTCATGCCCGGCGGTCTGGGCACCCTCGACGAGTTCTTCGAAGCCCTCACGATGGTCCAGACCGGCAAGGTCACATCCTTCCCGATCATCCTCTTCGGCACCGCCTACTGGCAGGGCCTCATCGACTGGATGACGACGACCCTGCTCGCCGAAGGCACCATCAGCGAGCGGGATATGAGTCTATTCACCCTCACCGATGACATCGACGAGGTCGTCGACATCATCAGCACCGCGGTCGACGCCGATGAGGAGGGTGGGCTGAAGTGAGGGACGCAGCACAGCCGCAGCCCGACCTGGGCGGTTTCACACTGGCACACGCCCGACCCGGGAACCCGGCGATCATGGCCGTGGTCAATCGGACCACGGACTCCTTCTACGAATCGGCGGTGACCGCAGAACAGGCCATCGCCGCCGTCGAGACCGCGGTCGACGAGGGCGCGAACATCGTCGACATCGGCGGTGTGCGGGCCGGACGGGGTCGGGACATCTCCATCGCCGAGGAGATCGACCGTGTCTGCCCCGTCATCGAAGCCGTCGCGCGCAGTCATCCAGACGTGCTGATCAGCGTCGACACCTGGCGTCATGAGGTCGCCGAGGCGGCGTGCGCGGCCGGTGCGGGCATGCTCAACGACACCTGGGCCGGGGTCGACCCCGAACTGGCCCGCGTCGCTGCCGGTCACGACGCGGGCATCGTCTGCTCGCACACGGGGGGTCTCCCCCCGCGTACCGACGCCCACCGCAACCGCTACGGCCTGAGCGCTGGAGAAGTCGTCGACCGAACCCTGGAAGGAGTCATCGGACTGGCAGAGGCCGCACGGAACGCCGGTGTCGCGGCCGAGAAGATCATCATCGACCCGACACCCGACTTCGGCAAGAACTCCTACCAGTCGCTGCGGCTGCTGCGCGGACTCGAAGCCTTCGTCCAGACCGGCTTCCGGGTGCTGCTGGCCATCTCTCGGAAGGACTTCGTCGGAGAGGCCATCGGCGATGTGGCACCGGACGAGCGGCTCAGCGGCACGATCGCCGCCACGGCGCTGTCCGTGGCGAAAGGCGCGGCGATGATCCGCACCCACGATGTGAGGGCGACCGCGGACGCGATCGACGTGGCCCTGGCGATCACCGGTGACGCAGCACCCAAACACACCGTGCGCGGCCTGCGCTGAGCGGGCCGGTCCACTGTGAGAAAATGACGCTATGCCATTGTGGATTGTGATCGGAGTCGCCGCGGCGATCTTCGTGCTCGTGATCGTGCTGGCGGCGACCTTCAACGTCTTCTCCGCCGAGTCCGCCGAGGAGACCGAAGCCGGCTGGGACCCGCTGCCCGAGAACTTCACCGCCGAGGACCTCGACGGACTCTCCTTCCGACCGGCGCTGCGCGGCTATCGCATGGACGACGTCGATGGGACACTCGCACGCCTGCGCACCCGCATCCACGAGTTGGAAGCCGCACACAGGCAGCGATGAGCAGAACCCGCGACCTCCCCGGAATCGTCCTCGCCCCAGAAGTCTTCAACTCCTCCAGAGCCTCCCGTTGGGCAGCGCTGTTCCTCACCCTGCCCGTATGGGTGCAGGCCATCGCCGTGTACTTCGCCTCACGGGTCGTGAGCATCTCCATCTTCGCCGCCGTCCTCAAACGCCAGGACCCGGCCAACTGGTCCTCGAGCCCGGTCACCACCACCCTCAACGACTTCCTCAACTTCTGGGACGGAGGCTGGTACGGACGCGTCGCAGAAGAGGGATATCCGAGCATGCTCCCGGTCGATGAGGCGGGGGCGGTGACGGAGAATCAGTGGGCGTTCTACCCGCTGCATCCGGCCGTCGTGGGCAATCTGTCGAGTGTGACCGGGCTGAGCTATGAGGTGATCTCGCCGCTCGTATCGACTGTTGCGGCAGGTCTGGCCGCCATCGTCATCCTGGCGCTGTTCCGCAAGTACACGGAACCGGGGCAGGCCCTGACCGGACTGGCGCTGGTCATGTTCTTCCCGCCGGCTGCGATCTTCTCCACCGGGTACGCGGAGTCCCTGACGCTGCTGCTCCAGGCCACGGCCCTCTTCCTTCTGGTCGAGCGTCGCTATCTGATGGCGATCCCCGTCGTGTTCCTCATGGATCTGTCGCGGCCCATCGGCGTCGCCTTCGCCTTCTTCATGCTGCTTCACCTCATCGACCGGTTCCTCTCCCGCAGGCATGATCCGTATCCCGGCGCCGAGGTGGTCCGTTCGTGGACCTTGGGTGTTCTGTCGTGCGCCGCGGCATTGGTCCACCCCGCCCATGCGTGGCTGGTGACGGGATCGATCACCGCGTACACCGACACCGAGGCGGCCTGGCACACGGGCGAGTCGACCTACGTCGTGCAGTGGGTGGCCCAGGCGAACAGTCTGCTCGGGCCGCTGGGGCCGCTGGTCCTCCTGCTCGTCATCGCCGGAATGCTCGCGCTCATCTTCTCCCCGGCAGGGGCCAGGATGGGGCGGACCTTGCAGCACTTCTGCCTGGCCTACGGGATCTACCTGCTGATCTTCTTCACCCCGCAGACGTCGACGCTGCGACTGCTGCTGCCGTTGTTCCCGATGGCGCTGACCTTGTCCTTGGTTCGGTCGCGCGGATACCGGGCGGTGCTGCTGTGCGCATTCATCCTGCTCCAGATCGTGTGGATCGCCTACCTGTGGCACTTCACACCACCGGCCGATCTGCCACCCTAGTCGTCGGTTTCCGGTCGGGTTACCCGTCGGTGACCGGATCGTGGAATAATCGCAGGTACAACTGTCGGTCCATCGAACGTGAACCGTCTTTGCAGAATCAACGGAAGGAAGAGCCCACATGGCAGCCCAGAAACCCCGCACCGGCGATGGACCTCTGGAAGTGACCAAAGAAGGTCGAGGCATGGTGATGCGGCTTCCAGTCGAGGGCGGAGGCCGTCTCGTGATCGAACTCAGCAGTGACGAAGCCACCGACCTGCACGACACCTTGGCACAGACGCTGGGCCTCTGAGCGCAGCCGAACTTCGCCGCCGAACGAACGGCCTGGGACGTGGGACGAGCACGGCCAGCTGAACAGACAGGCCAGCTGAACAGACAGCAGAGACTTCGCAGAGTCTCTGCTGTTTCTGCATCAGCAGACGGGCTGTTTCTGCTTCGGCAGAAGGCTCAGCGCTGAGTCTTCTGCAGCAGCAACAGACCTTGGCCGATGGGCAGGAGGACTCGTTCGAGACGGTCCTGACCGGCGAGTCGGTTGAGCATTCCGCGCGCGGCCTGCGTCCGCGGGGAACGATCGACGGGATCGGCCACGCCGCCCTTGAGCAGGGTCTGATGGATGACGAGCAGACCGTGTGTGTCCAACAGACGCAGCGCCGGTTCGATCATGCGTTCGAGGTTCGTCGGCTCCGAATCGATGAACACCATGTCATAGGCACTCGGCGCCAGGCGTTGGAGAACGTCCTCGGCGCGTCCGTTCATCAGACGCAGGCGACTGTGACGGATCCCGGCCATGTCGATGAGGTCACGGGCAGCTGCCTGAGCCGTGGAATTCGTGTCGATCGAAGTCAGGATCCCCGCTGTGGGCATTCCTCGCAGCAGCGCCAGCGTCGCGGTCCCGGCACCGGTGCCGACTTCGACCGCGGCGACGGGGCTGAGCACCCGAGCCAGGAGGGTCAGCGTCGCCGCGGTCGTCTGCGACACCGGGGCCAAGCCGTTCTCATGCGACAGCGCTCGCGCCGCATCCAAGAGCGGATCGGGCCCGTTGTACTGCTCGGAGAAGGTGAGATCACCTGCATTCTCACGTGACAAACGACCCTCGCTTTCGGCTGACATGTGGTCTCAAGTCTAACGGCACTCCGGGTCGATTCCGCGGGTTTGCCACAGCGCCTGAAGCTCATCGACGTCGACGAATGCGGATCTGTGCGCCTTCTCGTGCGAATGCGGCGTGCCCTCATCGTCCCAACGTTCGCGTGCGGCGGGCAGCAGCGACTCGGGGAGCACCCCTGCGGCGTTGACGACCCTCCACCAGGTGACGTTCGAACCGAACTCCTTCATCACCCGTCCGACAAAGCGTGGTGAGCGGGAGGCCACGAGCCCGACGGTGCCGTAGCTGACGACTCGGGCCTCGGGCACGAGCTCGACGATGCGCAGCACCCGTTCGACGGTGATCTCGTCCATATCTGTCCAACTCCCCTTCGTGCCCAGCTGCCGGTCTGTGCTCGGTGACGGTTCCTGTGTCGACCGTGAGTCGAGCATACTGCCGTCCACGGTAGACTTGATCCCATGTTGGGTATCAACGGCACCGAGATGTTGATCCTGGTGGTAGTGGCACTGGTCGTCATCGGGCCCAAACGCCTGCCCGAATACGCACAGAAGCTGCGCGAGCTCGTGCGGCAGATGCGTCGAATGGCCGAAGGGGCGAAGGACACCGTGCGTCGCGACTTCGGGGACGAATTCAACGACGTCGACTGGCAGAAGCTCGATCCACGGCAGTACGACCCACGACGGATCGTGCGCGAGGCCCTCGTCGAAGAGGACTCGGCCATCCGCCAATCCAAGCGCCAGGAGCAGTCGTCTGCCGCAGATGACCAGCCAACCGGCGCGAACGACGCCGACGGTGAGGGCGCTGGTGATGCCGAGGTTCGCCCCAATGTGCTGTCACCGATCGAACGGTTCCAATCGCAGGCCGTTCTGCGTGATCGCTCCGCCACGGCGCCCTTCGACACCGAAGCGACCTGAGTCGCCGCGCCGGAGCCGACCCCGAGTCGCCGCAAGGGTGCTGATCCCCAGTCGCCGCGACGGAACCGAACATGGTCCGGGGTGGTCAGCGGCGGAACCGATCGCAACACGACCGAAGCCGGTCGTGGTCCGGAGGGCTCAGACCGGGCTGAGGCCGAGCGAACGGCCGGACAGGCCGCGCGAGCGGTGTGCCAGGCTCGATGCCAATGAGGAGAATGACTGGGCGGCGGGAGAGCCGGGATGGGCCAGCACCACCGGCATGCCGACGTCCGATCCTTCGCGCACCTGCGTGTCGAGAGGCACCTGGGCCAGGAGCTCGACCTGCGAACCGAGTGATTCGGACAGGTTCTCAGCGACCCGTGCTCCGCCTCCTGAGCCGAAGATCTCCATCTGCGTGCCATCGGGCATCTCCATCCAGGACATGTTCTCGATGACTCCGGCCAGTCGCTGATCGGTCTGCGTCGAGATCGATCCAGCCCGCTCCGCGACCTGTGCGGCCGCCTGCTGGGGGGTCGTGACGACGAGCAGCTCGGAGTTCGGCAGCAGCTGGGCAACGGAGATCGCAATGTCGCCGGTGCCCGGTGGAAGGTCGAGCAGAAGGACGTCGAGGTCGCCCCAGAAGACATCGGTGAGGAACTGCTGGAGGGCACGGTGGAGCATCGGACCACGCCACACCACGGCCTGGTTCGGGGGCACGAACATGCCGATGCTCATGACCTTCACATCATGGGCGACCTGGGGAATGATCATGTCGTCGACTCGTGTCGGTTTGCCGCTGAGCCCGAGCATTCCCGGGATCGAGAATCCGTAGATGTCGGCATCGACGACGCCGACCCGCAGCCCGCTCTGAGCCAGTGACACGGCGAGATTCGCGGTGACCGAGGACTTGCCCACACCGCCCTTGCCGGACGCGACGGCGTAGACCTTGGTGAGGGAATCCGGACGATTGAACGGAACGTCACGGCTTGTGCCGCTGCCCTGGAGCTTCTCGCGCATCGCGGTGCGCTGCTCGGGTGTCATGGTGCCCAGGATCACGGACACATCGGTGACACCGTCGACCTTGGACACCGCTTCGGTGGTGTCCCTGGTGATGGTGTCCTTGAGCGGACAGCCGGAGATCGTGAGGAGGACGGTGACGGTGACCGTCCCCCCGTCGATGCTGACTGACTCGACCATGTCGAGTTCGACGATGCTGCGGCGGATCTCCGGGTCGATGACTCCTGTGAGGGCTTCCCTGACAGCGTCCTCGGATGGACCACTCATGTTCACGTCCTTTCTCCTCCCGATCACTCGTCTCGGGGCCTCCAGCCTACCTGTTCGGGGTCGGCCCGGTCACCCCGTTCGTCCTCGTCAGCGGTCCCCTGTGCATCCTCCTCGAGTTCCTTGAGCAGGTCCTTGAGCTCGGAGCGGATGAAGTCGCGGGTGGCGACCTCTCGCATCGCAATCCGCAGTGCCGCGACCTCACGGGCCAGGTATTCGGTGTCGGCGAGGTTGCGTTCGGCCCGCTGCCTGTCATGCTCGAACTCGACCCGGTCACGGTCGGTGCTGCGGTTCTCCGCGAGCAGGATCAGCGGTGCGGCGTAGGAGGCCTGCAGGGACAGAATCAGGGTCAGAAGCGTGAAGTTCAGCGACCGAGGGTCGAACTGCCAGGATTCGGGCAGAACTGTGTTCCACAGCAGCCAGACGGCACAGAACACGGTCATGCCGACGAGGAAGGCGGGAGTGCCCATGAAGCGGGCGAACCCCTCGGCGCCGCGGCCGAAGGTCTCCGGAGACATGGCGATGTTGGGCAGCCTGCGTCGGCTCGTGCGGGGAATGTCGAAATCGTCGGTAGCCATGTTTATCTGCTCCTGTGATCATCGCGGCCGTTGACCCGCCAGTCATCGGGCAGCAGTTCGTCGAGGACGTCATCGACGGTGACCACGCCGATGAGGTGGTCGTTCTCGTCGGCGATCGGCACCGACACCAGATTGTACGCCGCCAGCAGTTTGGTGACTTCACCGAGCGGTGAGTCGGGCGGCAGCGGCTCGACCTCGGTGTCGAGCATGATGCCGACGGCTTCGTGTGGCGGATGGCGCAGCATCTCCTGGATGTGGACGATGCCCAGATACTTGCCGGTGGGGGTCTCGATCGGCTGCCGACAGACGAAGACGGCCGCCGCCAACGCTGCGGGGAGGTCCTCTCTGCGGACATGGGCGAGCGCCTCGGCGACGGTGGTCTCTGGAGTCAGGATCACCGGTTCTGTGGTCATCAGCCCGCCGGCGGTGTCATCATCGTAGGACAGCAGGGTCCGCACATCCTCGGCGTCGTCGGGTTCCATGAGCGTGAGGAACCGTTCGGCCTGCTCATCGCTGAGCTCACCGAGGAGGTCGGCCGCGTCGTCGGGCTCCATCTCTTCGAGCACGGTCACAGCGCGCTGAGTGTCGAGGGCGGTCAGTAGCTCGACCCGGGTCTCATCGGGCAGTTCCTCGAGGACATCGGCGAGGCGCTCGTCGTCGAGGGCCCGAGCGACCTGGAGACGGCGTTCGGGCTTCATCTCGAACAGGACGTCGGCCAGGTCGGCCGGCTTCGTGTCCTGGTAGGCCGCGATCAGCTGGGTGGCTTCCTGGTCGTCGTCGGAATCGACCGGGTGCTCGGTGTCGGTCCAGGAGATCTGCATCGTCTCACCGCGACGGCGGAAGGCCGAGAACGCACTGCGCTCCTGGACCCTGCGGACGAAGAGACGGGTCACCTCCCAGTCCTTGTTCACCTGCTGCTCGATCCCGACGTCCTCGATCTGGACGGGAGAGTCGTCCTCGCGCAGCCGCAGGCGACGGTCGAGGAGGTCGTTGACGACCAGAGTCTCCGAGCGCCGCTGTTCGAAGCGGCGCATGTTCACCAGCCCCGTGGTGATGACCTGACCGGAGTCGATCGACGTCACCCGGCCCATGGGGACGAAGACGCGTCGTCGGCCCGGAACTTCGACGACGAGCCCGATGACTCTGGGGAACTGCCGCATGGTGGCGCGGTAGACGATGACGGCGTCTCGGACGCGTCCGACCTGGTCTCCGAGGGGGTCGAAGACGGGGACGGCGATGAGGCGTGCGACGAAGACTCGTTTCGGTGGACCACTCATGCGCTCCAGCCTACGCGGGTCATGGTCTCCAGGGGTGGAAAGCGAGGCTGAGCGGGACGGCCGAACCCCGCCATTCCGACATCACTTGTTGTTCATTGAGGGGTCGTGCGGCTGTCACACAGCTGTCTCTCAGTCTCCCTAATGTCTCTTCTCGGCAGCACCACCGACTACCGAGAACAAGGAGACATCCATGTCCCCAAGACGACTCCGACCGAGCGCGGTGACCGGGCTGAGCGCCTGCGCCGTCCTCGCCATGATGGCCCCGTTCGCGGGAGCGAGCTCCGCACAGGCGGCCGAGGCACCCGCCGAACTCTATGAAGGTCACGTACAGGTAGACCGCGGTCAGGCGGACGATCCGCAGACCCTGCAGGGGCAGGTGTTCGACGACGTCAATGAGAACTCGAAGCTCGACGGGGACGAGACCGGTGTTCCCGGCGTCGCCGTGACCAACGGCATCGATGTCGCCCAGACCGACGGAGACGGCACCTATGAACTTCCCGTCCGCGACAATATGACGGTCTCGGTCACCCAGCCCGCGGGCTGGCAGGTGCCCGTCGACTCGGACAATTTCGCGCAGTTCAGCTACAACCACATGCCGGAGGGGTCGCCGGGCGACTTCAAGTACGGCGGCATCGAACCCACGGGCGAGACGCCCAAGGCCGTGAACTTCCCGATGATCGAGTCGGAATCGACAGCCTCGGCGAAGCAGGACTGCGCGATCGCCTCGGACACGCAGGCCTATGACAAGACCGAGATGGGCTACGCCCGTGACGGTGCCGTCGGTGATCTTGCCGACCGCAACGACTACAAGGGCTGCGGAGTCCTCCTCCTCGGCGACAACGTCGGTGATGACCTCAGCCTCAACGACGAACTACGCGACATCTACTCGAGCATGAACGGGCCTGTCAGGGCGGCCCCGGGCAACCACGACCAGGACTACGACTCGCCCGACGATGCCCACGCGCTCGACACCTTCCGTGACCAGTTCGGTCCCTCGCACTTCTCCTACGATGTCGGCAAGACCCATTTCGTCGTCCTCGACAGCATCGAGTACTCGGGCGACGAGTCGACGAAGAAGTACAAGGAGAACATCGGTGAGGAGCAGCTCGACTGGTTGGCCAATGATCTGAAGAACGTGCCGAAGAGCGCACATGTGGTCATCGCCACGCACGCTCCGATCGTCGACCACCAGCAGGTTATCGTCGATGATGCGACCGATCTCTACGACGTCATCGCCGACTACCCGAATGCGGTGACCATCGGCGGGCACACGCACACGCAGGAGAACCTCATCGCCGGCGAACAGCGTGAGGAATGGGCCGCCGAAGGCATCGACGAACTCTCTCACACCCAGATCGTCGCGGGCGCCGTCTCCGGTGACTGGTATTCGGGCGGGCTCAACGCGGACGGCCTTCCCTACGCCTTCACCCGCGACGGATCGGAGCCGGGCGTGCTCACCCTCGGCTTCGACGGTGCCGATCGCAGCGAGCGCTACACAGTCCGCAACGAATCCGCCGATCACCAGCTGCTGCTGGGGGTGAACTCACCCGCATGGCGAGAATGGGCGCAGACGGCACAGGATTGGCAGGACGCCGACAAGGCCGGCACGGAACCCGAGTCGATCTCCTCACGCGTCGTCACCCGTGAGGACCTCGAACAGGGTGATACCTGGCTGACCTCGAGCTTCCTCGCCGGCACCTCAGATGCCCGGGCCGAGGTCAGCTTCGACGGCAAGCAGAACGTCGTCGCCGAGCACACACAGCCCGGCGAGGGTGAGGCGCTGCAGAAGGGCTGGGAGTACACCGACCCGTACACGGCCTCTCAGAACCTGCGGACCTCGGGCAGCGTCGGCCAGACGAGCTCGCACCTGTGGCGCGCTCAGCTGCCTGATGACCTCGGACTCGGCACGCACAGCGCCGAGGTGACCGGCACCGACCGCTACGGCCGCGAGTACACGCAGACGCTGCGGTTCACGGTCGTCGAGGACGAGGAAGCCGCGGAGACACAGTCGGCGAAGCTGCTGAACAGCGACGGCTTCGACACCCAGCAGGAGAAGAAGGTCGAGGACCCCGAGGGACTTGACTCCGACGAGGCGCGCCAGGCCGAGTCGAACTGATCGATGTACACCTGACGGGCGCCGACATCATCGATGTCGGCGCCCGGTCTCGTCTGCGCGTGCTGCCTCAGGGCAGCGCGCTGAAAGCCTCCGCGAAGTCGGGGGAGACGTCGCGCAGCGTCGGCGGCTGACCCCATGCATCGGGAACGGGTGCGGCCGCGGCATGGGCGTCGATGATCGCCAAGCTCAGAACGTCGGCGGCGGCGGCCGTGATCGCGACCAGATCGCGTGTGGAGTCGGCGAATCCCTCCGACAGGCCCACCTCTCCGGTCGCGATGCCGAAGACGGTGTCGCCGTCGAAGAGAGTGTGCGAGGGATGGACCGCGCGGGCGATTCCGGCATGTGCGCCCGAGGCCATTCGGGTGACCTGGGCGGGGTCGAGTGCCGCGTCGGTGGCGACGACGGCGATGGTCGTGTTCTTCGCCGAGGCGGCCCGGTCCTCTGTCGCGGGCGGTGCGGGCAAGGTCGCGACCCGCGGCAGATCGAATCCGAACGAACGCAGCAGGGGATGCGCCCAGAGGCCGCCCTCTGCGGTTCCGATAGTGCCCAGAGGGTTCGCCGCCACGAGGGCGGCGACGGTGTGACCGCTGGGCAGCCGGATCGCAGAGGATCCGAGCGAGCTGCGCATACTCTGCATTCCCGAACGAGCTCCCAGACCCGCGCCGAGGCTGCCCCTGACCTCCGTCGTCTGCTCGGCTTCGCTCACGGACCGCAGCGCGGCCCGGGCCGCTGCGGCGCCGTCGTCGGCCGTGGGCGGACGGGGGATCCCATCGCCTCTGCCCAGGTCGAAGATCGCGGCGGCGGGGACGAGCGGGATGTGAGTGCCCTCGAGCCCGGCGGCGGGAAAACCACGGCCCGCCTCGGCGAGGGTGCCGACGACTCCGGTCACACTCGCCAGTCCCAGGGCGGACCCGCCGGTGAGGACGATCGCATCGGCGCCGTGGGAATGGGTCCCTGGGGCGATGACATCGGTCTCATGGGTGGCCGGGCCGCCGCCGCGGACGTCGACGCCGGCCCGTGCCCCCGATGGTGGCAGGACAGCGGTGAGTCCGGTCAGCCGATCCGAGTCGAGTCGACCGGCGTGGCCCACAGCGATCCCGGGGATCTCGAGGATCCCCCGGCCCCGGAACGGCTGCGGAGTCATCGTCGCTGCACCCAGGCCTCGACCTCGTCCCGGGTGCGGGGGAAGTCCGCGGAGAGGTTCTCCACGCCTTCGGCAGTCACGAGGACGTCGTCTTCGATGCGCACGCCGTTGCCGCGGAACTCCTCGGGCAGGAGCAGATCGTCGAGCTTGAAGTACAGGCCCGGTTCGATCGTGAAGACCATACCGGGCTCGATTACCGCATCGAGGTACATGTCCGCCCGGGCCTGCGCACAGTCGTGGACGTCGAGGCCCAGATGGTGGCTGGTGCCGTGGACCATCCAGCGGCGGTGCTGCTGCCCTTCGGGCGAGAGCGACTGGGCAGCTGAGACCGGGAGGATCCCGAACTCCTCGAGGCGAGCGGCGATGATCTCCATCGCGGCGTCGTGGACCTCGCGGAACTTCACCTGACGGTTGACGTGGTCGGCGGCGACCGCGAAGGCCGCGTCCGAGGCGTCGAGAACCGCATCGTAGATCTTCGCCTGGACATCGGTGAAGGCACCCGAGACCGGCAGGGTGCGGGTGATGTCGGCCGTGTAGAGGGAATCCGCCTCCGCCCCGGCATCGACGAGAACGAGGTCACCCTCGCGGACGACACCGTCATTGCGGATCCAGTGCAGGGTGCAGGCGTGATTGCCGGAGGCCGCGATCGTGTCATAGCCGACGCCGTTGCCGTCGGAGCGGGCCGCGGTCTCGAAGGCGGTCTCGATGACGCGTTCGCCGCGCCGGTGCGTCAGCGCGTCTGGCAGAGAGGCGACGACGTTGTCGAAGCCGGACCGGGTGATGGCCACGGCCTCGCGCAGGGCATCGATTTCGTGGTCGTCCTTGATCAGACGCAGTTCCGACAGCAGCTGAGCCAGTTCCGCATCGCCGGCCTCGGAGGTTTCAAGGTCGGCCTGCACCTGGGTGCGGGCGAGATCGATGACCGAGTCGATGCGGACATCGGCCTGACGCACGAGTCGGACCGAGATCGCCCCGAGGTCCTTGGTGACGGCGTCGTCGACGGTTGCTGAGCTCTCCGTGGCGATCCCCGTCATCGTCGACATCGCCTCAAGATCGGCGCGGGGTCCGACCCAGTACTCTCCATATCTGGAGTCGGAGAAGAACTCGACGGTGTCCGAACCGGCACGGGGACGGAAGTAGAGGGTCACACTGTGGGTGTCGTCCTCCGGTTCGAAGACGAGGACGGCGTCGGGTTCGGAATCCGTTTCGAGCCCGGTGAGGTGGATGAACGCCGAGTGGGCGCGGAACCGGTAGTCGGTGTCGTTGGACCGGACCTTGAGGCCGCCGGCGGGGATGACGAGTCGCTCACCGGGGAAGGCGGCGGAGACCTTCGCCCGTCGTGCCGGGGTGAAACCGGCTGCTGCCAGAGCCTGCGCATCGAGTGGGGTCCGGTCCCAGCCTTCGGCTACGAAATCGCGGAACGCTTGGGAGTTGGGTCGGTGAGAACGGTTATTCACGCGGTCGTCCAAGGCCTGGGTGGACTCTGAGCTGCCTGCAGTCTGGTCTGTCATAGTCCCATTCTATGCACCGGCCAGAGTCCGTACGAATATCCGAGGTGACTGCGGATAGACTGGGTGCATGGTCATAGATCTCCATGTGCACACTGCATTCTCGGACGGGACTCAGACCCCGTCCGAACTCATGTCCGAGGCGTCGATGGAAGGCATCGATGTGGTCGGCATCACGGACCATGACACCACGGCCGGGTGGGCTCCCGCGGAGGCCGCCGCCAGGGTCTACGGCCTGGGCCTGGTCCGCGGAATGGAGATCTCGTGCCGCCATGAGGGAATCAGCGTACACCTGCTGTCCTACCTCCACGACCCCTATGACACCGGCTTGGCCGAGGTGGTCGAAGAGACCCGACGCGCCCGTCTCGATCGCACGCACCTGATCATCGACCGCCTTGCGGAGGACTATCCCATCGACATGGATGCGGTCCTCGCCGTCTCCGGTGAGGACGCGACGATCGGCAGGCCCCACATCGCCGACGCGCTGGTGGCCGCGGACATCGTCGAATCACGCACCGAAGCATTCGCTTCGATCCTCTCCAGTCGCGGCAAATATCACGTGAGTCTGCCGACGATCGATCCGATCACCGCGATTGCTCTGATCAGGGAGGCCGGGGGAGTCTCGATCTTCGCCCACCCGCGTGCCGCGATGCGCGGCCTGGTGGTCCCCGACACCGCGATGACGGAGTTCATCACCGCGGGACTCGACGGACTCGAGGTCGACCATCGAGACAACCCGCCGGCGGAGCGTGAGGTCATGCGCAGGCTCGCCCATGAACACGAGCTCATCATCACGGGCTCGAGCGACTATCACGGCACAGGCAAGCCCAATCGGCTCGGTGAGCACACGACGACCGACCACATGTTCTCGCAGCTGCTCGAGCGGGCCGGCACCCGTCATGGGGGAGTCGACTTCATCCAGGGGTGAGAACGAGGTGCCTCCGCAGACGGACGAACGGCCCCGACCATCGTGGTCGGGGCCGTTCGTCCGTCTGCGCGGTGACTCACTCCGCGCTGGGCCGGCTGTCGTTGTGCGAGCGTGAGCCGCGCGTCACGGGCCGGCCACCGCGGGTGCGTCGCCGTTCGCGGTTCCGGCGGGGCTTCTTCCGGCCCTCATCACCTGTCGACGATCCTGCCGAGGAGGAACCGCCTCGGCGCTGTTCGGAACTCTTGGACCCCGAACTCTCATTCGCGTCCTCTGCCTGCTGTCGGGGCAGACGGCCCTTCGTTCCCTTCGGAATCCCGAGGTCGGCGAAGAAGTGCGGAGACGTCGAATAGGTCTCGGCCGGTTCGTCGTGGTCGAGGCCCAGAGCCTTGTTGATCAGTCGCCACCGGGGCATGTCGTCCCAGTCGACCAATGTCACGGCGATGCCCGTGTTGCCGGCACGACCGGTGCGGCCGATGCGGTGGACATAGGTCTTCTCATCGTCGGGGCACTGGTAGTTCACGACATGGGTGACGTCGTCGATGTCGATGCCGCGTGCGGCGACATCGGTGGCGACGAGGACATCGACGGCACCATCGCGGAAGGCCTTCAGCGCCTTCTCCCGCTGAACCTGACCGAGGTCGCCGTGCAGGGGCCTGACCTGGAAGCCGCGGTCGCCGAGTTCGGCGGCGAGCTTGTCTGCGGTCCGCTTGGTGCGGGTGAAGATGATGGTCCGCCCGCGTCCCTCGGCCTGCAGCATGCGTGCGACGAGCTCGCTCTTGTCCATCGAGTGTGCGCGGTAGACGAACTGAGTCGTGTTCTTGCCCAGCAGCGAGAGGTCTTCGTTGTCGTGGGCGCGAATGTGCGTGGGCCGGCTCATGTAGCGGCGGGCCAGGGTGATGACGGCACCCGGCATGGTGGCGGAGAAGAGCATCGTCTGACGGTGCGCGGGAACGGCGTTGATGATCTTCTCCACGTCGGGCAGGAACCCGAGGTCGAGCATCTCATCGGCCTCGTCGAGGACGACCGTGCGCACCTTGTGCAGTCTGAGGACCTTGCGGCCGTGAAGATCGAGGAGTCGGCCGGGGGTGCCCACGACGACATCGACACCGGACTTGAGGCGCTTGATCTGCGGGTCGAAGTCCATGCCGCCGTAGATGGTCATGACGTCGATGTCACGCTGCGATGACGCGGTGACGAGATCGGCGGCGACCTGCTTGGCCAACTCACGTGTGGGCACGACGACCAGGGCCTGTGGCAGGCGGGTCTCGCCCGTGCCGGAGACCATATCGGGGGTGGCCTCCGGATCGGCCGGTGCGGCACCGTCCTCATCCTTGCCGACGACGCGTTGGAGAAGCGGGATGCCGAAGCCCAGGGTCTTGCCCGTTCCGGTCTTCGCCTGGCCGATGATGTCGGCTCCGGACAGCGCCACGGGCAGCGTCATCGCCTGGATCGGGAAGGGATGGGTGATGCCTGAGGCGGCCAGGGAGGCCACGATCGGTCCAGCGACTCCCAGTTCAGCGAAATCTGGTTCTGTCTCCGCCATGTTTCAAACTCCTTTTAGCGCCCTCGCGCTCGTCATGGTCGTGAACCGGTACCCTTGTCGTATGCCCGATTCTGCCCCATTGGCCGGTAATGATGCTGCGACTCTCGCACTTCTGGCGTTCGGCGAGCTGACCGCTTTCGAACGAATGGCCACCAACGCGACCACCGCTGTGCACATGGACGATAAAGTCACTTTGGCGCGGTTGGCCTCTCTGTCCTTTGCGAACTTCGAAGAGCTCTCGCAGCACATCAGTCGATTGGGCCAGGATGCGGTCGAGCTCTGTCGGCATTTCGAGCCGACGTTCACCGTGCTGGCTGAACGGACGCGTCCTCGTGACTGGCACGAAAGCCTCATGAAGGGATTCGTCTTCGACGGAATCATGAATGACTTCTACCGCACGGCAGTGGAGGAGCTCAGTGAGCCCGGATACAGCCTGGCAATTACAATTCTCGATGATACACGTGCGACTGAATATGTGCGCAATCGCCTGAACGTCGACGTCTCCGATGACACCCAGCTGGCCTCACGTCTGGCACTGTGGGGACGCAAACTCGTGGCCGAGACCCTCGGCCGTGCCCGCAACCTCCTGACCGATCCGGTCCTCGGCATCGACGAAGAGCTCGTCGTAGCGGCCATCCCCGCGGTCACGGCCAACCACTCCAAGCGGATGTCGGCTCTGGGGCTCGTGGCCTGAGTCGGCCGAACGGTGCGTCAATGACCCCACTGTGAGTGACGGGCGCTGTCAGTGACGGACGTGGAAGCGGTGCGTGAATGATCTGGAGGCCCGGTCGGAAACCGGGCCTCCAGATCATTCACGACGACTGCGCCACTGGCCGACGTCCACGGATGATCACGCGATGGCGATGGCGATGGCGCGTCCGTGTCGGCGCTCTCGCTTAGGCGCCGAAGCCGACCCGACGTGCAGTCTCGGTTCCGACCTCGACATAAGCGAGGGCAGCGGCCGGGACGAACACCTGACGGCCCTTCGCATCGGTGAAGGACAGCAGTGACTCGGCCTTGACGGACTCTTCGACGCGTGCGGCGAGATCCTTGGGGGACTCATTCGAATCCATGACGATTTCGCGCTGTGACTGCTTGACGCCGATCTTGATTTCCATTGTGCTCCTTGTACGGATCGTGGTTTGAGTCGTGTTCAGCTTAACGTCAGCGCGGTGGTGATTTCTTCCCGCCCGACGGCCGTCGTCCTACCTCACTTCGTGGTGAACGATTGGAGGCCTCCCCAGCTCATCTGCGTGAGCAGCCCGACGGCCGCATCGAAATCGAGCTGCTTGGTCGAATCGAGCTGCTTGACGATCATCTCGGCGGTGCCGATGAGCGTCCGGCACAGCAGCTTCGCGTCGGTGTCGTTGAGATCGGTGAAGCTCTGCAAGGCCGCGACGATGCGGAAGGCGGAGCGATCGCGGAGACTGCGGATCCTCCGCTGAGCCTCCGGTTCGTAGACATCCGAGTTGAAGAGGATGATGAATTCCTCCCGATGGGAGATGACGAATTCGAAGTAGGAGCGATAGGTCACCCTGACCTGTTCGTGCGGATCATCGGTGGAGCCGAGCGCAGCCTCGAGGACCGAGTCGAGATGTGCGGCGGAGTCGTCGATGAGCGCGAGATAGAGGTCCTGCTTCGAGGCGAAGTGCTGGTAGAGGACCGGCTTCGACACACCGGCGGCCTCGGCGATCGTGTCCATCGAGGTGGTCCGGTATCCGCGAGTCGCGAACACCGATAGTGCCACCCCGACCAATTGGTCACGGCGCTGTTCACGGGGCAGTCTCTGTTGGGGGCTCGACATTCTTCAATGCTACGCGAAAACCAGGACGAGATTTCGTCAACGCGCTGGGCGACGGTGACTGCAGCCCCATGTCAGCGGCTCATGATGGAATACGTATATGGATGATGTGTCTGAGAGGATCTGCGCGAACCTGATCGCGGGGGAGTCGGCGACGGTCGTCGGGCGTCCCGGGTCGGGCAAGACGAGGATGCTCGAGTCCGTGTATGCCCGGCTCATGTCGGGGACCTCACCGGCCTCGGTTCTCGTGCTGACGCCCGATCGCGATCACGCCGATGTGCTGCGCAATCGGCTGGCCGTGCCGAAGGACGGCGTGCTGTCGTCGGCACCGGCGAGGAGCATCTCGTCGTTCGCCTACGGCATCGCTCGTGCGGCTCACACCACGCAGACAGGAGATGACCTCGAATTCATCTCGGGTGCCGATCAGGACGTGTTCCTCGCCGATCTCCTCGCCGGCCACGAACTCGGACACGGTCGCGGCCCTGCTTGGCCTGCGGAGATCACGGCAGAGGTGCGATCGACATCGGCATTCCGGACGGAGGTCCGCGATGTCCTCAACCGAGTGATGGAGTTCGACTTCGGCGTTCGGGTGCCGGCACCCGTCAACGGGGACGGGAACCAGCCTCCGGAGCATGTGTTCGACTTCGGACGCAGCGCACTGGCCCGCGTCCTCGACAGACATCGGGATCCCCGGTGGGAGGCCGTGGCCGAGGTCCTCGACGAATACCTCGACATCATGAGCATGCCCGGCTACGGCGGCACGGACTCGGCCACAGTCCTTGCCCGTGCGGCGTTCGAGATTCTGCGCGAACCCGCCGAGGTGACCGCCGGACGACGGTGGACCTTCGCCCCCGATGAGGTTCCTACCGTGGTCTTGGCGGATGCGGTTCAGGATTTCCCCGCCGCGAGTTGGGGGCTCCTGCAGCAGCTGCGTGAGCGTGGAAGCGCACTGGCGCTGTTCGGCAGCCCGGAGACGGTGACCGGGCGCTTCCACGGAGCCGATGCCTCGATCATCGACCGCAGCGCCGCCGACGACGACTTCGCCACCGTGGTCCTGCCTGAGGTCGGGAACACCGACCCCGAGGTCGTCGATGTCAGCGATGACTTCGGCCGACGCATCACCGCGCGCTGGGGTTTGGGCCATATGCCGCGTCCCAGCGTTGCCTTATCCCCCTCGGCCGAGGACGGCCCCGTTGAGGACGCGGTCGCGGACGAGACACAGGAGAGGGTGGAGACCCATGTGTTCGAGGGAGCTGCCTCGAGCTACCGGTATCTGGCACGCAGAGTGACGAATTTCGTCGAAGACGGGCACACCTGGTCGGATGTGGCGGTGCTGTGCAGGAACACGTCCACGGCACGGGTCGTCGCAAACGAGCTGAGGGCCTCTGGTGTGGCGACCGCGGACATCGTGCAGCCTCTGAGCATCGACCCCGCGACCGCCCCTCTGCTCGAGCTGCTCTCGCACCCCCCGAACTTCGACGATGACGAGGCGCTGGCCGCTCAGGCCCTGTCCCTGGCCGGGAGCATCTACGTCCGCCTCGACCCGGTGCAGATCCGGCGTTTCAAACGCGTGGTGAGGAAGGCCTTCCCCGCAGCCGACAGTGCGACCTCGCTGGCACGGGCGCTGCGCAGCGATGTCGATGAATCATCTCCTCCGGGGCTCGCCCCGATCTCTGCCATGCTGCACGCCGCGGCCGCGGTCGGGTCGCTCGACCCACACCAGGCGCTCTGGACGATCTGGGACGCCGCGGGAGTGGCCGCGCAGTGGCAGAGGGAGGCCCTGCGCGAGCCCGATTCGGATGCGAACACGGCTCTGGACTCGGTGCTGCGGCTGTTCACCCTGGCGGAGAAGATCTCCGACCGAGGCGGATTCACGGCTCGATCGTTCGCGGGGATCGTAGCAGAACAGGACATCGCCCAGGACTCGCTGGCCGAGCAGGCCGGCGCGGATGACCATGTGCATGTGGGAACTCCCTCTTCCCTGGCACATCTGCGGGTGCCGCTGGTCATCATCGCCGAGGTGAACGACGGCGTGTGGCCGAATCCGAAGATCCGCGGCGGCATCCTCGGGATCGACGATCTCAACGCCGTGCTGTCGACAGGGGAGACGGTGACGAACGATCCCGGATACCACACCCACGCCAAACGGAAGAACCTGCGTGAAGAGGGTGAGCTCTTCTACACGGCTCTGACCCGCGCCGAAGAGCACATCATCGTCACCGCCATCTCCGATGCGGATAGGAACCCGTCACCGTTCTTCGACGTCCTCGCAGCGCGAACGGCGCGCGGCACCGAGGATGCGGACGGCTATGCGATCACACACGAGGACGAACTCCTGCCGTTGTCCCTGTCGGAGATGGCGGCACACACTCGTGCACGACTCTTGGCAGCCGCCTCCGCTCCCGAGGCGGAGACTCCGGAGGAGGACGTGGGCGAGTGGGCACAGCTGATGGCGGCTCTGACCGCCACCGGATCCACGATCGAGAGCCCCGAGCGATGGCGTGAGGCCGAAGACATCACCTCGTCGCAGCCTCTCTACACCCCGGAGGACACGGTCAGGGTCTCACCGTCTCAGGTGGAGTCCTTCACCGACTGCGCGCTGCGCTGGTTCCTCACGCGCAATGGGGGAGATCGGCCGGGTTCGCTCGCACAGAGTCTGGGAACCATCGTCCACGCTGCAGCGGAGAACTATCCACAGGGGCCCGCGTCGGCGATCCGCGAATACGTCGACCGAGAATTCACAACACTCGAGTTCGACGCCGAATGGGAACGGGACCGCGAGCACGCGCTGGCGATGAAGATGGCCGACCGCCTCGGCGAGTACATCAAGACGGCACCGGGCGAACCCATCGGCGTCGAGGTACAGGTCTACGCCACGGGGGTCGACGAGTCCGGTCAGGAATGGAAGGTCACCGGGCGCCTCGACCGGGTCGAGCAGGGTGCAGACGGCATCCGGATCGTCGACTTCAAAACCGGAAAGAACGCGCCCACGGGCCAAGACATGCCTCGCCACGCCCAGCTCGGCGTGTATCAGGAGGCGATCAACTCCGGCACGATCACCATCGGTGACGATCAGGTGATCGAGGCCAAAGCCTACGGTGCCGAACTCGTCTTCCTGCGATACACGAAGCAGAAGAAGAGGGAGCAGTCGGCGCTCGAGATCGATGAGGATCCCGGTTGGGCCAGAGATCTCATCAATGACGTGTCCGGTCGCATGCGGGCCGCCGAATTCCAGGCACGAGTCGAACCCCAGAAATGCCTGAGCTGTCCCGTCCGTACCTCCTGCCCGGCAATCGGGCCCCAGATATTGGAAGAGTCCTGATGCGCTTCACCGCCGAACAGCTTGCCCGTCTCACCGCGGCCGACCCCGCTCAGGCATTTCCGCCGAGCGAGGAGCAGAGAGTCATCATCGAGGCCGACCCGCAGCAGTCGATGAAGGTCACCGCGGGCGCGGGCTCCGGAAAGACGACGGTGATCTCGCAGCGCGTCGTCTGGCTCGTGGCCAACGGCTTCGTCGCACCCGAGGAGATCCTGGGCCTCACCTTCACCAAGAAGGCCGTGGGTGAGCTGGGCGGACGGATCAGGGTGCTCCTGGCCCGACTGCGGCACAGTCTCGGGGTCGGTACGGAGATGATTCTGCCCGGTCTCGACAACCCGACGGTGTCCACATACAACTCCTATGCCGCATCGATCGTCAGCGAACACGGGGTGAGCATCGGCATCGAACCCGAGACGGTGCTGCTCGATGAGGCCGCCGCCCACACGATCGCCGGAGACATCATCGACTCCGCCGGACCGGAGGACATCCCCGGCGACAATGCCCGAGAGACGATGATCTCCGACATCATTTCGTTGTCCGCAGCGATGAACGACCACGGTCGTGACGTCGAAGAGGTCACCGACTATCTCGACGAGTGTCTGCGGGCGCTGGTCTCGAGCAAGGGCAAGCCCGTCGACCCCAATGGTCGCAGGGCGAAGCTCGAAGCCAAGATCAGGACAGCGAAGCTCGCCGGTGAGTACATGCTCGCCAAACGTCGCAACCTGGCCATGGACTTCTCGGACCAGGTCCGGTTCGCTCAGCGCATTCTCGACCAGGTGCCCTCGGTCCGCAGCGCCGAACAGCACAGGTGGAAGATCGTTCTCCTCGACGAGTTCCAGGACACCTCGGTTGCACAGCTGAAGCTGCTGCAAGACCTGTTCCACTCCACCGCGGTGACCGCTGTTGGCGACCCCCGACAGGCCATCTATGGCTGGCGAGGAGCCAGCGCCGACAACATGATCCGCTTCTCCGCGGACTTCCAGGACGTTTCGGCCCTGACGCTGAGCACCAGCTGGCGCAATGACCATACGATTCTCAAGGTCGCCAATCGCACGGCGAGCGGGCTGGCCGGCGGTCAGGAGAAGCCGCTGTCGGCACGTGCAGGAGCAGGCGCGGGAGACGTGATCGCCGACATCAGCTCGGGAGCCCACGACTCGGACTACCTCACCGTCGGACTCAGATCACTGACCGAATGGGTCGACGGACTCCCCGAGGGGGCGACGAAGGCGGTTCTATGCCGAAAACGAACGCATTTCGCGCCCGTGGCGGCAGCCTTGGAGACAGCCGGCTACGCCGTCCACGTCCACGGCACCTCCGGTCTCCTGAGCGATCCCTTCGTCGCCGACCTGCGCGCCGTGCTCACGACCGCAGTCGATCCGATGGCAGGGAACAGCCTCATGCGGTTGGTCAGTGGGCGTCTGCTGGGTTTGGGCGCGGCAGACATCGCCGCACTGCAGACGTTCACACGTAAGCAGAACGATTCGCGCCTGAGCGAATTCCTGGGGGAGAACCCGGGAGAGGCCGGAGTCGTCCCCGAGGCCATCGACCAGCCGACGATCGTAGAGGGACTCGATGAGCTCGTCGATCTCTCCGATGCGCTTTCGGGCAGCGCGAATCTCCCCGGGGCACGGACCATGATCAACAACTTCCGCAGCTCGGGACTGAGCACTACCGCCCTCGAACGTTTGGCGAGACTGGCCCGTGCCCTGCGCAATGTTCGCTCCGGCTCCGGCACGATCGCCTCGATCATCCGCACCGCCATGACCGAGACGGGCGTCGACACCGACATCTGGGCTCTCAACGATTCGCTGCGCAACCTTCATCGTTCTGCGATCGATTCGTTCCTCTCCGCGGCGAGCCAGTATTCGACGGGGGCCGACCAGCCGTCTGTGCCGGGATTCCTCGAATGGCTGAGTCTGATGGAGGAGAAAGACGCCCTCAGCGTGGCCGAACCGAACTCCGCCGCCGATGCCATCGACATCATGACAGTGCACGCCTCGAAGGGCCTCGAATTCGACGCAGTCGCCGTACCGTCCCTCGTGGTCAAGGACTTCCCGACGGAACCGCGGAGCAAGGAAGGATGGATGGACAGGACCTCACTGCCCTACCCGCTGCGAGGAGACCGCGCCCATCTGGTCGACTACGACCTGCGCACCGCCGAGTTCGACACCAAGAAGGAGCTCGACGATTGGGTCAACGAGTTCATCAAGCCGGCGATCGCCGAAGCACACGAGGAAGAGGAACGTCGGCTCGCCTACGTGGCGTTCACACGCGCCAAGCACCACCTGTGGCTGGGCGCCGAACTGGTGGGCGCTCGTGCCAATCCCGATGCCCCGTCCCCGTTCCTCACCGAAGCGATCGAAGCGCTCGACATGGACGTCGACATTCCCGAGCCCGCCGATGAGTCCGCCGAGGACCGGATCGAGACCAGCATCTGGCCCGTCCCGCGAACGGAGCGTGTCTCGGCCGCCCGTCGCGCGGCCGAATGGGTCGGCGCCGCCGCACCGGCCGGCCTCGACGAACTCGCACAGAGACCGAACCTCGTCGGTGAATATGCGCGTCAGGCTCTGCGCATCAGCGCACGACCGGGGTCCCGCGGCACGGGCAGCGTCCCGGAACGTCTCTCGGCCACCGCCCTCGTCTCGTGGCGTCGTGACCCGCAGGAATTCATGACCCAGACACTGCGGCCGGTTCCGCACCCACCGAGTCGGGCTGCTGAGATCGGGACCACCTTCCACTCATGGGTCGAGCAGCACTTCGGGCAGGCGAGCATCGACATCGACGGGGACCAGCAGGTCCGTGCCATCGACTCGGCGACGATCGAACGGCTGCAGCAGACGTTCATCGGCTCGGAGTTCGCGACCCGGCACGCCGACCACATCGAGATGTCGTTCGAACTCGTCCTCGGGCGCTTCAGAGTCCCCGGCAAGATCGACGCGGTCTTCATCACCGGTGACCACGCGGAGGTCGTCGACTGGAAGACGTCGAAACGGCCGGATGAGAAAACGCTGGAGGTGATGAAATGGCAGTTGGCGCTCTATCGCTTCGCCATCCGACGAGCTCACCCCGAGATCACCGAGGTGACCGGAACCTTCTACTTCGTCGGCAGTGACGACATCGTCAGGTTCGAGCATCTGCCGGAGGAGGCCGACATCATCGAGTGGCTGGAGGCCAATGACGGCACGTGAATCATTGCGCGGCCGAAGTGTGACGTCACCGACCCACCATGGTCGTCGCTGACGTCGGGGTCAGGAGCGAGTCGAAGCCGGGGTCAGGAACGAGGGGTCCCATCCGGCGGATCGTCGCTCTCGTCGGCGTTCTTATCCGGTTCAGCGTCCTCAGCCGGTTCGGAGGCTTCATTCGGTTCGGAGGCTTCATTCGGTTCGGCGGACACAGCCGGTTCGGCGGTCTCATCCGGTTCGGCGGACACAGCTGTTCCGACGGGGTCGTCCGGGACTTCGGGTGCGGTGCTGTCGGGGCGGGGATCGGCCTGCTGTGTCGTCTCCTTCGAGAAGAGGACGTCATTGAACGAGGACAGCAGATCACCGGCGTCCTGAATGGCTTCCTTGTCCCCGGAGTCCACAGCCTCGAGCAGCCAGTCGAGGACCGCGAATTCAGCCAAGAGTTCGGCGCGGGTGACCACGTGTTCATCGGCGTGTGGGCGGGAGTTCCGGTACTCGTCATAGAACGTCGACACCGCCGCCGGGTCGATGAGCGCCGAGGCAGCGGCCAGATCGATTGCCGGGTCGGCGACGCGCAGACGCTCGATTCCCGACAGTGCAAGGACACGCTCCTGATCGGTGTAGACACTCGTCTCGTCGATCGCTCCGTGGATAGGCGTGGCGAGGAAGCGCCAGAGGGAGACCTTCTCGAACTCCTCTTCCCAGTGTTGGAGCAGCGCTGCCGGCACTCGACCCGTCCCTGCGGCCTGATCGAGTCGCTCAAGGATCTGGAATTGGTACCGGGAGGGGTCATCGACGGGGAAGCCTGCCTCGGAGATCGACTCGGGTGCCGCGGAGTGAAGGGTTGCGAGAGCCTGAGCCAAGGAGCTCGCCCGAGCAGTGTCGGCGATGGGTTGGTCGCCGACCGGTGCACCCGGCAGGGGATCGATGAGAGTCACCGTGGTCGAAGAGGACGTGTCGAAGTACTCGGCGTCGACGTCGGTGATGGCGCGCAGATGAGGCCAGGCGAACCCGGCGTGCGGGTACATCGTGTCATAGATCCGGCCCGCTTCTGCTGCGGAACCGGTGTCGGCGGTCCGATCGAGGCCGGTCTGTGCCGTCGCCACCAACTGCTGCTGACCGTCACTGACGAGAACTCTGACTCCCAGCCCCAGCGAGGGAAGGGGAGCCCAGGACGTCGGGGCGAAATCCTCGAGCATCGTAGCTGCGACAGCTGCCAACTTGAGTGCCTTGGTATTCACCCTCCCCAATCTACCGTCTGCGACGGCCTCTGGCATGAGATTGGGCCATTGAGCGTGTCAGCTTCCGCACTTCCGGCGTCAGAGCCCTGCGTTATCGTGGAGGGCATGAAGCCACTGCCACCCGTGAAGCCGATCAGCCTTGCCCGTCATGGAATCGATCGGGACCACCTCTGCCGCGTTCGGGACGGTGACCTGAGCGCGCTGTGGACCGCAGGTGCCAGACCCGTCTTCGAACATCGAGGATCCCTTCTCGTCGCGGCCGGGGGGCTGCTCTTCGGCGACCGGGACATGGTGCCCGCGAAACAGACCGAAGTCTACCTCGGTCGTGATCCCGACGGCACGCAGTACATCGGTGTCTCTCTCGACGATTCCGGTCGCAGTGAGCTCGACACCGGGTTGGCGACGGCTCGGGCCCGTGACGCAACGGACCTGCTGACCGCACCTGGGGACGGCATCGACAGCGCCGAACCGGTGTGGCTGCCCCTGCGTCAGCTGGCCGAGTCCCTCGACGATGTGCAGGTGTCCCTGGCCTGCGAGGTCGTCGGACTCGGCAACTGGCACAGAGCTCACCGGTTCTCCCCGCGCACCGGAGGACCGACCCACCCCACCCTCGGCGGTTGGGTGCGAACGGACCCCGAGACCGGCAGCGAGCATTTCCCCCGCACGGATCCCGCCGTGATCGTCCTCATCATCAACACCGACGACGAGGGAATCGAACGGGTGCTGCTGGGCAACAACGCCGCCTGGGAGGCGGACCGGTTCTCTCTGCTGGCTGGATTCGTCGAGCCGGGTGAGACCTTGGAACACGCCGTCATTCGAGAGGTCTTCGAAGAGGCGCACGTCGACGTGGTCAACCCACAGTACCTCGGCTCCCAGCCGTGGCCGTTCCCGTGCTCTCTCATGCTCGGATTCTGCGCGGAGGCTCCGAGTCTCGGATTCGCGGCCGATGAGGCAGAGATCGCCTCGTTGAAGTGGTTCACCCGAGAGGAGCTGAGAGCGGCCATCGAGGGTGGGAGTGTGCGTTCCCCCGGTCTGGTCTCCATCGCGGGACAGCTGCTCCACAGCTGGTTGGACAACGGTTGATCGCGCACGCCGCACCGCTGCTCGAAGGCCTCGACGACGAACAGAGAGAGGTCGCCACACAGTTCTCCACGCCGATGATCGTCCTCGCCGGTGCCGGGACCGGCAAGACCCGGGCGATGACCCACCGCATCGCCTACGGCATCGCCACGGAGGTCTTCCCTCCCAACCATGTGCTCGCCCTGACATTCACGGCCAAAGCAGCAGGGGAGATGCGGTCGCGACTGCGCGATCTCGGAGTCCCCGCGGTACAGGCTCGGACCTTCCACTCAGCCGCACTTCGCCAACTCCGATTCTTCTGGGACCGGTTCGCTGAGGGCGATTTCCCTCGGATCATCGACAACAAGACCGGGATCCTCGGGTCCGTGCTCCAGGGGATGGGAATCGAGACGAGCCGCGAGATGAATCGCGATGTGGCCTCCGAACTCGAATTCGCCGCGGCCTCCCTCCTGGGCGTCGACGAATACGCCGCCAAAGCCGCCGCCCGCGATCTGCCGGGAGATCTGGGCGTCGAGGACATGGTGCGCATCTTCGAGGCCTACAGCGAAGCGAAGACACGCGGTCGGCTGATGGATTTCGACGATGTGCTGCTCGTTCTCGACGGGGTCCTCGCAGAGTATCCTGCCATTGCGGCCGAGATCCGCGACCAGTACAGGCACTTCGTCGTCGACGAATTCCAAGACGTGTCCCCGCTGCAGTACGACGTCCTCTCACGCTGGCTGGGCCCTCGCGACAACCTGTGCGTGGTCGGCGACCCGGCACAGACCATCTACTCGTTCGCCGGCGCCGACTCCTCACTGCTGAGCACCCTCGGAGCCTCGCTGCCGACGTCGACGACGGTCCGGCTGGTCCGCAACTACCGGTCGTCGAAGGCGATCGTCTCGACTGCCAACAACCTGCTCCGACACACGTCTCGATCCGCACTGACCCTGCGCACCGACAATGCGGAGGGTCAGCAGCCGGCGATGACCGAGTACCCGACCGACGACGCCGAGGCCACCGGCGTGGTCCGAGCGATCTCGGCCGAAATCAATGCCGGTCGTCGACCGCGCAGCATCGCTGTCCTGTTCCGGACCAACGGTCAGAGCCCCGCCTACGAGCAGGCTCTCGCAGCGGCCGACATCCCCTACGTGCTGCGCGGAGGGGAGAGGTTCTTCGCTCGCAAGGAGGTGAAAGAGGCCGTGCTCATGCTCAAAGCGGCCCGGGCCACCTCCGGCGGCAGACCCCTGCCCGAGATCGTCTCCGAAGTCCTCGTCTCCCTGGGGTACTCGAGCAAACCTCCGGCGGCGGGAGCCGGCCGGCAGAAATGGGAGTCCCTGAAGGCGCTGGTCGATCTGGCCGAGAAACTCCAATCGGGGTCCGAGCTGCCCGTCCCGCTCGAGGCGTTCCTCGCCGACCTCAATGACCGAGCCGAACACCAATTCGCCCCCGACATCGAAGGCGTGACCCTGGCGTCGTTCCACGCAGCCAAGGGCCTCGAATGGGACAGTGTGCATCTCGTCGGTCTCAGCGAAGGTCTCCTGCCGATCAGCTATGCCCAGTCGCCGCGAGCGGTCTCGGAGGAACGCCGACTGTTCTATGTGGCCCTGACCCGAGCCGGTCGAGATCTCAGCATGAGCTGGTCGCTGTCCCGTCACGAATCCAAACAGCGCCCCCGCAAACCCTCGCGATTCCTCAGCGAACTCGGGCGGGTCGAGCAGTCGACGGGGCACGGCAGTCGGACCGCGACCTCGGTGGCGATGAATCGCTGTCGCTCCTGCGGCGCGGTGCTCGTGTCCCAGGTCGACCGGGCGCTGTCCCGGTGCGCGAACTGCCCGGCGGATCTCGATCTCGATCTCCTTGACCGGCTGCGGCGATGGCGAGCACGAGTGGGCTTGGAACAGGGACTGCCGCCGTACCTGGTTCTCACCGACACCTCGATCTCTGCGATCGCGGAGATCAGGCCGAAGGACATGACGTCTTTGGCGAAGATCCCGGGCGTCGGCGCGACGAAGCTCGAACTCTACGGATCGGGTCTACTGAGCCTGCTCACCGACTAGGTCGAAGTGCGGGACGGGGACCTGGCACTGACACCGAGAGTGAAATCGGAGCGGGCCGTCCGTGCCGACTCCGGTCGCCAGCGATACGGTCCGGCGAACCGGATCGGTGTCGGGTTCGAGCAGTGCCCGTCTGAGGATCTGAACGACGTTGAGCGCGCCGAGGCTCCGCGACAGGGGGTCGGCCAGGCTCTCACGGTTGGGCAGAGCGCGAATGTGAGGATACTGGTCCAGCCAGGACGCATCGGCGTCCTTCTTCTGCAGGCAGGCGCAGATCGCGCAGGGTGTGAGACCGGGGCGGATCAGGCCGGTGGCCTCGAGTGAGTACTCGCCGATGACGACCTGGCAGTGGGCGACCTCGCGGTCGGTGAGCCAGGTTGCGGTGTGCAGGTCGGGGACGAGATATGAGGTTGTGATCACGAGCGGGGAAGACAGCAGATCGAGGTCCTCCACCCGCCTCTGACCGGTGACGGCGAAGCCGGAGGCGGACAGATGCTGCTCAGTGATCGTCTTCAACGGACCCATGACCATGATCGGAACGTCGCCGAGGCGGTTCGCGACGCGGTCCGGGGAGAGGCCGAAGATCTGCCCGGTCGCCAGCAGGGGAGAGCCGGCCGTGACCGTCGCCGTATCGGAATCATCGGGAATCATGACTCCGGCTTCGTCCAAGAGAGTGATCAGAGAACTCGCTCTGCCGAGGTCCGCGCCCAGATCCTGTGCGTGCGAATAGTACTGTGCCGAACCGATTCCCATCTGAAGGTCCTCGACGAGAGCGACGTCGGCCGATACGAGTCCGTCAATCAGAACGGGGTCGTCGACGCCGAACTGCACACATGATGCGGACCGCCATGTGATCGGCACACTGGGAAAGATTCTGAACATGTCTTCTCCACCTCGTCTCGAACAGCCAGGACTTCCACAGTAGTGAAGGTGGAGGGCATGCGCCATGGGCGAACCGAAAGTGTGGATAACCCTGTGGAAAACGATTGAGGACAAGCCGAAAGCTGTGTTCCGACGTGCCCTCAATCGCTTTGTGCCCCCAGGCGCTCGCGAAGACTCGTGCGGCTTCCCCTTCCGCACGCATCTCCGGGTTTTCCGGGGTCATCATAGAACCTATTCTCCATTTGCGGCTCCGTCAACGTCGGTTCGTGCACAGACCGATCAACAGCATGTGGATAACCTGTGGATATGTCGCGATGAGCTGTGGAGGAAAGGTGCCTTGATAGCCGTTTCGTGTGGTCCTGAGGACCTGAAACCGTAGGTCACTTCCGCTGCTGCGACGCTGAGGAGCGCGGCCGGGTCTGTGGACGACCGGCACGGTTGGAAAAAAATCGGGATACTCAGCGAACTCACAACAGATGGAGGGCGAAATGTTGTCGCCCGTGTTTCCTATGATGGGACTGTGGCAACTCAACAGGGCTGGACCGAAGATGACGTGCTGCGGGCGATCGCCCGCGGGGAGATCGAAGTGCGCCGCTCGGCGCGACGGAAGAAGACCATCTCGGTCTCGAAGGAGGTCGATACGTACGTCCTCAGCACGCCTGTGAGATACAGCGTGGAACTCAACATCCGGTCACTGACCGACCTGTTCAACCGCCTTGCCGCCAGGGATCATTCCTCTGCCGCCGACCTTGTGGGCCTGGCGGAAGAGATGAGCGAGCGATACTTCGGGGGCCGTCTGCGTCCGCAGTCGATCAGATGGGTGACGAATCAGAATGTGAGCCGCTGGGCCTCCACGACGACTTCGACGGGCGACATCCGCGTCTCCCACCGTCTGCAGACGGTGCCGCGCTGGGTCCTGGAGACCGTGGTCGTCCATGAGCTCGCACATCTGCAGATCGGCCCGCATTCCAAGGAATTCCACGCGCTGGCGGACCGGCATCCACGACAGGCAGATGCGAAACTCTATCTTGACGGCTTCAGCGCGGGGGAGCACTTCCGTCGGGATCGGTGAGGCCCCACACATCGACGCTCGTCCGGTAGAGTTCCGGCAGCCTCAGTGTGAGATCGGGCATGAGCGAGTTCGGCAGCTGGGTGAGCTGGAACCAACCCACCGCCAGCGACTCTTCGGATGCGACCGGGGTCTGTCCCACGTCCGCGACTGCCGCGTAGACGACGTCGAAGTGACGCCGACAGGCTCCGAACGACGTCGAGAGATCGTGGACGTGGAGGTCGATCGGCGCGGGAGAGAACCACCTCAGCTCCCGCAGTCCGCTCTCCTCCATTGCCTCCCGATGGGCAGCCGCGCGCAGGCTGACGTCCTCGGCCTCGAGATGGCCGCCGAATTGGCCCCAGAGCCCTGCTTTGCGGTGATGGTTGAGCAACACGGTCTCCGTGACCGGATCGACGATGAGGCAACTGGCGGTGACGTGCTCCGCACCCGCCTCGCGCCGCAGCGCTGCCTCGTCGGCAGTGAAGAAGAGCCGCTCGAACTCATCAGTGTAATCGGACCCGGCCGAAGTGCGAGCGATCTCGGCCCGGGCAGTGTCGAGAGAGATCATTCAGCTCGCGTCGCGACCGTCCACGCCGTCGCTGTCGGTCCCACCGCCGTCGTTGTCGTCGGTCTCATCGTTGTTGTCGCCGTCGGTCTCACCATCGGCGCTGTCGGCTTCGTCTTTCGACTTCGCCTCCGAGTCCGCGCCGGATTCGGTGCCTTCGAGCCCTTCGTCGAGGATGCGGCTCAGCGCCTCATCGAGCGAGGATTCGCTGGTCCATTCGGCATGCCTGCGCTCGGAATAGCCGAGGGGATCGTCGAGATCCTGTGTCGTCGGCAGGAGATCCGGGTGGGAGAAGACCTTGTCTCTGGCCTCGGTCCCTCCCTGCTTCTCGAGATAGGCGAACAGTGCCGCGGCGTCGCGCAGGCGCCGGGGATTGAACTCCAGCCCGACGAGGGTCGAGAAGGTCTTCTCTGCGGGACCGGCAGTGGCGCGGCGCCGACGCAGAGCCTCTCGGATCTGTTCGCGGCCGGGGAGATGCTCGCACGCGGAGTAGACGACGACATCGACCCATCCGGCGATGACGGCGAGAAGGTTCTCCAAGGTCGTCAGTGCCTTCTTCTGCTCATCGGTCGTCGGTGGATTGAACAGGCCCTGACGGATGTTGTCGCTGAGATCCGAGATGTTGGAGGGATCGATCTGCGAGGCCATGTCCTCGATCTGCGAGGTGTCGACCTTGAGGCCCTGCGCATAGCGGGTCAGCGCCGTCTCGACCTGAGCGCTCAGCCAGGGAGCGCGCTCGAACAGGGCCAGATGGGCAAGCTCCTGTGCGGCGAGATAGATGCGGACCTCAGAGGGATCGACATCGATCTCCGAGGCGAACGTCTCCACATTGGATTCCACTAGCACCGCGGTGTCCTGGGGGAGGAGGGGGAGGCCCACCTCGGTGCCGGTGAGCACGCTCTCCGACAGGGCACCCACGGCCTGACCGATCTGCATCGCGAACATCGAGTCGCTCATCGACCCGAACATCGACGAGGCGCCGGCGAGGATCCCCTTCATCTCTGCAGGCACCTGCGTCTCAAGGGTCTCGGTCAGAGCCGAGGACATGTTCTCCTTGATCGGCAGCACGAACTTCTGCCATCCGGGCATCGTCTCGCTGACCCACTCGGCACGGGTGATCGTGCGTGCCGAACGGTTGGCGACGGAGAGCTCGGTGGCTTCGGCCAGCCACAGTTCGGCCAGACGGAAGGCATCCGTGGTCGCCTTCGCCGATTCCTCGCTGATGGCGGGGTCGGGAGTCGGGACCGCCTTCTGGGCGATCGACGTCGCCTGCGCCTGGGCATCCCCGCCCTGACCGAAGAGACCCTGCATCTGATTCATGATGGTCGACATCATCGCCGGATCGATCTGGAACCCCTGAGGGCCGGAGCTGCCGTCCTGGCCATCGCCCTGATCGGCGCCGGGGCCGTTGGCTCCGAAGAGCATTCCGAAGATCTGCTCGAACGGATTCTGCTCGTTGTTGTTGTCATCGCTCATTTTCTCAAAGCCCCCAAGAATTGGTTTGTCTTACACGTTAACGGTTCTGTATGTGGGAAGCTTCCCAATTCCGGGAGGTTTCGCAGGATGTTCGCACCCGGCGAAAGGAGTCTGTGAAACTCACAGTCAGGTTTCAACTAGACTGGTCGGGCGGTGCAGCGAAAGGAATATATGACAGCGAATGACCCTCGGGGCGTGCCGGTGCCCGAAGCACCGTCAGGTGGCGAGAAACGACGACGCGCTCCACGTCTGACCACGACCTCAGGGGTCATGACCTACGTCCTAATCGCCCTGGCCGTTCTGCTCCCGGTGCCGTACATGCTGCAGCTGCCCGGACCGGTATTCAACACCCTCGGCGATCATGAGGGCAAGCCCATGATCGACGTCTCCGGTGCCAAGACCTATCCGACCGACGGTCGCATCGACATGCTCACCGTAGCCGTGAGCGGCGGGCCGGGGCGTGACACCTATGCCTCGCAGGCGCTCGGTGCGCTCTTCGCCGGCAAGGAAACAGTCATCCCCACCGAAGCCTATTATCCGATCGACACCACTCGGGAAGATGTGGCGGAGACCAATTCCGTTGAGATGTCGTCCAGTCAGGACGTGGCCGTGGCCGCTGCGATGGAGCAGCTGGACGAACCCTACGAGGTCCACCTCCTCGTCGACGGGGTCGTGCCCGACTCGCCCGCCGAGGGGCAGCTGCGCAAGGGCGACCGGATCATATCCGTGAACGGGGAGAAGCTGGATTCCGAACCGGACGCTGCGAAGATCCTGAGCCGGACGGTGCAGTCTTCGCAGAACGTCGATCTCGTCGTCGAGCGCGGTGACGAAGACGTCGACGTCGCACTCGACCCCGCGACTATCGAGGGACGCCACGCCATCGGAATCACCATGAAGCAGGATTTCGAGTTCCCCGTCGACGTGGCATTCAACGTCGAAGGAATCGGCGGCCCCTCCGCCGGCACCATGTTCGCTCTCGCCATCATCGACGAACTCACCCCGGGTGCCATGACCGGAGGCAAGCACGTGGCAGGAACGGGCGAGATCGACCCTGCAGGCAAAGTGGGCCCCATCGGCGGGGCTCGACAGAAGGTGGCGGCCTCGACTGCACAGGGGGCGGAGCTCTTCATGTCGCCCGCAGAGAACTGTGCAGAGGTCATCCAGGCCGCCGATCAGTCCAAGATCACGGTGGCACGCATCGACACGCTCGATGATGCGCAGAACGCCGTGGAGCAATACGCAGCCGGAGACACCTCGGACCTCAAGAAGTGTCCAGCCGGCGGCGCCGACAACAATGAGAAAGGGCAGTAGTGAGCTCTCCGTCCTCACCAACCTCAGCACGCATGCCGGCGAACCGGCCCAGACGTTCGCCCCTATTGCTCACGCTCGTGTCAGTGGCGATCCTCCTCGTCGCCTTCATCGCATTCACGCAGGTCTACACCGAAGTCCTGTGGTTCAAGCAGATCGGCGTCTCACAGGTGTTCCGCACCATGTGGTTCGCCCGCGGACTGTTGTTCCTGGCCGGATTCGTGGTCATGGCCGTCCCGGTCTGGTTGAGCCTGCATCTGGCCTTCCGCAATCGTCCGGTCTACGCACCGACGACTCCGCGCCAGGAGAACCTCGACCGTTACCGCGAGGCCATCGAACCGCTACGCAAGGTTGCGACCATCGCGATTCCCGCGGTCATCGGCTTGCTCAGCGGCATCACCGCCTCGGCGAATTGGAACACCGTCCTGGAGTGGATGAACTCGACGCCGTTCGGGTCGGATGACGCCCAGTTCGGCATGGACAAGTCGTTCTTCGTCTTCGTCCTTCCCGGCCTGCGCCTCATCGGCGATCAGATCGGCATGGCGATTCTGCTGTCGCTCATCGCAGCGCTGGTCGCCCACTACCTGTTCGGCGGCATCCGACCCGGCGAGCAGAAGGGCGTCACCCTCACCAAGACCGCTCAGTGGCAGCTGGGCATCACGATCGGGCTGCTGATCCTCGTGCAAGCCGGTCGTCTGTGGCTGGCCCGGTACGACCGGATGATGTCGACCGGCGGCATCGTCCCCGGTGTGACCTACACCGACGACAGGGCGGCACTGCCGGCGATGGCCATCGTTGCGATCGCTGCCGTGCTCGTGGCCCTGCTGTTCGTCTACACCGCGTGGAAGGGCAATTGGCGGATCTCGATCATCGCGACCATCACCCTCATCGTCCTCGGCGGCATCTCGATCATCGCCTACCCTGCGATGGTTCAGCAGTTCCAGGTCAACCCTTCGCAGCAGAGTCTGGAATCGGACTACATCCAGCACAACATCGATGCGACTCGTGATGCATTCGACTTCGAAGACATCGATGTCACTCCGTACGAACCGAGCACCAGCGGTGAGAAGGGTGCACTGCGCGAAGACGCAGAGACCACTGCATCGATCCGCCTGCTCGATCCCAATCTGGTGTCGGACACATTCCGGCAGCTGCAACAGGTCAGGCCCTACTATTCGTTCCCACAGCAGCTCGACGTCGATCGGTACAACATCGACGGGGATATGCGCGACACGGTGATCGCGGTCCGCGAGCTCAGCCCCGACTCGGTCAACAACCAGAGCTGGTACAACCGTGCGATCGTCTACACCCACGGCTTCGGCGTCGTCGCAGCCAACGGCAACCAGCGTAACCCCGACGGGGAGCCGACATTCATGGAATCGGACATCCCGCCGAATGGCGAATTCCCCGATTACGAGCCGCGCGTCTACTTCGGTGAGAGCTCACCGGACTACTCGATCGTCGGTGGTGAGGAGGGGGCGAGCCCTCGCGAACTCGACTACCCCTCGGACGAGGACAGCGGTTCCGGCCAGGTGAACAACACGTTCAGCGGCGACGGCGGTCCATCGGTCGGCGGTCTGTTCAACCGGCTCGCCTACGCGCTCAAATACCAGGACGAACAGATCCTGCTCTCCGACGCGGTCAATGAGAACTCTCAGATCCTCTACGAACGCCACCCCCGTGAGCGCGTGCAGAAGATGGCACCGTTCCTCAAGATCGACGGCGATCCGTACCCCGCAGTCGTCGACGGCAAGATCAAGTGGATCCTCGACGGCTACACCACCGCCGAAGACTATCCGTATTCGACACCGCAGGTGCTGCAGGAGGCGACTGAGGACTCGGTCACCGAATCCTCGCCGAACACGGTGGCGACTCTTCCGGACGAAGAGGTCAACTACATCCGGAACTCGGTCAAGATCACGGTCGATGCCTATGACGGCAGCGTCGACATGTACCAGTGGGACAAGGACGATCCTGTCCTCAATACGTGGATGAAGATCTTCCCCGACCTCATCAAGCCCGCATCGGAGATGTCCGGAGACCTGATGAGCCACGTGCGGTACCCGGAGGACCTGTTCAAGGTCCAGCGTGATCTGCTGACGCAGTACCATGTGACCTCCGCCAGCGAGTTCTACACCGGTCAGGACTTCTGGACGCTTCCGACGGACCCGACGAAGCAGGCCAACAGCGGACTGACTCAGCCGCCGTTCTACATGACTCTGCAGATGCCGGGGCAGAAGAACTCGTCGTTCTCACTGACGAGCTCCTACATCCCGGCGCGGTCGTCCGAGGGGCAATCGCGGAACAACCTGACCGGGTTCCTGTCGGCGGATGCGGATGCGGGCGATTCGAAGGGTGAGGTCGCAGACAGCTACGGCCAGCTTCGGCTCCTCCAACTGCCGCGCAACACGACGGTGCCCGGACCCGGGCAGGCGCAGAACAACTTCAACACCGCCCCGGACGTGCAGCGCAACCTCAACCTGCTGCGGCAGGGTGAGTCCGAGGTCCAGAACGGCAACCTGCTCACGCTGCCGGTCGGTGGCGGACTGCTCTACGTGCAGCCCGTCTATGTCCGGTCCGCCGGTGAAACGTCCTACCCGCTGCTCCAGCACGTTCTGGTGGCATTCGGCGAGGACATCGGCTTCGCGCCGACGCTGGACGAGGCACTCGACCAGGTCTTCGGCGGTGACTCCGGTGCCACGGCGGGAGACGCCGGCACAGAGGACAGCGGTGGCGGTGAGGCCGGCGGTTCGAACGGCGGCGGCGACTCAGGCTCCGGCGCTGACGATCAGTCGCTCAACGAAGCGCTGGAGGAAGCCAAGAAGGCGATGGAGGACTCCGACGCAGCGCTCAAGGAAGGTGACTTCGAGAAGTACGGCAAGGCACAGGACCGTCTGAAGAACGCTATCGAGGACGCGGTGGCAGCCGACCCCTCGATCGCCGAGGACGGATCGCAGGGCGGTGCGTCTGCTCCCGCTACGGCCCCGGCCGACGAGGGCGGAGGGAACTGACCCGGCCGCTGGTCGAACGCGAAAGAGGCGGGCCCCTGCGATCCGATCAGGATCGCAGGGGCCCGCCTCTTTGTTGGCTTCCTCGGCCGTCAGGCCACCCGGTCGTCCGGCGTGGCCCCCGGTCGTCCGGCGTGGCCGTTTTCTCGATCGCGGGCAGACACTCAAATTCTCGTGATCGCCGGTCCTCCCCATGATCGTGGATGAATGAGAAGAACCCCAGTCAGAAGAACTGACTGGGGTTCTGCCACCTTGGTGGCGGGGGGAGGATTTGAACCTCCGACCTCCGGGTTATGAGCCCGGCGAGCTACCGAACTGCTCCACCCCGCGGCGTGGTACCCACATTACACGAGGCGATTCCGGCAGACCAAATCGATATCGAGTGACCTCGACCACATGGCGGCCTGTCCCTTGCTTCGAGTCAGTCGGGGTGGAGATCGGGTTGACTTGCATATAGTTGAAAGTGAAACTATAGTGATTCTTGTACTTCAAAGTTCAACTAAAAGGAGACGCCATGACCGCTCTTCCACAGGGACTCACCACCGGTACCTGGAACATCGATCCCGTCCACTCCGAGTTCACCTTCACCGCACGCCATGCCGGCGTTTCGAAGGTCCGCGGACACTTCGAGGACATCGCGGGCAGCGTCAGCGTCGCCGAGAGTCTCGAGGACAGCACGGTGACGGCCGAGGCCGACGTCGAATCGATCACCACTCGCAACCCTCAGCGTGACGGTCACCTCAAGAGCGGTGACTTCTTCGAGTCCGAGCAGAATCCCAAGCTGACGTTCACCTCGACAGGCATCAACGCGAAGTCCGCCGATGAGTTCGAGCTCGTCGGCGACCTCACGATGCGCGGCGTGACCAAGGAAGTCGTCTTCGCCACCGAGTTCAGCGGTGTCGCCACCGATCCAAATGAGAACCAGGTCGCGGGCTTGTCGGCAGCCGCCACTGTCGACCGCAAGGACTTCGGCATGGAGTTCGACGCCGTCCTCGGCGGCGGCGAGCTGCTCGTATCCAACAAGATCAAGATCGAGCTGGAGCTCGAACTCGTCAAGGTCTGAGCCAAAGGCCCGAAACAGCAGGAGCTGGCACAACAGGGGGCGGATCGCAGACTTGCGATCCGCCCCCTGGGCTTGCCTGCTGTCCAGGCGAGATCAGCTGGGTCCAGTGCGTCGGATGAGCTCAGCTCTCGCCGCGCAGGGCATCGGGGTCCCGTCGCAGCTCTGCCGCGAGTTCGTCGAACAGCTGCGCTCCACGGTCGACGTCGGCCACCGACTTGCAGAACGAATATCGGATCGAGGATCTGTACGCCGCGTGTGCCGACGATCCTGCCCGACACAGCGCAGGAACGGGAATTCCGACGAGTGAGTACCGCCGTGCCAGGAGATCGTTGAGCTCGAACGCATCGAGGTCCGTCAGTGCGGAGAAATCCACGACGGTGAAGTACCCGGCCGCGGGCGTCGACGCGATCGCTCCGGGCAGTCCGCGGCATGCCGGGACCAGAATCTCGGCGCGTTCACGCAGAGACCGCCGGTTCTCGGCCGCGAAGTCGCCCGCGCCGTCCAGTGCGCGGGCCATGCCGATCTGCAGCGGTCCGCCGGCGGTGTAGGTGAGGAACTGCTTGACTGCCTGGACGGCCTCGCGGACCGCGGGTTCGGCGATCACCCAGCCGATCTTCCATCCGGTCGCGTTCCAGGTCTTGCCCGCCGAGGAGACTGTCACGACCCGCGCTTCGTCGTCGATGGCCGTTGCCGGTGCCACGTGCGTCGTGTCGGAGAGGACGAGCTGTTCGTAGACTTCGTCCGTGAGCACCCAGGCGTCTGCGGCGACGGCCGCGTCACCGATGTGCGCCAGATCCTCGGTGTTGAACATGAAGCCCGTGGGATTGTGCGGTGTGTTGACGAGGATGAGGGATGGGGGAGCGTCCGCATCGGCGGCCGCCGTGTCGAACCGCTCCCAATCGGGTTCGAATCCGCCCTCTGCCGTCGGGAGTATCGGCACAGTGACCAGCGATCCGCCGGCAGCGGCGATGGCGGCCGGATAGGAGTCGTAGAACGGTTCGAAGGCGAGTACGGTGCCGCCGCGTGGCAGGAGGGCGAGGATCGCGGCGGTGAGGCCCTCTGTGGCTCCACAGGTGTAGAGCACGTCGTCGGACGAAATCTCTTGGCCGAAGTCCCGCCGACGCTGCCCGGCAACGGCTTCTCGCAGCGCGGGGAATCCCTGCCCCGGAGCGTACTGATTGTACCCTTCGCGCATCGCGTCGGCCGCGGCCTCGATGAGCTCTGGGGGTGGATCGGTCCCCGGGGCGCCCTGCCCCAGGTTCACGGCTCCGGTCCGCGCGGCCAACGCGGTCATCTGACCGTAGACGGTCTCACCGATCGTCCCGTCTCCATTGATCAGCCCGGCCGCTTCGGCCATCGAATGCCACAGCTCGGCACGCATCACATCGGGCAACTGTCTGCCTCCATCGTCGAATTGGTCCGTGGTGTCTTCTTGCCTCATGCCCCGGTCCTGGCCGGAGCGACCCTGCCCAGACGATCGAGAGCAAGTTCGTGCAGTCGGGAATTGCTCGCGACGGCGTTGCCGCCGAAGGGGCCGGGAACTCCGGCCGTGTTCGTGAATGTCCCGCCCGCTTCGATGACGATCGGGACGAGGGCACCCATGTCGTAGAGCTCGAGTTCGGGCTCGCAGGCGAGGTCGACCGCGCCTTCGGCCAGCAGCATGTAGGAATAGAAGTCTCCATAGCCGCGGGTCCGCCATAGGGACGCGCACAGAGCGAGGAACCCGTCGAGGACGCCGATCTCCTTCCATCCGCTCAAAGAGGCGTACGACAAGGAGGCGTCCTCGAGCGCGTCGACGTCGGAGACGTGGATCCGTCTGGCCGGTTCCCCCAACGCCGAGGCGAACGCCCCGTGACCGGATTCGGCCCACCACCGGCGGCCGAGGGCAGGTGCGGAGACCACACCGAGAATCGGGTCCTGTCCCTCGTACAGAGAGATGAGTGTGGCCCAGATCGGTACGCCCCGGACGAAGTTCTTCGTGCCGTCGATGGGATCGACGATCCACCGCCTCGGCGAGGTTCCATGGGAGCCGAACTCCTCGCCGATCACGCTGTCCTCGGGACGGTCGCGGCGAAGCCTGTCCGCGATCGCGGATTCGACAGCACGGTCGCATTCGGTCACGGGTGTCAGGTCGGGTTTCGTCTCGACGGTGAAGTCCTGAGCCGTGAAATGACGGAAGCTGATGGAATCGGCGAGATCGGCGAGTTCGGTCGCGAGGTCGAGATCGTTCATGCCTCCACCCTATCCAGCCCCGAGCAGCAGCCTGCGCAGGGACTCCAAGCGTGAGACTCCACCGGGGCCCGCATGGCCCGCGGCCACCCAGGCGTCGAGTCGACACCCAGGAGCATCTGCGAGATGGGTGCAGCCGCGCGCGCATTCGGCGGTGGCTTCGACGAGTTCGGGGAACGCGGAGATCAGCGTCTCCCGGTCGACGTGGGCCAGTCCGAAGCTGCGGACGCCGGGAGTGTCGACGAGCCAACCGCCGCCCTCGAGGCGAAGACCGATCGCCGAGGAGGAGGTGTGCCGACCCCGTCCGGTGACGTCGTTGACGTGCCCGGTCGCTCTTTCCGCCCGAGGGACGAGAGCATTCATCAGCGTCGACTTGCCCACTCCCGAATGCCCGATGAGAACGCTCATCCGACCCCGTAGGCGGTCGAAGACCGTGGCGTCGGTCAGTCTTCCCTCGGGATCGAGTCCGGAGGAGACGATCTCGACACCGGAGAGTGAGAACCGCTCGATGATGTCGTCGGCCGGCTTGAGATCCGTCTTGGTGACGATGAGCAGGGGAGCGATGCCCGCGTCGAAGGCCGCAGCCAGGGCGCGATCGATGAGTCCGTAGGAGGGTTCGGGATCCTCGGTGGCGGTGACGATGCCCATGACATCGATGTTGGCGACGATCACGCGTTCGCTCGGATCGGTGTCATCGGCGCTGCGGCGCAGCAGGGTTCGTCTGTCCGAGATCTCGACCAGCCGGGCCAGAGAGCCCCGTTTGCCGGAGGTGTCGCCGACGAGTTTGACGATGTCGCCGGGAACTACCGCATCCTTGCGCAGGTGGGAGGCCCGGACGGCGGTGACATCGCCGAGGAAGCTGCCTGACCGGTCGGCGAGCACCACACGATACCGTCCTCGATCGACAGCGGTGACGAGGCCGTCGAGCGCGGCATCGTGGTTCGGTCTGTTCTTCGTCCGGGGTCGGGACCCGCGCTTGTTCGGGCGAGGGCGGTAGTCCTCGTCACGGTAGATGCGCGCCATCTCAGGTGCCGCGATTCAGCATGGCTTCCCAGAGCTGGGTGAATTCGGGCAGAGTCTTCGCTACGGTGTCGGCGTTCTCGATGATGAGTCCGTCGACCCTCAGCGCGAGGACAGCCCCGGCCATGACCATGCGGTGGTCGTTGTACGTGTGCCAGGTGCGGGCGCGCAGCTGTGAACCGGTGATGGTCAGAGCCGTGGCATGCTCTTCGACCTCCACACCGACCGCGCCGAGTTCGCGGCGCAGAGCCGAGAGTCGATCGGTCTCATGACCGCGGAGGTGCCCGATGCCGGTGAGAGTGGATGTGCCGTCTGCGAGTGCCGCCAGAGCGGCCACCACGGGGGTGAGTTCGCCGACCGCCGAAAGATCGAGGTCGACGGCTCGCAGAACCTCTGGCCCCTGGACTCTCAGCCCGTTCCTGTCGAGGGACACGGCGGCTCCGAAAGCCTCTGCGATGGCCCGGAAACCGTCGCCGGCCTGCGTCGTGTGGACCGGCCAATCGAGGATGGTGACATCACCGTTGGTGGCCAGCGAGGCGGCGGCGAACGCCGCGGCGTTCGACAGGTCGGGTTCGACGTGGACGTCGAGGCCGCGGGGGAGGCCCGGTTCGACGATCCAGCGCTCGGGCTCGGGCTCCGTGACGTCGACTCCCGCATCGGCGAGCACCTCGAGCGTCATATCGACGTGCGCGCGACTGGGGACGGGCTCACCGCGATTGACGAGCTCGATGCCCAGAGGCATGACGGGAGCGGTCAGCAGCAGGCCCGAGACGAATTGGCTGGATGCGCTGGCATCGACCTCGAGATGACCGCCTCGCAGCCGGGACTCCGCACGGATCGTGATCGGAAGCAGCCCGTTCTCCGCCGAAACGGAGGCGCCGAGGTCGGTCAGCGCATCGATGATGACCGACATCGGTCTCACCCGGGCCTGTTCGTCACCGTCGAGGACGACCTCTCGACCGGTCGCGGCGGCCAGTGGGGGGATGAAGCGCATGACGGTCCCGGCCAAGCCGCAGTCGATGGAGGCTGCGGCTGTGTGGTCTCCGGAAGAGAAGTCGATGGGGGTGATGCGCAGGTCGCCGTGGCTCTCCTCGATCCCGGCACCGAGGGCTCTCAGGGCCTCGACCATCAGCGCAGTGTCGCGACTGTGCAGCCATCCGCGCACCAGCGAGTCGGATTCGGCCAGCGCTGCGAGGAGGAGGTAGCGGTTGGTCAGGGACTTCGAACCGGGAACGCCGACATTCGCGGTGACGCCGCGACCGGCGACGGGCGCGAGCCAGTCACCGGTCACGGGCGCAGTGCTGCCAGGTGTGTCAGTCAACGCCGAGTGCACTCATCGCCTGTTTGGAGGTCCCTTCGACAGACGACCACAGATCTTCGGCGGCATGTTGGGTCCGCCACCACAGTCCCGGCTTGCCCGCGGTGTCGACGCTGGCCAGAAGGGCGCCTCCGAGCATCGAGGTGCGAATCAGGGTGCGCTCGGTGCGTTCGCGCTTCTCATCCTTCGACGTGGCCTTATCCGCGGCGATCCGCTCGCCGACGGTGTCAAGCAGGTAGGTGCCGACGAGGATCGTCGCGCTCACGCGGGGGAACCTGCCGATGGCCAGCAGCGAACCCGCAGCGACCTGCGCCGCTCCGGTCGCGCGGGCCAAGGTCGGGGCGTCAAGGGGCACGTCGACCTGCTTGCGTGCCATGTTCAGCAGTGGTGCGATGGAAGCGGCCGCTGCATCCGGGCGACGCAGACGGTCGACTCCGTTGGCGATGTAGCCGGCGGCCAGCATGGGCCGTGCGAGGAATCTGATTGGAGACACTGTGGTCCTTCCTACGTGTCGGGCATCTCACTGGCAAGCATAACGGTTGTCCGGGAATAGTGGGGCCTCGCCCCGGTGTTGGAATGGACAACACGTGCCGGTGGCGATGATCGACCGGTGCTGAGTCGAAAGGCAGAAGGAGAAGTCTGTGAACGCCACTGCCGTCCTCGAGAGAACGGGCGTACCATTGACGGTGATGACCGAATCAGTCAAAGAAGTCCCCGAGACGCAGGCCGAACGTTCGGCCCGTTTCGAGCGTGACGCTCTGGAGTATCTCAATCAGCTCTACGCAGCTGCCCTGCGAATGACCCGAAATCCAGCCGATGCGGAGGACCTGGTCCAAGAGGCCTATGCGAAAGCCTACGCCGCATTCCATCAGTACAAGCCGGGAACCAACCTCAAGGCGTGGCTGTACCGGATCCTGACGAACACCTTCATCAACAACTATCGGAAGAAGCAGCGCCAGCCGCAGGAGCACGGCAGCGAAGACATCGAAGACTGGCAGATCGCGCAGGCCGCGAGCCATTCGTCCTCGGGCGGTCGCTCCGCGGAGCTCGAAGCCCTCGACCACCTGCCCGACTCCGACGTCAAGGACGCTCTGTCGGCGCTGCCCGAGGATTTCCGCATGGTCGTCTACTACGCGGACGTCGAAGGTCTTCCCTACAAGGAGATCGCAGAAATCATGGATACTCCGATCGGCACCGTGATGTCACGTCTGCACCGCGGGCGCCGTCAGCTGCGCGACATGCTGGCCGATTACGCCGCGGATCGTGGCTTCTCCCAGGCTGCGGGAGGTGCGAAATGAGCGACGAATGCTGCGAGAACGTGCGCGCGGAATCCCTGACGCGCATCTACCATTACCTGGACGGGGAGTTGACGACGACGGAGATCCGCGAGATCTCGGTCCACCTCGAACACTGCCCGTCGTGCCATGACGAATACGAGATCGAAGCGCTGCTCAAGGAGCTGGTCCGCAGATCGTGCAGCCGCGAAGAGGCGCCGATGGGCCTGCGCGAGAAGATCCGCCAGAGGATCGCCACGGAACAGGCCGTCTGGCCGGGGGCCGGTGCCTGAGTCGCCGAACCGAGCGAAGGAACGACCGAGCATAGAAAAGTGGGCGGGAAGAGTATGACTCTTTCCGCCCACTTTCGTGTGCTCGCGTGATTCGAAAGAATCAGCCGAGCGGACGCTTTCCGTGGTTCGCCTTGTTGCGGCGGCGGTCGTGACGCTTACGGCTGCGTTTGCTCATGATTGCACTCCTTCGCTAGACATTCCATTCTTTCATGACCATCGTGCCGGGGCAAAGCGCCGCCGGCGGGAGAGGGTCACACGTCACCCATGACGTCCTGGACGCCCAGCCACGGGAACCACCCGCGATGCAGCACCAACCAGGCAAGGAGACCGTAGCCCTCCTGAGCGGGAAGATGGTCTCGTGACGATGCGATCTCACGCTGCCAGACGGGATGACCGAGCAGCGGGGTGAACGTGTCGACGTATGCGATGCCGCGGCGCTTGGCCACGTCCGAGAAGCTCGTATTGAGTTCGGAGATCGCACGGTTGCGATCGGAGTTGTACTCCGGAGGCGGCCCGATGACGAAGGTCGAGACCTTGCGCGCCAGTGCTTCGTCGAGCACATTCGCGACGTCGAGGCGCGCTCGAGCCACCGATCGAGCGGAGTCGAGGTCGCCCGAGCCCAGGGCCAGGACCAGTCGATTGTCACCGTCGGAGGTGAATCGCAACGATGCCTCGGTGATGGTGCGGGCATGCAGTCCGGCCGAGTCCTCATGCGGGACCGCCAGGGGGAAGACTCTCAGATCCGGCACGCTCGGAAGCGTCCTGGCGGTGACGCGCCCGACCCACCCCAGGCCACGACCATCGCCGTGGCCGGCGACCAGGGGGCCACCGACCACGGCGACGGTCATCGGGTTCACTGAGCTCACCGGCGGAGGACCCTGTCGATGAGTTCCTTCTGCTGGACTTCATGGACGTGCTTGAGGCCGGTGGCGGTCGCAGCCGAGGCGGGGCGAGTGACCGGGGTGAGCTCACGGTCGCCGAGCAGCTCAGGCATGTTCATCGCCATGAACGGCCACGCACCTTGGTTCTCCGGCTCCTCCTGTGCCCAGACCAGCTGTGCACTGGACGGGTAGCGGTCGAGGAGGGCCGCGATGGCGTCTTCGTCGAGCGGGTAGAGCTGCTCGACGCGGACGAGGGCCGTCGTGGTGTCGCCGTTCTTCTCACGCTGAGCCTTCAGCTCCCAGTAGAGCTTGCCGGAGACCAGCACGACACGGTCGACCTGATCGGGATCGACGGAGGCATCGTCGATGACGGGTTCGAATGTGCCTGTGGTGAAGTCCTCGGGCACATTCGCTGCGGCCTTGAGGCGCAGCATCGACTTCGGGGTGATGACGATGAGCGGACGTTTGTTCGTCGTCATCGCGTGTCGGCGCAGGAGGTGGAAGTATGACGCGCCGTTGGACGGCAGGGCCACCGTCATGTTCGACTCCGCGCACAGCTGCAGGTAGCGCTCGATGCGGGCCGAGGAATGGTCGGGGCCCTGACCTTCGTACCCGTGGGGGAGGAGCATGACGATGCCGGAGTTCTGCTGCCACTTCTGCTCCGAAGACGAGATGAATTCGTCGATGACGGTCTGGGCACCCTGAGCGAAGTCACCGAACTGGGCTTCCCAGGCGACCAGGGCGTCCTTGCGTTGAACGGAGTAGCCGTATTCGAAGCCGACCGCCGCGTACTCGCTCAGCAGCGAATCGTAGACCCAGAAGCGGGCCTGCTCATCGCTGAGGTTCTGCAGGGGCGTCCATTCGTTTCCGTTGACGGCGTCGATGAGCACCGAATGACGCTGCACGAAGGTTCCGCGGCGGGAATCCTGACCCGAGAGGCGAACCGGAATTCCGTCCATGAGCAGTGAACCGAAGGCGAGGAGCTCCGCGAAGGCCCAGTCGATGCCGCCGGAGAGCGCCATCTCCTTGCGCTTCTCCAGGAGCGCGCGCAGCTTCTTATGGATCGTGAAGTTCTCCGGAATCTCGGCGAAGGCCTCCCCGATGCGCTGCAACGCCTCCGTGCTGATCGCGGTTTCGGCATTGTTGAATGCTTCGATGTCGCTGGGCACGTGCGGAGCGTTGAAGGCGTCCCCATCGGAGGAGCCGGTCTCGGCTTCCTTGGTTTCGGCGAACGCCGATTCCAGCTTCGACTGGTAGTCCTTGAGCGCTTCGCTGGCTTCCTCGTCGGTGATGCACTTCCTGCCGACGAGCGATTCGGTGTAGAGCTTGCGCACCGACCCCTTCTTCTCGATGAGCGAGTACATCAGCGGCTGCGTCATCGACGGGTCGTCGCCCTCGTTGTGACCGCGGCGGCGGTAGCAGACGAGGTCGATGACGACGTCGCGGTTGAATTCCTGACGGTATTCGAAGGCGAGTCGCGCGGCCCTGACGACGGCTTCGGGGTCGTCCCCGTTGACGTGGAAGATCGGGGCGTTGATCGACTTAGCGACATCCGTGCAGTAGAACGACGAACGGGCCGAGGCCGGCGGTGTGGTGAATCCGACCTGGTTGTTGATGATGATGTGGACGGTTCCGCCGGTCCTGTAGCCGCGCAGCTCCGAGAGGTTGAGCGTCTCGGTCACGACGCCCTGCCCTGCGAATGCCGCGTCACCGTGGACGAGTACCGGCAGAACGGTGAAGCCGGCCTCACCCTGGTCGATGGAGTCCTGCTTGGCGCGCACGACGCCTTCGAGGATCGGGTTGACCGTCTCGAGGTGGCTGGGGTTGGCCGCGACGTAGACATCGGTCGAGTTGCCGGCCGGCGAGGTGAAGGACCCCTCGGTGCCCAGGTGGTACTTGACGTCGCCGGAGCCCTGGACGCTGTCCGGGGACATCGTCCCATCGAACTCACGGAACATCTGCGCATAGGACTTGCCTGCGATGTTGGTGAGCACGTTGAGGCGTCCACGGTGAGCCATGCCGATGGCAACCTGGTCCATGCCGGTGTCCGCCGACTGGTTGAGGACCTCGTCGAGGAGGACGATGGCCGACTCGCCGCCTTCGAGGCTGAAGCGCTTCTGTCCGATGTACTTCGTCTGCAGGAAGGTCTCGAAAGCCTCCGCCGCATTGAGACGACCGAGGATGTGCCCCTGCTCCGAACGTGTCAGCTCCTGATGCGGGACCTCGATCTTGGCCTGGAACCAGCGTCGCTGCAGTGGATCGGCGATGTGCATGTACTCGAAGCCGATCGTGCGGCAGTAGCTCTCACGCAGAAGTCCGAGGATATTGCGGAAGGGCATCATCGGCTTGGCGCCGAAGCCGCCGGTGGGGAACTCACGTTCGAGGTCCCACAGGGTCAGCCCGTGCTGGTTGATGTCGAGGTCCGGGTGTGAACGCTGTCGATAGACGAGCGGATCGATGTTGGCCATGAGATGGCCCCGAGTGCGGTAGGAATCGATGAGTTCGATGACGCGAGCGGTCTTGTTGACGTCGTCCTGGTCTTCGGCGGAGACGTCGGGCACCCAGCGCACGGGCTCGTAGGGCAGACGCAGCGACTCGAAGACGTCGTCGTAGAAGCCGTCCTCGCCGAGGAGGTAGCTGTGGACGAGCTTGAGGAACTCACCGGATCCTGCGCCCTGGATGACTCGGTGATCGTAGGTTGAGGTCAGTGTCAGGACCTTCGAGACCGCCAGCTTGTTGATCGTGTGCTGGCTGGCGCCCTGGAACTCGGCAGGATAGTCGAGTGCGCCGACGCCGATGATGCAGCCCTGACCCTTCGTCAGGCGCGGCACCGAGTGCACGGTGCCGATTCCGCCGGGGTTGGTCAGGGAAACCGTGGTGCCCGCGAAGTCGTCGGCCGTGAGCTTGCCCTGTCGGGCCTTGTCGACGAGTCCGTCGTAGGCATCGACGAACTGGCGGAAGGTCAGCGTGTCGGCCTTCTTGACGTTGGGCACCAGGAGTGTGCGTGATCCGTCCTTCTTCGGGACGTCGATCGCGAGTCCGAAGTTGACGTGGGCGGGCGAGATCATGACGGGTTTGCCGTCGCGGACGTCATAGGAGACGTTCTGCGAGGGGATGTTCTGCAGCGCCCGGATGACCGCGTAGCCGATCAGGTGGGTGAAGGAGACCTTTCCACCGCGGGTCCGTTTGAGATGGGAGTTGATGACGATGCGATTGTCGATGAGGGCCTTGGCGGGCAGCGCACGCACGGAGGTGGCCGTGGGAACCTCGATCGAGTCATCCATGTTCTTGGCGATGAGCTTCGCCGGTCCCCGCAGCGGGGTGACCGTCTCTTCGGGCTCCGGTTTGGGCTCGGTGTCCTTGACGGCGACCTTGGGCACTGATTTGGTCTCGGCCTTCAGCGTCTCTGACTGAGCCGAGGACGGGGAGACTCCGCGCGGACTCTCGTCCGGCTCGGAGTCCGCGCCGGACTTGTTCGTGGCCGATTTGTCCTTCGCGGCCTTGTCGGTGGACTTCGCCGGAGCCTTCGGCGCTGACTCGGTGGTGGGTTTCGCAGCCGTCTTGGAGTCGGTCTTCGCCCCCGTATTGGAGCCGGAGTTCGCGGCGGACGAGGACTCGTCGGACTTCTGTGTCGCCCCGCCCTGGTTCTTCTCGTACTTGTCGAAGAACGGCCACCACGATTTATCGACCGAGTTCTTATCGGACTTGTACTGCTCATACAATTCCTCGACCAACCACTCATTCGACCCGAAGTCGTCGATGGTGCGGTTCGGAGTATTGACGGACACGGCGTTGATCGCCTACTTCCTGATTCAAGAATTGCTGCTTAACGACACCACCAGCCTAACGCGATGTGCCCGAGTATGTCCGCATAGGGGACAATAGTGTTATGCGTTTCATCTCAAATGACCCGAATAATGATCTGACGTACTCGGATGTCTTCCTGGTTCCCAACTCTTCGGCGCTGACCTCCCGGTTCGACGTCGACCTGTCCACGACCGACCCATCGGCCTCGACCACGCCGATCGTGGCTGCGAACATGACAGCCGTGTCCGGTCGCCGAATGGCCGAGACCATGGCCCGCCGAGGCGGCCTCGCCGTACTGCCGCAGGACATCCCCCTGACTGCGGCTCGGGACACGATCGCGTGGGTCAAGAGCCGCGATCGCGTCTTCGAATCCGCTCTGCGGTTCTCTCCTGACGACACCGTCCTCAATGCTCTGCATGTACTGGCCAAACGTTCCCACGGATTCGGCGTCGTCGTCGACGGAGCCGGCATGCTCGAAGGCGTCATCGATGCGAACAACCTCAGAGGCGTCGATCGCTTCACCGCGGTGTCCGAACTTCTCGAGCCGTCCCCGCATGTCGTCAGGGCCTCTGAAGTCGACTGGTCCGACGATGCGCAGCTGGAGTCCCTGTTCGAGACCATGAACGAAGCCCGTACGCCATTCGCCGCGGTCGTCGATGACAGCGGCAAGCTGCTCGGGTCCCTGACCCCCAATTCGCTGCTGCGGTCATCGATCTACGCTCCGAACCTCGACGACGGGGGGAGGCTGAAGATCGCCGTGGCCGTGGGAGTCAACGGCAATGCCGTCGATCGGGCCTCGGCCCTCGTCGAGGCGGGTGCCGATGTGCTCGTCGTCGACACTGCCCACGGTCATCAGATGAAGATGCTCGACACGCTGAGTTCGATCGCCTCGGCGGACCTCGGTGTTCCGATCGTGGCCGGCAATGTCGTCACGGCCGATGGGGTCCGCGACCTCGTGTCGGCCGGAGCTCAGATCATCAAGGTCGGGGTCGGGCCCGGTGCCATGTGCACGACCCGCATGATGACGGCAGTCGGTCGCCCGCAGTTCTCGGCGGTTCGCGAATGCGCCGAGGCGGCCAAGGCGTTGGGCGCCCACGTCTGGGCCGATGGGGGAGTCCGCTACCCCCGAGATGTGGCCCTGGCCCTGGCGGCGGGGGCCTCGCAGGTGATGGTCGGCTCATGGTTCGCCGGCACCCACGAGTCGCCCGGCGACCTCCTCATCGACGGCGAGGGCCGGAAGTACAAGGAGAGCTTCGGCATGGCCTCTGCGCGCGCGGTAGCTAACCGGACCCGGACGGAGTCAGCATTCTCTCGCGCGCGCAAGGGTCTGTTCGAAGAGGGGATCTCATCGTCGACTATGTACATTGACCCTGAATCTCCTGGGGTCGAAGACCTGCTCGACGGCATCACCTCGGGTGTGCGCAGTTCCTTCACCTACGCCGGTGCCCGCGATCTCGCGGAATTCGCGGAGATCGCGACGGTCGGCGTCCAAAGTGCGGCCGGATACGACGAGGGCCGCCCCCTGTCCCGGAGTTGGTAAGCTCTTCTCATGCACAGTGACAGTCCCGGCCGGCGGGAAGCCGGCGACCCAGATGACGAACCCCACCCTGCGAGGTTCGCACGCAGAACAGACGGTGATCTCCTGAGAGAGAACGGCAGGGATCGTCACTGATGGAATGGCTGTACCTTGCCTTAGCCCTCATCCTCATCTGCGGCACCGGCGTCTTCGTCGCCGCAGAGTTCTCGCTCCTCACGCTCGATCGCCACACCGCTGACAAGGCGGTGGAGGACGGCGTCGTCGGCGCGAAGACGCTGCGCCGGTCGATGACTCACCTGTCCACGCAGCTGTCTGCGGCTCAGGTAGGCATCACGATCACGACTCTTCTCACCGGTTATCTCATGGAGCCCTCGTTGGGCAAGCTCCTGGCGCCGGTGTTCGAGTCGATGGGAGCCGGCCCCGGTCTGGCAGCCCCGATCGCGCTGACGATCGCGCTCATCGTCTCGACCGTCCTGTCGATGATCTTCGGGGAGCTCGTCCCCAAGAATCTGGCCATCGCCGTGCCCTTGGCCACCGGACGCATCGCGGCGCCCATGCAATACGTGTTCTCCATCGCCTTCAAGCCGGTGATCAGTGTGCTCAACGGCACCGCGAACAAGATCCTGCTGTCCGTGGGTATCGAGCCCCAGGAAGAGGGCTCGGTCGGCCGCTCGCCGGAGGAGCTGACCTCTCTGGTGCGTCACTCCGCCGACGAGGGAATGCTCGACGAGCAGACGGCCGATCTGCTAGAGCGTACGCTGAGCTTCTCGGAGCGCAGCGCCGAGGACGTGATGACCCCGCGGACCCGGATGTCGTCCGTGGTCAAGGACACGACCGCGCGGCAGATCATCGAACAGGCGCGTGAGACCGGATTCTCCCGATTCCCCGTGGCAGGGGAGGACAAGGACCATATCGTCGGAGTCGTCCACGTCAAACAGGCGTTCGCCGTGCCGCTGGCCAATCGCGACGACGCCTATGCCGGGGGACTGATGACGGAGGTGACCGAGATTCCCGAAACCCTGAGACTCGACCCGCTGCTCATGGAGCTCCGGTCGAAGGGGCTGCAGATGGCTGTCGTCGTCGACGAATTCGGAGGGACGGCCGGCGTGGTGACCCTTGAGGACGTCGTCGAAGAACTGGTGGGCGAGGTCGCCGACGAACACGATCGCATGCGTGTGGCGGCACGTCCCGCCCGGGACGGAACGTGGATCGTGCCGGGCCAGCTTCGTCCCGATGAGGTGTCTTCGACCACCGGCCTCGAGATCCCCGAAGATTCCGATTATGAGACCCTGGCCGGCTTCGTGCTCAAAGAACTCGGCCGGATCCCGGAGCCCGGAGACCAGATCCGCACCGAAGACGCACTGATCCGCGTCGAACGCATGCACGGACGCCGAGTCGAGAGACTGCGAATACTGATGCGCGCCACCGACTCGGCCGGCTACGAACAGGGAGGTGAAGTCTGATGAGCACTGATTGGTTCGGCCTCGTCTGGCTCGTCGTCCTGCTTCTGGGCAATTCCTTCTTCGTCGCCGCGGAGTTCGCTGTGGTCGCGGCCAAACGCTCACAGCTCGAGCCTCGGGCACAGGAGGGATCGTCGGCGGCGAAGACCGCCCTCTACGCCATGGAGCACGTTTCGCTGATGCTGGCGATCTGTCAGCTGGGCATCACCGTCTGCTCGCTCCTGTTGGGAAACGTCGCGGAGCCGGCGATCCATCACCTGCTCTCGGGCCCGCTCGAGGGACTGGGGATCCCCGCGGGTCTGTCCTCGACGATCTCCTTCGTCCTGGCCCTCGGCGTCGTGACCTATCTGCACGTGGTGATCGGGGAGATGGTGCCCAAGAACATGGCACTGGCGACCTCGGCCCGTGCAGTCATGCTGCTCGCGCCCCCACTCGTCTTCCTTTCCCGAGTGTTCGGGTTCGTCATCAGACCCCTCAACGGGCTGGCCAACTCGATCCTGCACCTGTTCAAGATCGAGGCCCGCGATGAGGTCAATGAGGCGTTCACGATCGAACAGGTCGAGTCCATCGTCGCCGAGTCCAAGCGCGAAGGTCTGCTCACCGATGACACCGGACTGCTCAAGGGGGCGTTGGAGTTCAGCGACAAGAGCGCCGTCGACATCATGGTCCCTATGTCCGAATTGATCACGATCACCGAGGATGTCACTCCCGATGAGCTTGTCACCCTCGTGGGCAAGACGGGCTTCTCCCGGTACTTCGTCGTGGATTCGGACGGCTACCCGCAGGACTACCTGCACATCAAGGACGTCCTCTACGCCGACAGCGGCGTCGAATACGGTGCCCCGGTGCCTGGCAAGCGCTTCCGGCCCCTGTTCACCGTGACCGAGAGTGATGAAGTCGAAGAAGCGTTGGCACAGATGCAGCGAGCCGGCATCCACGTGGCCAGGGTCCTCTCTGCGGAGGGCGACGTCCTGGGGCTCCTCTTCCTCGAGGACGTCCTGGAGGAGCTCGTCGGCGAAGTTCAGGATGCGATGCAGCGGCGTCGCTTCGAATGACGCGCATGAATCAGGCGCGAATCTGTGACACGCGTCATCAGAGCGCCCGCTCGTTTGTAACGATATGTTACCTATGGAGGGATCGGACGGTCGCGAACTAGGGTTCTGCGGCCGTCCCGCATGCCGAAATACGAGCATCTGCCCACGTCACACGCTGTGCATGAACACAAAGTGACATTCTGTAACGATGTCGTTATAGTGTTGTGACATCAGGTTTTCGTTCGCCCGGATACATGGCGGCCGAAATACGGACAACAGTACGGAGTAATATGTCGAGTGAGTCCTCGACCGCAGAGGCGATGCCGGTTCGCCGACGCGATCTGCGCAAGCAGCACACCTCTTCACACGTTCCATCTGTCTTCTCCAAGCAGAACGCGACATCGGCGTCACCGTTCTTGGATTCGAACTCATCAGCTGTCTCGCCCCGTCGCGCCGCGATGGCGGCCGAGGCCAGGGCGGCAGCAGGTTCTCCGCGCCGGGCCGCGATGGCCAAGGAGGCCGAAGCCCGGCCTGAGCGCGGCGGCTCCGCATTCGTCGCCGCGTCGATGGGCAGTCGCGGATCGGATGGCTCCCTTCTGCGCTCGGTGCGTCGTCGCCGTGTCACCACCTTCTCCGCACTGGCGACCGTGTCCGTGACGGGCACTGCGATCGCCGCTGTGATGGTCGCGGGCAATATGAGCGGCAACCAGGAAGTGAAGGTCGACGAGACCGCGGCCGATACGCAGACCCGCGCCATCAACTCGGAGTCCGTCTCCGCCGACGTCAAGGCAGATGACGAGAAGACCTCCATGGCCATCGGCGCACCGAGCGCCAAGCAGACCAAGGTGGAAGCTGCGTCGCGCGCCATCACCAAGACCGTTCTGCCCGGCTGCGACGGTGAAGCACCCGAAGAGAAGGCCTCCAACGGTGAGCTGCCCGAAGACACGTTGTGCAAGCTCGGCGTCGGCAATCACAAACTGCGTGCGGATGCCGCTGTCTCGTTTGCCAAGATGAATGCCGCGTTCAAGAAGGACACCGGCAAAGAGCTCGCCATCACCGACTCCTACCGTTCGCTCGAATCCCAGATCTCCGTTGCCGAGCGCAAGCCGGGCTTCGCCGCCCGGCCCGGCACGTCGAATCACGGGTGGGGAATCGCTCTCGACCTCGGTGGCGGCACTCAGAACGGAACCGGTGTCCAGTACGACTGGCTGGTCGCCCACGGTGAGGAATACGGCTGGGAGAACCCGGACTGGGCCAAGCGCAACGCCTATGAACTCTGGCACTGGGAATACGTTCCTGCCCGGAAGGACATGAAGGGCGCCTGACACTTTCGACCGCGTGCAATCGAGACTCGATTGCACGCGGTTTCGTTTTGGGAAGCATCACCGGTCGGTGATAGCATTGCATCCGTTGCCCGCGTAGCTCAGTGGATAGAGCGTCTGCCTCCGGAGCAGAAGGTCGTAGGTTCGAATCCTGTCGCGGGCACCACATGCCGCCCTCCTCATCGCTTGAGGTGGGCGGTTTTTGCGCTCACCGATTAGGGTGGTCGGTGAACCCCAATCCAGCTGATGAAGGCGCGAGATGTCGAATCCTGCGGAAATGACCAGCACCGATGTCGTGCTCAGAGCGCAGTCGGTGTGCAAGTCCTTCGGCAGAGCCGACACCGCGGTGACGGCACTGGACGGCATCAGCGTGGACTTCGAAGCAGGCCGCTTCACCGCGATCATGGGCCCGTCCGGGTCGGGAAAGTCCACCTTCATGCATGTCCTCGCAGGCCTTGACAGGGTGGACTCCGGAGCGATCACCATGCGCGGGCAGGACATCACCGGGCTCAACGACAAGGAGCTCACCCGGCTGCGTCGGGACCGGGTCGGATTCATCTTCCAGGCGTTCAACCTCGTACCGACTCTGAGCGCCGAGGCGAACATCGAACTGCCGGTGTCTCTGGCCCGCAAGCGCATCGATCCGGATTGGAAGGCGGAAGTCGTCGACAGGCTCGACCTGGGTGACAGGCTGAGGCATCGCCCGCACGAGCTCTCGGGCGGGCAGCAGCAGCGTGTGGCCGTCGCCCGTGCCCTGTTGACCAGACCTGATGTGATCTTCGCGGACGAGCCGACGGGTAACCTCGACTCGCAGTCGGGAGCCGAGGTGCTGGCTCTGCTGCACGGTGCGACCACTCGCTACGGGCAGACGATCATCCTCGTCACCCACGATCCCAAGGCCGCATCGCACGCGGACCGAGTCGTGCTGCTCAAGGACGGTCGCGCCAGTGGGGAAGTCCAGCAGCCGACCAGGGAAACCGTGGTGAGCGCACTGAGCCAATTGAGCGATCTGTGATCTCAGTCGCACTGGCGGAGATCCGGATCCATTGGGCGCGTTTCATCGCGGTGGGACTCGGCATCGCCCTGGCTGCGGGGTTCGTTGCCTCGACCCTGATCATCAACTCTTCGCTGCAGGCGAGTCTGAAGGAGGCCGTCGGGCACACATTCTCACGGTCCGACCTCGTCGTCGTCCCGGCCGAGGACGTCTTCGTCAACGGTCACGAAACCGCCTCGCTGACGGAGGAACTGGGAGACGTCGACGGGGTTCGGACGGCCGCAGTCAACGCTCGCACCACGACGACGGGGCGAGGACAGGAATTCTCGGAGAGCACGTTCGCCATCACCCCGACTCCGGCCGATCCGCGCCTGGACACATTCTCGATCGCCAGCGGTTCCCGCCCGGAGTCGATCACCGACCTGGTCCTCGATGAGGCGACCGCTGCCGATCTGGGCGTGGGCATCGGCGATGAGATCCGCTTCTCCGTCGATTCGGTGACCGTCGACCCTGCCGATGAGGACATGCCCGTCTACCGTGGTCCGGGACAGAGCAACACCATGTTCACCGTCGTCGGTCTCGCCTCGATGGGCGGCAGCCCGGCGACGGCGGGCACACACCGTGCGATGACCACCTCGGCGAGTTATCAGGAGTACTTCGCCCAGCAGGGTGACGTCATCGCAATCCAGATCGCGCTCGAGGACGGCGCCGACCCCAACGCTGTTCGGGCGGGTCTGCAGGCCACGATCGAGTCGTCCGAACTGCAGGGAAGCCTCGAGGCCATGGCCGTCGACGATGCGATCGACGCCAAAGCCGAACGCCTCTCCGGCGGCAATGAGGCGATCACCTCGCTGCTGCTCGTCTTCGCCGGCATCTCGGTCATCGTGGCGATCCTCGTCGTGTCGAACACGTTCTCCGTCATCGTGGCCGGGCGCAGACGCGAACTTGCCCTGCTGCGCTGCCTGGGAGCCTCAAGGATGCAGCTCTACGGCTCGGTCGTCGCCGAGGGAGCGTTCGTCGGACTGTTGGGTTCGATCCTCGGAGCTGCAGCCGGAGCCGGTCTCAGCTTCTGTCTGGCTGCCGGAGCGAAGCGTGTCTGGCCCAATGACTTCGAGTATGTGAATCTGAGCATTCCGGTCTCGGCACTGGCGATCGGCATCGCCGTCGGGGTGCTGCTGACGGTGCTGGCCACGATCCGGCCGGCTCGCAGCGCAATCGCGGTCACCCCGCTCGAGGCCCTGCAGCCGTTCGACGAATCCTTCACTCCGTCGCGGCACAGCCGGGTCCGGCATGTGCTCGGGTGGGTGAGCATCGGACTCGGGGCACTGCTGCTGTTCGTCTCCCCCGTCGAAGTCCACAGCGCCGAGTCGTGGGTCCTCGGCGGGGCGATCGGAGGGGCGCTTCTCGTCTTCGGGCTCGTCATGTGCTCCACTGTGATCATTCCGCCCGTCGTCGCGGCGATCGGCGATCTCATCCTTACCCCGTTCGGACTGCCGGGACAGTTGGCGACCTTGAACACCCTGCGCAATCGGCGACGCACGGCCGCGACTGCTACCGCGCTCATCATCGGCGTCACCCTGGTCTCCACCATCCTCGTCGGGGGACTGTCGACGAAGGCAACGTTGGGTCACGGTCTCGACCAGCGCTATCCGGTCGACATCGCGGTCCCGCTCGAGACCACCGTCGGCCAGGACGAGATCGACGAGGTGCGTGAGATCACAGGAGTGGACACCGTCGTTGCGGCTCATCGGGCACAGGTCGTCGGTGATGACACGCCCCCTGACCTCTACGTCATCGACCCGGAGTCCGCCAAGACGGTGCTCGGCGACGGGGCAGCACCGCTGGTGCGTGGCAAGATCCTCGTGCCCAGCGACTTCGCGGACGAGACCATCCGCGTCAAAGGACTCGCTGAGAGGACGCTGCCGGTCCAGAAGGCGGGCGAATCGAGCCTGGTGTACTTCACCACCCCGGACGTCGGCAACGAACTGGGGGTGTCCGCCACGTCGACCTCGGTGCTGGTGAAGGTGGATGCGGACGCCGAGGTGGCGGACATCTTCCGGATCCAACACGATGTGGCTGCAGCCCTCGACGTGACCAGCGACGAGGTGGTCGGCTCGGCAGTCGCGCGGGGGCAGTACTCCGAATTCATCGACATCCTGCTGTCGGTCGCGGTGGCCCTGCTGCTCGTGGCGGTCCTCATCGCCCTGATCGGAGTCTCCAACACGGTGAGCCTGTCGGTGATCGAACGGCGGCGGGAGAACTCTCTGCTCCGGGCATTGGGGCTGAGCATCTCCCAGCTGCGGGCTCTGCTCGCGCTCGAGGCGGTTCTCATCTCCTCGGTGGCGGCATTGATCGGCCTCGTCCTCGGCGGCGGCCTCGGAATCATCGGCACCCGGCTGATCACGACGGACTATTCGGACCAGCTGATCGTCGATTGGTCGCTGCCTGGCACTCTGGGGATCCTCGTTGCGGCGGTCCTCGCCGGCCTGCTCTCCGCGCTTGCTCCCGCCCGTCGCGCCGCGCGGCTGTCTCCGGTCGAAGGACTCAAACAGGAGAACTGACCCCTCCGAGATCCGCGCGATCGCCGGGATGATAGAAATGCAATCATGAAATCTGCGTGGACATCCGTTCTGGTCGTCATCGAGATCGTTGTCGCCGCATTCAACCTTCGCCCGGGCGTGACCGGACTCTCACCTCTGCTGGACGCGATGGGCGAGGAGATCCACCTCAGCGCGGTCTTCCTCGCATTCATCGGAATGCTGCCACCGCTGCTGTACGGACTCAGCGGATTCATCACTCCGCGTCTGTACAACCGCTTCTCTGGTTTGACCATCACCCTGGCGGCGATGGTCATGATCACCGTGGGTCTGGGTGTGCGAGCGGTCATCGACTCCCCGACGATCTTCCTCGTCCTCAGCGTCCTCGCGCTGCTGGGCATGGGCATCGGAAACGTGGTCGTACCGCCCGTCGTGAAGTCCTACTTCCCCAATCGTGTCGCACTGATGTCGACGGTGCACGTGGGCCTGCTGCAGCTGGGCACGTTCATTCCGCCGCTCGTGGCGGTTCCGCTGGCCGCGCGATTCGAGTGGCGAGGGTCTCTGCTCGTGTGGGCCGCCTCAGCCGCTGCGGCGATCGCCGTATGGGTTGTGATCGCGGTGCTCAGGCCTGCCCCCAGAGCACAGGTGTCCGCCACCGTCGTCGGCGGCAGCGAACTCCTGCGGCTGGTGAAGACACGGCGTGCCTGGGCGCTGATGACGATGACCGGACTGACCTCCTTCAACAACTTCATCCTCTTCACCTGGCTGCCGACCCTGCTGACGCGTTCGGGCTTCGATGCGGCTTTCGCCGGAGCGATGCTCGCACTCGTGACCGCGATTCCACTGGTGCTCGGCTTCGTCCTGCCGCTGCTGGCGCAGAAGCTGCGCACCGCCTCGCCGATCGTCGTGGCATTCTGCCTGTGCCTGGCCGTCGGATACCTCGGGCTGTGGCTCATACCCCAAGCCGCGCCCGTGCTGTGGACGGTTCTGTTGGGCATCGGAATCTCCACATTCCCGCTGGCTCTGACTCTGATCACCCTGCGCTCACGCAGCGCCGAGGCCTCCGCAGCTCTCTCCGGCTTCGTCCAGGGAGGCGGCTATCTGATGGCCGCAACCGGGCCCCTGATCTTCGCATTCCTGATCCAGAGCTTCGATGTGATGTGGCCCGCGTTCGCGGTGGTGCTGGCCTCCACCGCGGTCAAACTCGCCGTCAGCTTCTCCGCCTGTCGGCCCGGCTCCATCTGAGTCCGAGACGAGCGCCGACAATGCCGATGCCGCGGAGTGCGAGGATGCCGATGACGCAGAATGTGACGTCGGATTCGCCGTCGACAACCGGTGACGAGTAATCTGAGCACGTGACTCCGGAACTTCTGCAGACCGCTCTGTCGCGTGCACTGGCGAACGTCGCCGCCGCACGGGGAATCGACGGCAACTCCGCTCCGGATCCCGAACTTCGCCGTCCGAAGCATGCCGGGAGGGGAGACTGGAGCTCGACCATCGCGCTGCGCTGCGCACGGATGCTCGGCACCGATCCCAGAAGCCTGGCCGATGAACTCGCCGATGAGCTGCGCAGCAGCACCGCAGTGGCAGCTGTCGACGTCTCGGGTCCCGGATTCCTCAACATCACCGTGTCTGCCCAACGTCTGACTCGGACAGCTGCGGACATCGCCGCCGCCGGCAGGACATTCGGCCCCGACGCGGAGACGGCGACGAGGATCGAGGTCGCAGTCACTGAGCGGATCGCGTCGAGACCGGAGCTGCAGTCGCTGTGCCGGCAGGCCGGCTCGGACGCGCTGCGTTTTCTCGCTGCGAGCGGTGCACCGGCGTCCTCGCCTCAGGCACAGCCGAGCCTTCTGCGCGCGGCCGCCCCGGACAATCCCGTGTACTTCGTCCAATCGGTCCACGCGGCAGCGTGCCGCATCGAGCGCCGGGCGGCCTCCGCTCAGGTTCCCGATGCCGGCCCGGAGCCGCTGACGTTGACCGATCCCGCGGAGACGGCACTGCTGTCGGCACTTGCCGACTTCCTGCCCACCGCAGAACGGTCGGCCTCGCGAGGAGAGCCCCGGCGCATCACCGACTACCTCACGGCTGCTGCTCGGCTGTTTGTCGTCTGGATGCGCACATGCACGGTGACCCCCACCGTCGATGAGGACATCACGAGCCTGCATGGTTCCCGGCTGGTCCTCGACCGAGCCGCCATCAACGTCCTGGCCACGGGACTTCGACTACTGGGCGTTTCCGCCCCGGAGAGGATGTAATGCCTGCACATATCGCCGGCACGATGCACGCCACCCCCGCGCCCGTGTGGCTGCCCTACCCCGATGACGTCAACGCGCTGCTGCCCAGCCTGTGGGCCGACAACGTCGTGAAGTCCGAGTCCGGAGTCCTCGCCATCGCCGGGCACGCGGTCACCGATCTGGCCGAGGCCTATGGCACTCCCACCCTGGTCATGGATGTCGATGACTTCAGGAGAAGAGCCGAGACCTATCTGAGTGCCTACTCCAGCGCGTTCTCCACGGCGAGGGGCCTGGCCGGCGTCGATGTCTTCTACGCGGGGAAGGCCTTCCTGTGCACCGCCGTCGCCCGGTGGGTCCATGCAGCCGGGCTGGGTCTCGACACCTGTTCGCTGGGGGAGATGATGGTCGCCCGCGCCGCCGGGGTCCCGGGGGAGAGGGTCGGGCTGCACGGCAACAACAAGTCGACCGCCGAACTCGAATACGCCCTCGACTACAGTGTCGGGCGGATCTTCGTCGACAGCCTCGACGAGATCTCCCTCCTCGAATCGATCGCGGCCGCGAAGGGCACCATCGCCCCGGTGATGCTGCGCGTGACCGTCGGGGTCGAGGCTCACACACACGACTTCATCGCCACGGCACACGAAGACCAGAAGTTCGGTCTCTCCGTGTCCGCGGGCACCGCAGCCAGGGCCGCCGCCGCGGTGGCCGACTCCGCTCATCTTCGCTTCGACGGTCTGCACTCGCACATCGGTTCGCAGATCTTCGACATCTCCGGTTTCCAGGTCGCCGCGGCCCGTGTGCTCGCACTGAGGGCCGAGATCATGGCCGAACACGGCGTCGACCTGCCCGATGTCGACCTGGGCGGCGGTTTCGGCATCCGCTACACCTCGCAGGACACACCGATCCCGGTGGCAGAGATGGCCCAGGAGCTCGCGGAGGTCGTCGCCAAGGAATGCCGGGGGCTGGGCACGAACGTGCCCCGGATCTCCATCGAGCCCGGTCGTGCGATCGTGTCGCCGTCCATGTTCACCCTCTATCGTGTCGGCACGGTCAAAGAGGTCAGCACCGACAATGGGATCCGCACCTACGTCGCCGTCGACGGCGGGATGAGCGACAACATCCGGACAGCACTCTACGATGCGGATTATTCGTGTAGCTTGGCCAATCGGAACTCCGCGGCAGAACCCGCCATCGTGCGTGTGGTGGGCAAGCACTGCGAATCCGGGGACATCATCGTCCGCGACGAATACATGGGCGCCGATGTGTCCTCCGGTGACCTCGTCGCCGTCCCGAGCACCGGTGCGTACTGCCGTTCCCTGGCGAACAACTACAACCACGTGCCGAAACCCGGGGTCCTGGCCGTGACAGCGGATAAGGTTGAGTGGATCGTCACGCCCGAGGCCTATTCCCAGATGCTGCGCAGCGATCCGGGGATGAGCGCGGAAGGCAGCGCGTAAGTGCCATCGAAGACAGTGAAAAGGTGAACATATGCAGGCCCTGAAAGTCGCCATGCTCGGTTGTGGAGTCGTCGGCACCGAAGTCGCCGCACGCATCCAGAACCGGAGCGAGGCCCTGGCCGAACGGATCGGAGCACCCCTTCGGCTCAGCGCGATCGTCGTCCGAGACGCTTCGAAGCAGCGCCCCGGGATCGACCCGAACCTGCTGACGACCGATGCGGATTCGGCCATCGGCGACGCCGATATCGTCATCGAGCTGATGGGTGGCATCGAGCCCGCCAAATCACTCATCCGCACGGCCCTCGACCACGGTTCGTCCGTGGTCACCGCGAACAAGGCGCTGCTGGCCGCCAACTACGGTGAGCTCACGTCCGCCGCTGACACCGCCGGCGTCCGACTCGAACACGAGGCGGCCGTGGCCGGGGCGATCCCGATCATCCGTCCCGTCGGCGATTCTCTCGCCGGGGACCGGATCGATCGCATCATGGGCATCGTCAACGGCACGACGAACTACATCCTCGACCAGATGGACTCCGAAGGCTGGGACTTCGACGATGCACTGACGACGGCCCAGCAGCTGGGCTTCGCCGAGGCGGATCCGACCGCTGACATCGGCGGCCACGACGCCGCGGCCAAGGCCGCCATCCTCTCGTCCCTGGCCTTCCACGCTCCGGTCTCGATCGACGAGGTCCATGTCGAAGGCATCGAGCACATCACCCCCGACATGGTGGCCACGGCCAGAGACCAGGGGTTCGTCATCAAACTCCTCGCCGTCTGCGAACGGGTCGGCCATTCACCTGCAGGGCCGGGACTCTCCGCTCGCGTCTATCCGGCCCTGCTGGGGCGCAGCCACCCCCTCGCGACCGTGCGCGGCGCCTTCAATGCTGTCTTCATCGAGGCCGAGGCCGCAGGCTCGCTCATGTTCTACGGGCAGGGTGCCGGCGGCGAACCGACGGCGTCGGCCGTCCTCGGCGATGTGGTCTCCGTGGCCCGTCGCAAGGTGCTGGGCGGCCGTGGTCAGTACGAGCGTCCGTTCCACGAGGATTCGACGATCCTGCCGATCTCGGCCATCACCACCCGATACCACATCACGCTCGACGTCGTCGATCGTCCCGGCGTCCTGGCCGCCGTCTCCGAGGTCTTCGCCGACGAGGGCGCATCGATCGAACTCATGCGCCAGACCGTGGGCGAGGTCGACGACGACGGCACTCAGCACGCAAAGCTCGTGCTCGCCACCCATTCGAACACCGACGCGATACTGCGGGGCACGGTCGACCGCCTCGAGGAGCTCGCGGTGGTCCGTGCCGTCAAATCCGTGATCCGTGTAGAAGGACAGTGAGAATGAGCGAATTTCCCAAGCAGCAGTGGCGCGGCGTCGTCGAGGAGTATCGCAGCCTCCTCGACGTCTCCGAGTCCATACCGGCCGTGAGCCTGGGTGAGGGCGGAACCCCGCTCATCCACGCGGACACGCTCAGTGAGCTCACCGGCGCCGAGGTGTGGGTCAAATACGAAGGGCTCAATCCGACCGCGTCCTTCAAGGACCGGGGCATGACGATGGCCATCACGAAGGCCGCAGCCCACGGCGCGAAGGCCGTCATCTGCGCTTCCACCGGCAATACATCGGCCTCGGCGGCGGCGTATGCGACCAAGGCCGGACTGACCTGTGCCGTGCTCGTGCCCTCGGGCAAGATCGCCCCGGGCAAGATGAGCCAGGCCATCGCCCACGGGGCCACGCTGCTCGAGGTCGACGGCAACTTCGATGACTGCCTGACCCTGTGCCGGAAGCTGTCCGAATCCTATCCCGTCCATCTCGTCAACTCGGTCAACCCTGATCGGATCGAGGGACAGAAGACAGCGTCCTTCGAGGTCGTCGACGTCCTCGGCGACGCCCCCGACATCCATGTGCTGCCCGTCGGCAATGCCGGCAACATCACCGCGTACTGGAAGGGCTACCGTCAGTACCGTGAGACCGGCGTCTCGACCCGACTGCCGCAGATGTGGGGTTTCCAGGCCGCGGGATCGGCCCCGATCGTGCTCGGACACCCCGTCGACGAACCCGATACGATCGCGACGGCGATCCGGATCGGCAACCCGGCCAGCTGGCAGCTGGCCATCGAGGCCCGTGATGCCTCAGGTGGAGTCATCGACTCGGTCAGCGATGAGGAGATCCTGCGAGCCCACAAGATCCTGTCCCGCGACGAGGGGATCTTCGTCGAACCCGGATCGGCCTCCTCGGTGGCGGGTCTGCTGAAGATGGCGGAGGCCGGCAAGGTTCCGGCGGGGGCGACGATCGCGGTCACCGTGACCGGACACGGACTCAAAGATCCCGGCTGGGCGCTGCACACAGCGGACGGCTCCGAGATCGAGCCGAAGCGGGTCTCCGTCGACGCCGTCAGCGCTGCCCGCGCACTCGGACTCGAAGACAGGTGAGTGTGCGGATCGAGATCCAGGTTCCGGCCACCTCGGCGAATCTGGGCCCCGGATACGACGCGTTCGGCCTGGCGTTGGGAATCTGTGATTCTCTGATTCTGACGATCCACGACGACCCCGTCGATGCCGGCAGCTGCGTCAGTGTGACGGGGGAGAGCGCGGAGACCCTGCCGACCGACCGTTCGCATCTCATCATGCGCGTGATCGGCGATGTGCTCGGCGCCGAGTACCCGCATATTGCCGGGGACGTGGTCGGCAGGATGAGCCTGGAATGCGTGAATCGGATACCGCATTCGCGCGGACTCGGCTCCTCCGCGGCCGCGATCGTGGGTGCGATTGCACTCGCAGGGGAGGTCGGCGCGTCAGCCGGCAGCCGACGTCTGAGCCGTCAGAGAGTTCTCGAGCTCGCCTCCGAACTCGAAGGGCACCCCGACAATGCGGCACCGGCGGTGTACGGAGGACTGACGATCGCACTTGGGAATCCGGCCCGTTCGTGGCAGATTCCGGCTCAGACCGTCGGCGAGGTCACGGTACTGGTGCCCGATGTGCGTCTGGACACGGACATCGCCCGCAGCGTGATCCCCGCAGCGATCGAGCACGAGGTCGCGGCGGAGAACTCCGCTCGGGCCGCGCTGCTCGTCCACGGTTTCGTCACCGACGGCTCCGTCCTGCTCGAGGCGACCGCGGATCGCCTGCATCAGGAGTACCGACAAGACGCGTATCCCGACTCGATGGCACTGGTCGACGCACTGCGGACCAACGGTCTGCCGGCTGTGATCTCGGGGGCCGGACCGAGCGTCCTCGTGCTCGAGGGCTCGGTCCCACCGTCTTTGGTCCCCGACGCGGTCACAACGATCCGCACCTCGATTGATCTCGGAGGATATCGGGTATCGGAAAAGAAATCAGCCTCGGATTCGCATGATCGGCGTTGAGCACGTAAACTGAGGGTGTTCCGTCAGTGAGCGGGGTGTGCGATACGTATCGCGAACCCGCTGTCAACTTCACACATTCTGGAACGTCTCCTGCTCATTCTTAGGCAGGTTATCTTTCACAATGCACCGTCAACGGTGTTTCCGTCGCCGTGAGTAAACGGCTCTTGCCGCACGGCCGAAAGAGGGAGAAGGACCTTCGTGTCTGAAACCACTACTCAAGATTCCACGCCGCGCACCGGCAGTCTGACAGCTTTGCGTCTGCCCCAGCTGCAGGAAATGGCAGCGGGACTCGGGATCAAAGGGTACCGTCGACTTCGCAAAGGCGAATTGATCGACGCCATCAACAACCACAATGGATCACAGAGCGACTCGGGCCAGCCTCAGGCTGCTGCCAAGTCCGCACCGGCCGCTCCCAAGTCTTCCGAGAAGGAGACGAAGGACGAGCCCAAGCGTCGGTCCTCACGTCGCAGTGCCGCCCCGGCGGCCAAGGACGAATCGAGCGATTCACAGGCCGTCGAAACCGCAGCGTCGTCGCCGGAGTCGGCTTCTGCAGAGACCTCTGCCCCCGAGGCTTCGGGCGCAAACACCGCTGCGGCCGCGGACGAGAGCTCGAGCCAGACCTCAGGTGATCCCGACAAGCAGCGTTCGCGTCGCAGTCGTTCGCGTTCGGGCGGTTCGGATGCGCAGCATGAGGACAACGGGCGCAGCTCGGATGACTCCGCCGACGGTGCGGACCGCAATGACCGGGACAACGGTCGCAGCAACGATCGCAATCGCCATAGCGACGACAACGACCGCAATGATCGCGGAAGCGATCGCAACGACCGTGGCGGCGACCGGAACGACGACCGCGCGGATGACCGGCGCAACCGCCACGGCGACGACAACGACCGTGGCAGCGACCGGAACAACGACCGCGGCAACGACCGCAACGATCGTGGCAGCGACCGCAACAACGACCGCGGCAACGACCGGAACGACCGCAACAACGATCGCGGCAATGACCGGAACGACCGGAACAACGACCGCGGCAACGACCGGAACGACCGCAACAACGATCGCAACAACGATCGTCGGGGTCGCCAGAACGACGACAACAACCGTCGCGGTCGCAACCACAACGATGATGACGATCGCGGCAACCGTCGCGGACGGGGCCGTGACCGTAAGCGTCGCGGACGCGGCAACGACGAGCCCGAGATCCGCAATGACGACGTGCTCATTCCCGTCGGGGGCATCCTCGACGTCCACGACAACTACGCCTTCCTGCGCACTTCCGGCTACCTGTCCGGGCCCAACGACGTCTACGTCTCGGCCTCCATGGTGCGCAAGAACAAGCTGCGCAAGGGCGACGCCGTCGCCGGCGCCATCCGCCAGCCGCGAGAGAACGAACGCAACGGCAAGCGTGAGAAGTTCGATGCGCTGGTGCGCCTCGACTCCGTCAACGGCCTGACCGTCGATGATGCCCGCAGCCGTGTCGAATTCTCCAAGCTGACACCGCTCTACCCACAGGAGCGGCTGCGTCTCGAGACGACCTCGAAGCTTCATTCGACGCGACTCATCGATCTCGTCACGCCCATCGGAAAGGGCCAGCGCGGTCTCATCGTGGCTCCTCCGAAGGCGGGAAAGACGATGATCATGCAGCAGGTCGCCAATGCGATCACCGAGAACAATCCGGAAGTCCACCTGATGGTCGTCCTCGTCGATGAGCGCCCCGAGGAAGTCACGGATATGCAGCGCGCGGTCAAGGGCGAAGTCATCGCTTCGACCTTCGACCGTCCCGCCGATGACCACACGACGATCGCCGAACTCGCCATCGAACGCGCCAAGCGTCTCGTGGAGATGGGCTCCGACGTCGTCGTCCTCCTCGACAACATCACGCGTCTCGGCCGCGCCTACAACATCGCTCAGCCCGCATCGGGCCGGATCCTCTCCGGCGGTGTCGACGCGAACGCACTCTATCCGCCGAAGCGCTTCTTCGGTGCGGCCCGCAACATCGAAGACGGCGGGTCGCTGACCATCCTGGCCACGGCACTCGTCGAAACCGGCTCGAAGATGGACGAGGTCATCTTCGAGGAGTTCAAGGGCACCGGCAACATGGAGCTGCGCCTCTCGCGTCAGCTCGCCGACAAGCGGATCTTCCCGGCCGTCGACGTCAACGCGTCGAGCACCCGCCGAGAGGAGATGCTGATGACGTCCGAGGAGACCAAGGTGATGTGGCAGCTGCGCCGTCTGCTGGCCGGACTCGAACAGCAGCAGGCCGTCGAGCTGCTCATGTCGAAGCTGAAGGAAACCGGTTCCAACGTCGAGTTCCTCATGCAGGTGCAGAAGACGACTCCACTGCAGAAGTCTTCCACCGACGCCAACTGAGATGGCCGACGATGACACCCTGAAGGCCAGCGTCAGCGCACTGCTCGATGAACACGCACGACTGGAGGCGGAGCTCTCCGATCCCGCCGTGCACGCTGATGCTGGCCGGGCCAAGAAGCTGACCAGGCGATACGCGGAGCTCGAAAAGGTGGCGGTCACCGCCCGGCGTTTCTCCGAACTCGAAGACGACGCCGCCGCCGCCGAAGATCTCGCGGCCGACGACGCTGATTTCGCGGCCGAGGCCGCACGCCTGAATGAGGAGGCTTCGCAGGTCGAAGCCGAACTCAAAGATCTCTTGGTGCCCAGCGATCCCGACGATGCCCGTGACGCGATCATCGAGATCAAAGCCGGTGAGGGTGGGGACGAATCCGCGCTGTTCGCAGGAGACCTTCTGCGCATGTACCAGCGGTGGATCGACTCGCACGGGTGGTCCTCGCAGATCCTCGATGCCACGCACTCCGACCTCGGGGGGTACAAGGACGTGACCATAGCCGTCAAGGCCAAAGACACCGGTGCCTATGGGTGGGTGAAGTTCGAGGGCGGCGTGCACCGAGTCCAACGTGTTCCCGTGACCGAATCCCAAGGACGCATCCACACCTCGGCCGCCGGAGTTCTCGTGTTCCCCGAAGTGGACGAACCCGAGGAGGTCGCCCTTGAGGACAACGACCTGCGCATCGACGTCTATCGGTCCTCGGGCCCGGGAGGGCAGTCCGTGAACACGACGGACTCCGCCGTGCGCATCACTCATGTGCCCACGGGCATCACTGCGAGCTGCCAGAACGAGAAGTCACAGCTGCAGAACAAGGAAGCGGCCATGCGCATGCTGCGTGCACGAATCCTTGCCAAGCAGGCAGAGGAAGCCGCGGCAGAGGCCGCGGACATCCGTCGCTCGCAGGTGCGCACGGTCGACCGCTCCGAGCGGATCCGGACCTACAACTTCCCGGAGAACCGGATCACCGACCATCGGACGGGCTACAAGGCCTACAACCTGGACCATGTCCTGGCCGGAGACCTCGACGCCGTGATCGGCTCCTGCCGCGACGCAGACAAAGCGGCCCGGCTCGATGCGCTGGGAGACTGATCTGAATCCGCAGGCGCCCGTAAGCGGGGGAGACGTGTCGACCGTCCTGCGCGGGGCAGACCGGCTGCTCGCCGACGCCGACGTGCCCGGTCCAGCTCCCGACTCGACGGCGCTGCTCGCCCACGCCTGGGGCATCGATCCCTCCGAGCTGGCCCGCAGGCGACTCCTCGGCGAGGCCGTTCCGGTTGAAGTCACGCAGGAATTCGCGCAGCTCGTCGAACAGCGGCGACAGCGCATTCCACTGCAGCACCTCATCGGCTCGGCTGCCTTCCGCCACATCGAACTGCAGGTGGGGCCCGGAGTGTTCGTGCCTCGCCCGGAGACCGAACTCCTCGTGACCGAGGTCCTCGAAGAGCTGGACAGACAGCAGAACACGACCACGCCCTTCGTCATCGACCTGTGTTCGGGTTCCGGGGCCATCGCCCTGTCACTGGCCGCCGAGCATCCTCAGCTGCGCATCATCGGCGTCGAGCGGGAGCTCGAGGCCCTCGCCTGGTCACAGAAGAACCTGCGCAGACTCGACCTCGGTGGCTCCACCGTCGAACTGGTTCCCGGCGATGCAACGACGTTCGTCGACGAGAACCCGCACCTTCGCGGCAGTGCGGATGTCGTCGCGAGCAACCCTCCCTACGTGCCCGATACCGCTGTTCCCCACGACCCGGAGGTCCGTGATCACGATCCGGTCGCTGCTCTCTACGGCGGTTCGACAGGTCTGGAGATTCCCGGACTCATCATCGTCCAGGCCGAGAAGCTGCTGCGCCCCGGCGGATTCTTCATCATGGAGCACTCGGAAGAGCAGGGACAGACCGTCCGCGAACTCATCACGTCGACGGCCAGTCTCAGACAGGCCGCCACCTTCCCGGACTACACTGGACGCGACCGCTACACGGTGGCTCACCGTGTGGGCCGGGTCAACCCGTGACCACGGACCGCTCGGTTCCGGCCACCGACCATCACGATTCGAAACGGAGAATGTGTGTCGAGACGATTCGACGTCACCCAGAGCGACATCCGTGATCTGGTCCTTGACGAATGCGCCAGGGTCAGTGAGGCAGGCAGCCTGCTCGTCATTCCCACGGACACCGTCTACGGGATCGCCGCAGACGCGTTCAGCGCCTCGGCTGTGTCTGCGCTGCTGGCTGCGAAGGGGCGCGGACGCGATATGCCCCCACCTGTCCTCGTGCCGCGTGCAGAGACGGTCTTCGGCCTCGTCGACGGGGTCGACGAGACGATTCTGGCGCTGACCTCGCGGTTCTGGCCCGGTCCGCTCACTATCATCGCCAACGCTCAGCCCTCGCTCGACTGGGACCTCGGCGACACGCACGGGACCGTTGCTGTGCGAATGCCCGATGACGAATACGCTCTGGCTCTGCTGGGGCGGACGGGGCCACTGGCCGTCTCCAGCGCCAACGTCTCCGGCCAACCGGCGGCCACCTCGGCGGACGCGGCCATGGAGATGCTCGGTGATGACGTCGACATCTACATCGACGGGGGAGTCCGCAGCTCCGGTGTCTCGTCAACCATCGTCGACCTTACCGCCGATGTTCCGCGGATCGTGCGCGAGGGCCCCGTCTCGACCGAGGATCTGCGCGAGATCGTTCCCGACATCATCGACCTGGACGGCTGAGTGCGCGCCTACCTCTTCATCCTCCTCATCTCGGCCCTCGTGGCCTACCTGCTGACCCCGATGGTCAAGCGGGTCGCCGAGCGCGGACTGATCTTCTCGCCCCTGCGTGAGCGGGACGTGCATTCCGTGCCGACGCCGAGGCTGGGCGGAGTCGCGATGTTCGGTGCCGTGATCGTCGCCCTCTTCTTCGCCTCCCAGACCCCGTTCCTGCAGCGGATCTTCGTCGACATGGCCCCAATCATCGGCATCGCGGGAGCAGCGACTGTGCTGTGTGTGCTGGGCATCATCGACGACATCTGGGATCTGCACTGGATCACCAAGCTGGCCGGCCAGGCGCTGGCCGCAGGGTTCATGGCGATCAACGGGGTGGCTCTGCTGTCGATCCCGTTCGGCGGCGTCATCATCGGCTCACCGCGGATGTCGATCATCATCACCATTCTGGTCGTCCTGGTCACGATCAATGCCGTGAACTTCGTCGATGGCCTCGACGGCCTCGCTGCAGGTGTCGTCGCCATCGGCGGCAGTGCCTTCTTCATCTACTCCTACGGACTCGCCCGGGACGCCTCACCCGATTCCTATGCCAACCTCGCGTCCCTGATCACCGCGATACTCGTCGGTGCCTGCGTCGGCTTCCTGCCGCACAACTTCAATCCCGCTCGCATCTTCATGGGCGATTCCGGATCGATGCTGATCGGACTGCTGCTCGCAGCCTCGACGATCCGCGTCACCGGACAGGTCGACCCGGCGCTGATCGGCGAAGAGCGCGTCTTCGCGACCTTCCTGCCGATCATCCTGCCGATCGCTGTGATGTTCCTGCCGCTGCTGGATCTGGGCCTGGCCGTCGTCCGTCGGCTCCTGGCAGGTCAGTCGCCGTTCTCCGCCGACGCCAAACATCTCCATCACAGAATGCTCAGTCTGGGACATTCTCACGTTCGAGCCGTGCTCATCCTCTACACCTGGACCGCACTCATCGCATTCGGGTCCGTGATGCTCTTGCTGATGCCGTGGATCTACGTGGTCTGCATCGTGGGTGCACTGTTCGCCGTCACCCTCGTCTTCACCTTCTACCCCCTGCGGGTCCGTCAGAAAGCCAGAGAGGAAATCTCATGACCGATGAGTCTGCCCACAAGGAAACGTATGTCCAGGCCGCGTGGACGCGGGTGTGGCGGACCATGCTGGTCCGAGGCATCGTCCTGGTCGTTGCGGTCGCGGTGCTCGGCATGGGCATCGGCTACCTGGTGTCCGGGACCGCGGGCCTCAACGGCGGAGCCGTCGGCGGGGGATTGGCCGCGATCTTCATCATCATCACTCTGGTGATCATGTATGCGGGCCGCAATATGGGGCTGACAGCGATCGGCGGATTCTTGGGCATGGGTTTCCTGTTCAAGGCGTTCATCTTCATGATCGTGATCTGGCGGCTCAAAGACGCAAGCTGGCTGGACGGAACCGTGGCCTTCTTCACGATCGTCGTCGCCGTGATCGGCTCCTCGCTCGTCGAAGCCCTGACCGTCGTCAAAGGGCGAGTTCCCTACGTCGACCCGGACGCGAAATAGGCGTCGCCGGTCAGTGCGAAAACCCCTGCCAGAAGATGTACAGTCAAAGGTGATGAATTTGTCGGCAGCTCTCTACGATTGGTAGAGTAGTTGCGGTGCTGGAGCCATTTGTCGCTCCATGTCGCTCCTGAACCTAAAGCCACACACCTGATGTGTGGATAAGGCCAGGCCATCAAGGCTTTTGACCATGGGAGAGTAAAGGAAACGTGGGAACACTCAACGCCGCGAACACAATGATCCAAGCCGCTGAAAGTGGTTATCACGCCCCGTCCATGGCGGAGTTCTTCCCCGCTGCGTTCCTGTTCGAAGGCACTCCCTTTGAGATGAACCGCGTGATGCTCATTCGCGTCCTCGCCACTGTGGCAGTCGTTGTTCTGCTCGCTGTGTGGGCCAAGCGGATGAAGCTCGTTCCCAGCCGCTTCCAGTCGGCAATGGAGCTGGCCATGGAGTTCGTCACCGTCGGCATCGCCGAGGACACCATGGGCAAGAAGCGCGCCAAGAAGTTCATGCCGCTGATCGTGGCGATCTTCTTCGGCATCCTGTTCTGGAACGTCACGAAGCTCATTCCGTTCCTCAACATGCCGGGCACCGGCGTCATCGGTCTCCCGATCGTCCTCACACTCACGGTCTACGTCACCTATCACTGGGCCGGCATCGCCGAGAAGGGACTCGGCGGCTACCTCAAGGATTCTCTGATCCTGCCCGGCGTCCCATGGCCGATGCACATTCTGCTCATCCCGATCGAATTCATCACGAAGTTCGTCACTCAGCCGTTCACGCTGGCGATCCGACTCTTCGCCAACATGATGGTCGGCCACCTCCTCCTCGTGCTCTGCTTCTCCGCGACGAGCTTCTTCCTGCTCGACGCGGCGAACGGATTCCAGTTCTTCTCGATCGTGACCTTCGCCGGCGGCTTCTTCGTCTTCATCCTCGAGACGCTGATCGTCGTCCTGCAGGCCTACATCTTCGCCTTGCTCTCCTGCGTCTACATCAACGCCGCAGTCTCAGACGAACACTGACTCAACACCCAGAACCGTAACTCACGAGTTGCACGGTCGGGCCAACCACCCGGCTTCATTATGAAAGGAAAAGCATCCTATGGATATGCTCGCCGCAGTTGAAGGTAGCGTTTCGACAATCGGTTACGGCCTCGCCGCAATCGGACCGGGCGTCGGTGTCGGTATCGTCATCGGCAAGACCATCGAGGGAACCGCACGTCAGCCTGAGATGGCCGGCGCACTGCGGGGAAACATGTTCCTCGGCATCGCGCTGATCGAGGCCCTGGCCCTGATCGGCATCGCCACCCCGTTCTTCCTGCCCTGATCACGAAGAGGACTAATCGATGACTCCGGTACACATTCTTGCCTCGGCTGAGAACCCGCTTCTCCCAGCCTGGTACGACATCATCTGGAGTGCCATCTGTCTGCTGATCGTCTTCCTGGTTGTCTGGAAGTACGTCCTCCCGGCCTTCAACAAGACCCTCGACGAGCGCGCACAGCGCATTCAGGGTGGAATTGAGAAGGCTGAGAAGGTGCAGGCCGAAGCCGATGAGGCTCTGGCCGAGTATCAGAAGCAGCTCGCCGACGGCCGTGCAGAAGCTGCACGACTGCGTGCCGAGGCTCAGGAAGAAGGCGCCCAGATCATCGCCAACATGAAGACCCAGGCTCATGCGGAGTCGGAGCGCATCGTCGCTCAGGCTCAAACGCAGATCGAAGCCGAGCGTCAGTCCGCCATGGTGCAGCTGCGTTCGGAAGTCGGGACGCTCGCCACCGATCTGGCATCGCGCATCGTCGGTGAGTCTCTCACCGATGATCAGCGTTCTGCCAACGTGGTCGACCGCTTCATCTCAGATCTTGAGTCGCAGTCGTCGGCACAGCCGGTCAAGGGGGCGTGATGCTCCAGTCGAGCAGACTGTCCCTGCAGGTCGTTCTTGAAAGCGCCAATGCCGAAATCTCGAACGGCGACGCGCGGGAGTTCGGTAAGGGCGAACTGGCCGTCGTCGCCGTTCTCGCGGAGAACGTGACGCTGCGCAAGGCCTTGGCGGACTCGTCCGAGTCGGCCGAGAAGAAGCAGCAGCTGCTGCGGACTCTGTTCTCGACTCGGACCACTGAACCCGTTCTGCGTTCGAGCGAAGTGGCCGTCGGCCAGCGCTGGGCCAGAACTCAGGACTTGGTGACCAGCCTCGAAGTCGCCGGTGTGACAGCCATCGCCGCTGCCGCACAGGCGACCGGTCGACTCGGTCAGGTGGAGGAGGAAGTCTTCCGCTTCGCCCGTCTGTGCGAAAGCGAACACGAACTGGCTCGCGCCTTGGACTCCGATGCGTCAGCCCAGTCGAAGCGTGAGCTCATTGCAGACTTGCTGGCAGGTAAGGCTGAGGCCGACACCATCACTCTGATCGAGCAGGCGGCCGTGTATCCGCGCGGGCTGCGGGTGGCCACCGCTCTCGACCAGTACAGCGACATCCTCGCGGCCAGGCAGCAGCGTTCGGTCGCGGATGTGACCGTCGCCAGACCGCTGAGCGAAGCACAGACCGAGAAACTCGCGGCCGCTCTTTCATCCAGTTACGGGCGTGACCTCGTTCTCAACGTCCAGGTCGATCCCGAGGTGATCGGGGGCGTCCGCGTACAGGTCGGTGATGAGATGATGAGTTCCACAGTGGCTGATCGCCTGGCCGATGTGAAGCGCAAGCTCACACGTTAATTCGAGGGGCCGGTCAGTCCGGCCGCACAGGCGGCCCACCGGTCGTCGGACACAAGTTTTGAGTAAAGGAAGCAGGGAAACCAGATGGCGGAACTGACAATTCGCCCGGAAGAGATCCGGGACGCTCTCGGGAAGTTCGTTGACTCGTACAACCCCGAGAGTTCGGTAAAGAGCGAGGTCGGCAAGGTCGTCACCGCCGGTGACGGAATTGCCCACGTCTCGGGCCTGCCGGGGACCATGGCCAACGAACTCCTTCGGTTCGAAGACGGCACTTTGGGCCTGGCACAGAACCTGGACGAGCGGGAGATCGGCGTTGTCGTACTCGGCGAATTCTCCGGAATCGCCGAGGAGCAGAACGTCTACCGGACCGGTGAGGTCCTGTCGATTCCCGTCGGTGACGGATACCTCGGTCGCGTGGTCGACCCGCTGGGGCGTCCCGTCGATGGGCTCGGAGACGTCGACACCGTCGGCAGCCGTGAGCTCGAGCTCCAGGCCGCAGGCGTGATGGATCGCCAGGAGGTCCGCGAACCTCTGCAGACCGGTTACAAGAGCATCGACGCCATGATCCCGGTCGGACGTGGCCAGCGTCAGCTTGTCATCGGTGACCGCAAGACGGGTAAGACCGCTCTCGCGATCGACACGATCATCAACCAGAAGGCCAACTGGGAGACCGGCGACCCGACGAAGCAGGTCCGCTGCATCTACGTCGCCGTCGGCCAGAAGGGCTCGACCATCGCAGGTGTGCGCCGGTCGCTCGAAGAAGCCGGCGCACTGGAATACACCACGATCGTGTCCTCCCCGGCCTCCGACCCGGCCGGCTTCAAGTACCTCGCACCGTACTCCGGATCGGCCATCGGTCAGCACTGGATGTACGACGGCAAGCACGTCCTCGTGGTCTTCGATGACCTGTCGAAGCAGGCCGAGGCCTACCGCGCCGTCTCTCTTCTCCTGCGTCGTCCGCCGGGCCGTGAGGCCTTCCCCGGCGACGTGTTCTACCTCCACTCACGCCTGCTCGAACGCTGTGCGAAGCTGTCCGACGAGCTGGGCGGCGGATCGATGACGGGGCTGCCGATCATCGAGACCAAGGCCAATGACGTCGGTGCGTTCATTCCCACCAACGTCATCTCGATCACGGATGGTCAGATCTTCCTCCAGTCGGATCTGTTCAACGCCGGTCAGCGTCCCGCTGTCGACGTCGGTGTATCCGTGTCGCGGGTGGGCGGTTCGGCTCAGACGAAGGCGCTCAAGAGCGTCTCGGGCACTTTGAAGATCTCCTTGGCACAGTATCGTTCACTCGAGGCATTCGCGATGTTCGCCTCGGACCTCGACGATGCGACCAAGCGTGATCTGGCCCGCGGCGCCCGCCTGACGGAACTGCTCAAACAGTCTCAGTACACTCCGATGCCCTTCGAGAAGCAGACTGTGTCGATCTTCGCCGGCACCCACGGCTATCTCGATGAGATCGAGGTCTCCGACGTGCTGAAGTTCGAAACTCAGCTCCACGACCACATTGAGCGCAAGACCGGCATCTTCACGACCATTCGTGAGACGCTCAAGCTCGATGACGACACTTCGGCCGAGCTCGACAGCGTGCTGGAGGAGTTCACCAAGAACTTCGTCAGCACGGACTCGAACGGATCCAAGGTCGGCAGTGAGGACACTGCCACCGCGTCCTCCGAAGAGGTCGAGCAGGAGCAGATCGTTCGGCAGAAGCGTTGAACCTGATCCGTAACAGCGAAAGGAAGAACTGATGGGAGCCCAGCAGAGGGTCTTCAAACAGAAGATCCGCTCTACGTCGTCCTTGAGGAAGATCTTCAAGGCCATGGAGCTCATCGCTGCTTCGCGGATTCAGAAGGCCATCGCCCGGTCTCAGGCTGCCAGCCCCTATGCCAACGCTCTGACCCGCGCGGTGTCGGCAGTGGCAAGCGAGTCCAATGTCGACCATGTGTTGACGACGGAACCGGAGACAGTCAGCCGGGCGGCCGTGCTGGTGGTCGGTCCCGACCGCGGATTCGCGGGAGCCTATTCGGCGAACCTGCTGCGGGAGGCCGAGGAGCTCGTCCGCCTGCTGCACAGCGAGGGCAAGGACGTCGCACTGTTCACCGTCGGTGGCAAGGCCGAGAACTACTACACGTTCCGCGACCGTGCGATCGAGCGGTCTTGGACGGGTTTCTCCGAGACCCCGACGCCCGAGAACGCCCGCGAGATCGGGGAGGCCCTGCTGCAGAGCTTCAACGCGGAGTCCGCAGAGAACGGTGTCGATGAGATCTACATCGTCTTCACGAAGTTCGTCTCCAGCGTCAAGCACGACCCGGAATACCGGCGTCTGCTTCCGCTGGAGGTCGTCGACGCGGACGAAGTCGCCACCGGCGGCGGTTCCGCACCGGCAGCCCCTGCAGCCGCGTTCCCACTCTATGAGTTCGAACCCAGTGCAGAGGCCGTGTTGGACTCGTTGCTGCCGCGTTACATCGATTCGCGGATCCTGTCCGCGCTGCTCAGCGCTTCGGCCTCCGAGCAGGCTTCGCGACAGGCTGCGATGAAGACGGCGACCGACAATGCGGATGATCTCATCAAGACCTACACCCGGTTGGCCAATTCGGCTCGCCAGGCGGAAATCACCCAGGAACTCACCGAGATCGTCGGTGGGGCCGATGCCCTTGCGGCATCATCAGCCGGCGACTGACCGGCGAGAGCAGAGAAGAAAGAGACCATGACTGCCACAGCTACGGATACCTCCCCGGCGCAGGGCACAGCCCTCGGCCGGATTTCCCGAGTCATTGGCCCGGTTGTCGACATCGAGTTTCCGCTCGACTCCGTGCCAGAGATCTACAACTCCCTGTCCACCTCGGTGGAACTCTCCGAGGGCACGCGCAAGCTGACCTTCGAGACCGCGCTGCACCTGGGCAACGGCATCGTGCGTGCCGTGTCGCTGCAGCCGACCGACGGACTCGTCCGGGGGCAGGAAGTCGTCGATTCCGGCGCACCCATCACAGTGCCCGTCGGCGAAATCACGAAGAACCACGTGTGGAACACCACCGGCGACTGCCTCAACCTCGAAGACGGCGAACAGCTCGAGATCGGTGAACGCTGGCCGATCCACCGCAGCGCCCCCGCGTTCGACGAGCTCGAGTCGAAGACCGAGATGCTCGAGGTCGGAATCAAGAGCATCGACCTCCTCACCCCGTATGTCCAGGGTGGAAAGATCGGTCTCTTCGGTGGTGCCGGTGTCGGCAAGACCGTCCTCATCCAGGAGATGATCTACCGCATCGCCCACAACCACAGCGGCACCTCCGTGTTCGCAGGTGTGGGAGAGCGCACCCGTGAGGGCAACGACCTCATCATGGAGATGGACGAAGCAGGAGTGTTCAAGGACACCGCGCTCGTCTTCGGTCAGATGGATGAGCCACCAGGCACCCGACTGCGTGTGGCCCTGTCGGCTCTGACCATGGCGGAGTACTTCCGCGATGTGCAGAACCAGGACGTGCTGTTGTTCATCGACAACATCTTCCGTTTCACCCAAGCCGGTTCCGAGGTGTCGACCCTGCTGGGCCGCATGCCCTCGGCCGTGGGCTACCAGCCGAACCTGGCCGATGAGATGGGCCTGCTGCAGGAGCGCATCACCTCGACTCGTGGTCACTCGATCACTTCGATGCAGGCGATCTACGTTCCCGCCGACGACTACACCGACCCGGCACCGGCGACGACGTTCGCGCACCTGGACGCGACGACCGAGCTCAGCCGTGACATCGCCTCACGTGGTCTGTACCCGGCCATCGATCCGCTGACCTCGACCTCGCGCATCCTCGATCCGCTGATCGTCGGCGACGAGCACTACCGGGTGGCCAACGAGGTCAAGGCGATTCTGCAGAAGAACAAGGAGCTGCAGGACATCATCGCCATCCTCGGCGTCGACGAGCTCGGTGAGGAGGACAAGCTGGTCGTCCACCGCGCCCGCCGCATCGAACAGTTCCTCTCGCAGAACACCTACACCGCCGAGAAGTTCACCCAGGTGCCCGGCTCGACGGTTCCGCTGTCCGACACGATCGAAGGCTTCTCGAAGCTGTGCTCCGGCGAGGTCGACCACATTCCCGAACAGGCATTCTTCAACGTGGGTGGGCTTGACGACGTCATGCGCAACTACGAAGAGATGCAGAAGTAAGCCATGGCTGCACTCGATGTGAACGTCGTAGCAGCCGACCGTGAGGTATGGGTCGGTGAGGCCAAGCGCGTCATCGCCCGTACCTCGGACGGCGAGATCGGCATCCTGCCAGGTCACGAGCCCGTGCTGGGTGTTGTAGCCGATGGTGAGGCCCGTATTCTCACTCCTGCGGATGAGACCATCCGGGTTCAGGCCGATGGTGGTTTCCTATCGGTGGAGAATAATCGCGTCATCATTGCCGCTGATCAGGCCGAACTTCTCTGATCCGTCAATTACACTGGCAACCGTGAACCCTTCCGTCCTGCTGATCGTTCTGCTCTCGTTAGTGGGACTCGCTCTTGCGCTGATCGTCGTGGTGACGATCCGTCGCAGGTCGATTTCGAAGCTCTCCGGTGCTTTTGACTGTTCCATCAACGTGGGCGAGGAATCCTCTTCTCGCCCACGTTGGCGTTTGGGTGTCGCCGTGTTCTCGGTGGCCTCACTGGACTGGTATCCGGTATTCGCGTTGACTCGACGCGCCGCGGTGCGTCTGCCGCGCGCCGACCTCGATATCCTCGTCCGGCGCAAACCCACGTCTGGCGAGCAGTACTCCGTGCTGCCGGACGCGGTGGTGGTTGACTGTTCTTACGGCAAGGCCGACGGTCGGCCCCGCTCCGTATCACTGGCCATGGACACCGAGTCGCTGTCGACGATGGCATCATGGTTGGAGTCCTCGCCACCTGGATTCAATCCGACGATGGGAAGGTTCACCTGATGGATGTGTTCCGTTTGACCGGCCCGAGTCGTCTGCTCGGCGACGTCGATATCAGGGGGGCGAAGAACAGCGTCCTCAAGCTCATGGCCGCCAGTCTTCTCGCCGTCGGTCGGACGATCATCACCAACGTCCCGGCGATCCTCGACGTCAGAATCATGGTCCAGCTCCTGACCCGGCTCGGCTGTGACGTCGAATACGACGCGGACCGCGGCATCGTCAGCATCGACGTGCCGGAGGCCGTGGGCATCCAGGCCGATTACGAACTCGTCCGCGCGATGCGGGCATCCATCTCAGTGCTCGGTCCGCTGACGGCCCGGATGCGCTCTGCGCATGTGGCGCTGCCCGGCGGCGATGCGATCGGCTCACGTGGCCTCGACATGCATCAGGCCGGCCTCGAAGCCCTGGGCGCGACGGTGCACCTCGACCACGGGTATTTCGTCGCCGATGCGCCCGGTGGTCTTCGCGGAACGGACATCTCCCTTGAGTTCCCCTCCGTCGGAGCCACGGAGAACCTCGTCATGGCAGCGACTCTCGCCCATGGCGTGACGACGATCTCGAACGCGGCCAAGGAGCCGGAGATCGTCGACATCTGCACGATGCTCGTGGACATGGGAGCACGGATCGACGGCATCGGCACGTCCGAGATCACGGTCACCGGAGTCGACTCGCTCCATCCCGCCGAGCACCGCACGGTCGGTGACCGGATCGTGGCCGGCACCTACGCCTTCGGTGCAGCGTTGTCGGGCGGCGACGTGACTGTCAAGGGCGTCGGCCTCGAACTGATGCCGAATATCGCGATCAAGCTCCGCGACGCTGGGTCGAGAGTCGATGACCTCGGTGAGATCGAGTTGAGCGACGGCACACGCGGCGGCGGGTTCCGAGTCATAGGGTCCGAACGTCCGCTCGCGATTCGTGTCGCAACGATGCCGTTTCCCGGCTTCCCGACCGACCTGCAGCCCTTCGTCATCGCCCTCAACTCCGTATCGGACGGGGTGGGTCTGCTCTCGGAGAACCTCTTCGAGGCCCGGTGGAGGTTCGTTCAGGAGATCGCTCGGCTGGGTGCGAAGGTCCGAGTGGACGGCAATCATGCGCTGATCACCGGCGTCGAGGGACTATCCGGCGCCGAGGTGGAGGCTTCGGACATCCGTGCCGGTGCCGGTCTCGTCATGGCCGGTCTGCGTGCGGTCGGCATCACCGAGGTCTCGGGCATCGATCACATCGAACGCGGTTACGAGAACTTCGTGTCCAATCTGCGTCGGCTCGGTGCCAACATCGAACGTGTGGAGAAGGCCGACATTCTCAGCTTCGAATAGCGTTCGGCGCTTACGTCAGCGCTCAGAACAGCCTCGAATCGGGATCGTCCATGCCGCGAAGCGCGTCGTAGTCGAGGACGACGCAGCGAATCCCACGGTCTTCGGCCAAGGTGCGTGCCTGCGGTTTGATCTCCTGCGCGGCAAAGACGCCCTGCACCGGGGTGAGCAGCGGATCACGGTTCATCAGCTCCAGGTACCTGGTCAGCTGCTCGACGCCGTCGATGTCTCCACGTCGCTTGATCTCGACGGCGACCGACTGGTGTCCATGATCGCGGGCGAGGAGATCGACGGGCCCGATAGCCGTCATATACTCACGTCGGACGAGGCTGTAGCCATCCCCGAGCGTTTCGATGTGTTCAGCCAACAATTCCTGCAGATGGGACTCCACGCCGTCCTTGACCAGTCCGGGGTCCACTCCGAGCTCATGCCGATCATCGGCGATCACCTCGGCGATGGAGATGACCAATCGGTCTCCGGTCTTGGCTTGGGACACCGTCCAGATCTCCGACAGGCCCGCTTCCGTCTGATCTTCGCTCGGCTTCGTGACTGTGATCGAGCACGGGGGAGTCATCCAGTTCAGCGGTTTGTAGGATCCGCCATCCGAATGGATGAGGATCGAGCCATCGGCCTTGAGCATGATGAGACGGGTGGCCATGGGCAGGTGGGCGGTCAGACGACCGGCATAATCAACGGAGCATTCAGCAATGACGAGACGCACGCGTTTCACCCTACGTGAGACAATGAGCAGATGCCACGATCTACCTCCTCGCGTCGCAAGAACAAATGGCAGCGCAGCCCACGTGAACTCTCCGACTCCGTGAGCGGGCTGCGCACGAGCCGCCAGCTGTCCGACGGAACCTGGTCGGTGCAGAACGTCGCCGGCAATACGCAGGGCAAAGTGTATGTCTGTCCCGGGTGCGGACAGGACGTGGCCTCATCGACGGCACATATCGTCGCGTGGAGGCAGAGCGCCGGTCACGGGACCGAGATCGGCGTTGAGTCTCGACGACACTGGCACACGAGATGTTTTCAGAGATTCCGGTGAGCGCGGCGGGTGCCCGGGCATGAGGAAGGGGCCAGTTCGATGCGAACTGGCCCCTTCCTCGATGTGGCCGACCGGCGATCGGCGTGAACCTCAGCGCAGCGAATTCTTCGAGCGCGAAGCCTGGGCGTTATTGTCCTTCGATCCTGACACCTGAGCGTCGATGGCGATCGTATCGGCGTCGGTGGCCCCGTTGGGCAGCTCGGAGTCATCGACCGACTCCTCGGCACCATCGTCGTCTTCCGACTCGGCTGCCTCGGCTGTATCCTCCTCGTCCGAAGTCGTCGACGCGTTCGTGGATTCCGACGCGCCGTCAGCATTCGCAGCAGAGTCGGAATCGGCTGGGTCGGAGGAATCCGTCGCCGCCGAGTCGGTCGCAGTCGCCTCGGCATCGCCCGTCACGTCGGTGCCGTCGGGGTCTTCGGCCAACAGGTCGGCGAGCTCATCGTTGCCGGCGATCTGCTCGGTGGCATGCGACGCCGACTCGGCCTTGTCAGGATCGACCGAGTCGCCGTCCATGACGCCGGGCATGGCGAAGAGCGAACGGAGCTGGTCGAGCTGGGCTGTGATCGTCTTGCGCTGTTTGGTCAGCAGATCGACCTGGGACTGGGCCGAGGCCACATTGCGTTTGGCTTCGGCAGCCGATTCCTCGATCGTGGCCTCGGCCGTGGCACGGGCCTCGCTGATGAGGGTCTGTGCGCGGGTCTTGCCGTCGGCGATGATCTCGTCGGCCTTCTTCACGGCGTCTTCGCGGGTCGTCTCCGCCCGTTCGGCTGCTTCCTTGGCCTCCCCGTCTGCCTTGGCTGCGCGCGCCTGTGCTTCGTCGATGACCTTCTTGTTCTCGGCCTGGGCGGCGTCGTAGCGCTTCTTGCGATCGGCCTCGTCGGCTTGGCGCTTACCGGCGAGTTCGACGTCGAGTTCGTCCGCAGCCTTCGTCGAAGCCTCATCGCGGGCCTTGGCCGCGGCGAGCAGCTCATCGGCCTGGGCCTGAGCGGCCGCAATCGACTCATCGGCCTCGGTCTTGGCCTCGGCGCGAAGATCTGCGGCCTGTTTCTCGGCAGTGGCCTTGAGCTCGGAGAGTTCGTGATCGAGACTCTCACGAGCTTCCTTCGTGGCCGCCTCGTTGGCCTCAGTGGCCTGGTTGTACTCTCGCTCGGCGGTGGCCTTGAGCTCGGACGCGCGCTTCTCTGCGGCCTTGACGGTCTCATCGGCACGCATCTCGGCCGAGCTGATGATCGCATCTGCCTCCGAACGGGCATTCGACAGGGTGTCGTTGCTCTCGGTGTGCATCCGGGCGCGGGCCGATGCTGCTTCGGCCCGGGCCTTGTTGCGAATGGTCTCGGCATCGGAGTTCGCCTGGGTCAGGGTTTCGCGGGCCTGGGACTCGGCGATCTTGAGAAGGTGGTCGATGCGACTGCCGGGAGGACCCGCAGCCTCGGCGCTGTCGTTGGCGGCCTTCTTCAGCTGAGCTTTCGCTTCGGACAGTTCCCCTGCAATCTGGAGCTTCGCGCGATCGGCGTTGATGACCTGGCTGCGCGCGTCGGAAAGGGCCTTGCGAACGGACTCGACCTCGGTGCGCAGCTGCTGCAGGCGAGAATCAACTTCACTTTTTTCGTAGCCGCGCATCGCTGTGCGGAATTCTTCGGTGGGCGTCACTGAAGTGGACTCCTGTCATGTCAAGGGATGTGGTCAAATCGTCCGTCGTCCAGTCTAACGGACACACCATGAGTGTTGGGTGCGAATGCTCTCCATGTGGACACCTCCGGGTATGAGGCGACCCAGGCCCCGTGATGGGGCCACAGACACCTGGACTATCCTGGAGGCGGAAAGCACTTCATCGATTCCCGGCACTCGAACGCCGGCTCGAACACCTGAGGAGGAAACATGGCTGATGCAGTGATCGTCGCGGGTTCCCGCACGCCGTTCGGGCGTCTGCAGGGAGGCCTGTCGTCTTTGTCGGCAGTGCAGCTCGGCGCGGCTGCGATGACAGGCGCACTGACTCGCGCAGGCATCAAGGGCGAGGACGTCGACTACGTCATCATGGGGCAGGTTCTGCAGGCCGGACTCGGCCAGGGCCCTGCGCGACAGGCGGCCGTCGAAGCGGGCATCCCGATGAGCGTTCCGGGCGTGACCGTGAACAAACTGTGCCTGTCGGGGATGAACGCGATCACGCAGGCCGCGCAGCTCGTCCGGGCCGGAGAGTACGACGTCGTCGTCGCCGGCGGGCAGGAATCGATGAGCCTGGCACCCCATCTGTTGGAGAAGTCGCGTTCGGGCTACAAGTACGGCGACGTCATCGTCAAGGACCACATGGACTATGACGGACTCTGGGACGCCTTCACCGACCAGGCCATGGGAGGCCTGACCGAAGAGGCCAATGCCGGTGACTTCGAGTTCTCCCGTGAGGATCAGGATGCCTTCGCCGCCCGCTCCCACCAGCGAGCCGCCCGGGCGTGGGAATCCGGCTCCTTCGGCGACGAGGTCGAGCCCGTCACGATCCCCGGCCGCAAGGGCGATGTCACCGTGTCAGCCGATGAGGGGGTGCGCTCCGAAACCACAGCGGAGTCGATGGGGAAGCTGCGCCCGGCCTTCCGCAAGGACGGTACGATCACGGCCGGGAATGCCTCGCAGATCTCTGACGGGGCGTGTGCGGTCGTCGTCATGTCCCGCGAGAAGGCTCAGGAGCTCGGCGCGCCCATCCTCGCCGAGATCCGCTCCCACGCCTGGACTGCCGGCCCCGACTCGACCCTGCAGCATCAGCCTTCACAGGCGATCAAGGCCGCCGCCGAACGTGAGGGGGTCGCGGCCGACTCCTTCGACCTCTACGAGATCAACGAGGCATTCGCCGCAGTCGGGCTCGCGAGCTCGAAGGACCTGGGCGTCGACCCGGACAAGGTCAACGTCAACGGCGGAGCGGTCGCACTCGGGCACCCCATCGGTGCATCGGGTGCGCGCCTCGTGCTGACCCTGGCCTTGGAACTCCGGCGCCGAGGCGGAGGCACGGGCGTCGCCGCTCTCTGCGGTGGCGGTGGACAGGGCGATTCGCTCATCGTGGACGTGCCCTCGCCGAACTGACACCGTTGAGGAAACAGAACTGACACCGTTCAGGAAGGAGAGCACCATGCTCGTCGCATTCTCCATCGCTCCCAGTGGCGGGGACAACAGGGACGCATCCGTCCACGACGCTGTCGCCGCGGCCGTGGAAGTCGTCCGACGCTCCGGGCTGCCACACCGCACCGATTCGATGTTCACCACGCTCGAAGGCGAATGGGATGAGGTCTTCGCTGTGGTGAAGGAGGCCACGGAGGCCGTCGGCGAATTCGGCTCACGTGTGGCCCTGGTCCTCAAGGCCGATATCCGCCCCGGGTATTCCGGCGAGATCGATGGCAAGCTCGAGCGCCTGGAAGACGCCGTCGATTCACGCAGTCAGGACTGACCGGGTCCTGCCGGAGCAGGCGGTCGACATCGGTCGACAAGCTCAGGGCCGCAGGAAACTCTCGGCCGATTCCTAGTGACTTACGTCTCGTTTGGGTTTACTCTTTTTCTAAGGAAGAAGGAGATGAATAATGAACGGTTCCACGTACTTCACCACAGCCACCGCACTGACGATGGTCGCCCTGCTCGGCTTCATGGCAGCCGGCTTCTTTCCGGTCATAGTCGACTTCGCCTTCGCCATCGAGGCAGTAGCGGTCATCCTGGCGCTCATCGGAGTCGTCATGGTCGCATTCGTGACCGTGCGCAAGTCACTGGAGCGAGCCGCTCGCCTCTACTGATCCATGAGCTTCGCCTCGTGATGTGAGAGGCCATGCGGCCACACAGCCACAGCGGTCCTCGCCGGTGTTTCGGACTCAAAACCCCGAGCCGCCGGCGAGGACCGCTTTCTGTTCTGTGTGCAGCATCAGATAGGATATTTGAGCCTCCGTAGCTCAGTTGGATAGAGCAACCGCCTTCTAAGCGGTAGGTCGCGGGTTCGAGCCCCGCCGGGGGTACTCGTCATCCCGAGCGGTCTGCAAACGCCCTCCATAGCGCCCCCGCAGGGAGCAATTACCTTCCGTCACGGCGTGGCAATTGGTGCAGAGCTGGGAAAACGTAGAGAGTGGATGCGTGATGACAGACAGCAAGAGTGCCGTGACGCCACCAGTGGGAGGGGCGCTGAGCGATATCGCGAAGCGAGTCTCCGAAACCCGCTTCACCCTCCAGACCGATGACTCGGCCGACGGTCGCGAACTGCACCGTCAGCTCTCCTCGGAGCTGACGGACTACCTCCTGCCGAGAATCAATCGGACACCGGCTCCGTTCATGATCGCCGTCGGCGGTTCGACCGGGGCCGGGAAGTCCACGCTCGTGAATTCTTTGGTGGGACGGTCCGTGAGCCCGTCCGGCGTACGCAGACCGACGACGGGCAACCCGATCGTCATCCACAACCCCGCAGACTCCAAGTTCTTCGAATCGCAGTCGTTCCTGTCCGATCTGCCGCGAAGCTCGACATCCGAGGCGACCACGCCCTCCGTGGTGCTCACTCCCGATGAGGGAGTGGAGCCGGGAACCGCGATCCTCGACTGCCCGGACATCGATTCCATTGCCGAGTCGAACCGTGAGCTGGCTCGCCGCATTCTGATGAGCGCGGACCTGTGGATGTTCGTGACCACGGCCAACCGCTATGCCGATGCGGCCCCCTGGGGGCTGCTCAAAGAGGCGGCGGTCCGGAACACCTCGGTTGCTATCGTCCTCGACCGCGTGCCGCCGCAGGCGAACCGCGAAGTCAGGCACCACCTCTCCAGTCTGCTGTCGGAGTCCGGACTCGCGAACTCGCCGATCTTCGCCGTTGCCGAACTCGAACTCGAGGGTGGTCTTCTGCCGCATTCGGCGATCTACCCGATCCGTTCGTGGATCAGTCAAGTGAGTTCGGAGGGCCGGTCGCAGGATCGAATTCGGCAACGAACTTTGTCCGGTTCGATCAGCGCTCTGCCCAGTCAGGTGCGTTCTCTGGCCGACTTCGCCGAGTCGCAGGAGTCGACCTTCGGTGGACTGCAGCAGAGCGTCGAGCAGACCTTCGACGGTGCCCAAGAGGGCCTGACCGAGGTCTTCTCCGATGGCCGAGTCCTGCACGGTGAAGTCAATGCCAGGTGGCAGGATTTCGTCGGCACAGGTCAGCTCTTCCGTGGGCTCGAACCCACAATGGCTCGCATGCGCGATCGGATCTCGGCGGCGGTCACCGGCAAACACGATGCGGCCTCGCCGCTGCACATCGCGATCCTGCGCAGCGCGGCGATCTCCTTGCGCGAACAGGCGATCGCAGCAGTCGACGAGGTCGGCACCGACTGGCTGCGCGACCCTGCCGGGGCGGAGCTGATGGAAGCCCACCCGGAACTGAGGCATGCTGCGAAAGATCTCGAGGACTCGGTCAAGTCCGCGGTCAGCGGCTGGTCGAACGAGGTCAATGCCCTGGTTCGGGAGATCGGGCAGGGCAGAAAGTCCAAGGCCCGGATCCTGTCGTTCGGGGTCGGCGGGGTGTGCGCTGTCATCGAATACGCCGCGTTCTGGGACCCGAAGTATGCGAAGTCCGGCGATCAGGCATCAGCCAATGACGCGAACGTGGCCCTCGGCCTGGCCGGTACGATCTTCGGCGAGCAGGAAGCCGTCAACCTCATCGCATCGGTCAGAGACCGGTTTCTGACTGCAGCTGCCGGTATCGTCGGCGACTGTCGGGCGCCTTTTGACAACGTACTACAACTATCCGCGGTACCGGCGCGGCAATCGGGTGCCCTGCGCGCCTCCGGTGATCGACTCGAGGTGGCATTGTGAACGATTCTGCACAGTCCGAGATCAGGCGCCGCGCGGACGGCATCAAATCGACCCTGTCCCTGGGGGGCGACAAGCTCAGTCCGGAAGTTCGCGCCGATGCACAGACTCTGCTCGAACGCGCCGAGGACCGACTCGGGCTGGGGGAGGAGTTCACTGTGGTGGCCTTCGCCGGGTCCACCGGTTCAGGCAAGTCGTCATTGTTCAACGCCGTTGCCGGGCTCGACATCGCCCGGGTCGGAGTCCGACGGCCGACCACGTCGAGGCCGACGGCGTGCGTCTGGGGCGAAGGCGGAAACGACATCCTCAACTGGCTGCATGTCCCCGAACGCAGCCGGACCTGGCGCGAATCCGCGCTCGACGGGGACGATCAGCGAAAGCTCCACGGCCTCATTCTGCTCGATCTTCCCGATCATGATTCGACCGCTGTCAAACACCGCGTCGAATCCGATCGACTCGTCGGCCTCGTCGATGTCGTGTTCTGGGTCGTCGACCCCCAGAAGTACGCCGACTTCTCTCTGCACTCCGAGTACCTTGCCAAACTGGCGGAGAACAGTTCGAACATGGTCGTCGTCCTCAACCAGATCGATAAACTCAGCGACGAGGAAAAGCGGGCCGCAACCGACCATCTGCAGCAGCTCCTCGTTGAGGACGGTCTCACCGACACGAAGGTGCACGTATCCTCGGCGATGACCCGAGAGGGGGTCCCTCAGATCCGGTCGATCCTGGCCGACACGGTCGATTCGAAGGAAGCCGCTGCGGAGAGGCTGCTGGCGGACATGCAGGCCATGGCCAAGCGGATGCAGACCGAGCTCGGCGAACCCGTGGCCGAGCCCGATGAACTGCCCGGGGCATCACGTCTGGTGGAGACGATGTCCGATGCCGCAGGCGTCGAGGCCGTCGCGCAGACCGTTCATGACGACTATATTCGCCGGGCCTATCGCAAGACAGGCTACCCGGTGCTCGCCTGGATGCAGCGCAATGCCCCCGACCCGTTGGGTTCCAAGCACGGGCAGGGCCGGGACGAGCTGGTGCAGGCCTCTGTGCCGGCGACCAGCAAAACCCAGAGCTCGCAGGTGCGGCTGATGGCCCACGAACTTATCACCGAGTCCGTCTCGTCGATGCCCAGATCGTGGCAGGCCGCGGCCGCTGAGGCCGAGAAGGCGAGCACGACCGAACTGTCCGAAACTCTCGACTCTGCCGTCACCGCTGTGGATATCCAACGTCAGACTCCCGGCTGGTGGTCGATCGCGAACGTTCTCCAGATCATCTTCTTTGCTGCGACGATCCTCGGTCTGCTGGGTGTCATCGCCACCGCGGTCTTCGCGATCGCAGCCCCGGGGCTGCTTCCCGGGTGGAGCTGGATCGTCAGCATCGGTGTCCTGGCAGTGGGCATCATCGGCTCCGTCATCACTTCGGTGATCGCGAAATCGGCCCGCAGCAAGGGCGCGAGCGAGGCGGCCAGCGACGTCGATCGCCGTCTGCGCGATGCTGTGGGCAGTGTGGCACAGAGCTCGTATCTGCGTCCGGTCAAGGCCGTGATCGACGAGCACCGGAAGGCGTACGAAACTCTCAACTGAGACTCCTGTGCACAGGAGCCGCGACTCATGTGCCGATGTCCTGTGGACGCCCACGACGCGTCCACAGGGCATTTCTCATGCCTGGACACCAGAGCGGCCGCAGGCGCTGACTGGGAGTTCACGTGATGGGCCGCATCAGACCGTAACGTCTCCGCAGGCGTTGCGCCGGGACCGTCACGAGACCTTCCAAGAGATGAGGTAACACGATGTCCATCATTCCGATCAACCTCAGCGGCACTTTGGCCGCCGACCCGCAGAGCCGGACCCTGCCCTCGGGCAGAGCCTGCGCCTCGTTCCGACTCGCGGTCAACCACTGGCGACTGGACAAGACGACGGGCGAGTACTCCGCCGACACCACGTCATGGTTCGGCGTCGACTGCTATGGTCCTCTGGCCGGCAACTGTTCTATGAGCCTTCGACAGGGCATGTCCGTCGTCGTACAGGGGACATTGAAGATCCGTGAGTGGTCGACGGACGAGAAGTCCGGAATCGCCCCGACAGTGGTGGCCGAGCACATTGGACCGGATCTGCGCTATGGCACCGCGAACTATCAGAAGGCCAACAGCGCCAACCGTCAGCAGAACAGCCAGACGCAGGCCGAGTCCGGTTCCGACTCGGCGTGGGCCGGTCTCGACCGGGACGGTGCAGGCCCCCTGCCCACGGCGGGCGATGGTTCGGGCATCGACATCCAGGTGGAGTCGGGGGCGACCGAAAGCGAGGCCGACGCGAATGCTGAGGGTGGCGAGTCCGGCGATGTGGACGAGGCAGTGGTCGCCGACACGGTGAGAGCGGCGGCCCCGTTCTGAGGAGGCCACGGGAAATCCTGTCGGCGGCACCGGGGAGCTGCCCGCGATCGGGCGCGTGATCAGCTAGGGTGAGACTGTTAATCGTTCCCTCCCCGCCGAGGTTGTTGATGCGTCTCGTCCCCCTCCTGAGTCTTGGAGTCCTGACCTTAGCTCTGTCGGGCTGTTCACTGCTGGGGATCGGAGGTGATGACTCACAATCGGTGCCCGATCGAACTCCCACCGAACAGGTTGCGGAGGTAGATAAAGTGGTCAAGGCGCTCGAACCACTGACGGGGAAGGAGGATTCGGTTCCGTCGACGAAGAAGTTCTTCAACACGATGATCGATGCCGGCTACGAACCCGAGCAACTCGAGGCCACGATCGACGATTCGCCCCTGGGCAATGATGTCCCTGCGAAGATGTTCGGCGTCAAAACCGACAAGGGATGCGTCATCGGCGAGATCCGAAAAGGCAAAGCGACAGCGGAGCTGATGCAGCCGACGGAATCGACAGGCTCGTGCCTGTTTGGCGAGGTCGAACGCCCCAAGGGCGTTAAAGCTCCCGCAGGGGACAAGCGTGATGAAGACGGTGAGGGCAACGGTGCCGGCCACCTGCCCGGTGAGGACATCAACGGCAAGGACGGGCCTCCTGCGAGCCCATCGCCGTCCGACGAGGGACCGGGGGGCGCGTCGTCTGCGTCCGAGGGCGGCTCCGACTCGGAAAGCTCTGCGTCCGACGGGTCTTCGAACGAGGCCTCATCCGAGGGAGCGTCGGAGGGAACGTCGTCGGACGGAGGAACCTCTGAGGGGTCCTCGGCCGAGGGCGACGCGTCCGGCGAAGCTCCTTCGCTCGGCGGAGGCTGATCGCGAAATCCGAGCGACGTGCCAATTGGCACTCGAGCATGCTGTAGCGATAGCCTGAGGATATTATGGCCGAATTCATTTACACCATGCACAAGGCGCGGAAAGCGCACGGTGACAAAGTCATCCTCGATGACGTGTCGATGTCCTTCTACCCAGGGGCGAAGATCGGCATGGTCGGCCCGAACGGCGCCGGCAAATCGACGATCCTCAAGATCATGGCTGGACTCGAACAGCCCTCCAACGGTGAGGCCCGGCTCAGCCCCGGCTTCAGCGTCGGCATCCTGTTGCAGGAACCGCCGCTGAACGAGGAGAAGACCGTCCTCGGCAACGTCGAAGAAGGCGTCGGCGAGATCAAGGCCAAACTCGATCGCTTCAACGCGATCTCCGAAGAGATGGCTGCGCCCGACGCGGACTTCGACGCTCTGATGGAAGAGATGGGCAAGCTGCAGGAGGCGATCGACGCCGCAGACGCGTGGGACCTCGATTCCCAGCTTGAGCAGGCGATGGACGCCTTGCGCTGTCCACCGCCGGACGCCGACGTCAAAGTGCTCTCCGGCGGAGAGCGTCGCCGAGTGGCGCTGTGCAAGCTGCTGCTCGAGAAGCCCGATCTGCTTCTGCTCGACGAGCCCACGAACCACCTCGATGCGGAGTCCGTGCTGTGGTTGGAGGAGCATCTGCGCTCGTATCCCGGAGCTGTCATCGCGATCACTCACGATAGGTACTTCCTCGACCATGTGGCGGAGTGGATCGCCGAGGTCGACCGCGGGCACCTCTATCCCTATGAGGGCAACTACTCGACGTATCTTGAGAAGAAGCAGGAGCGCCTGCAGGTTCAGGGCAAGAAGGACGCGAAGCTGTCGAGGCGCCTCAAGGACGAACTCGAATGGGTCCGTTCGAATCCCAAGGCCAAACAGACCAAGTCGAAGGCCCGCCTGGCTCGGTACGAAGAGATGGCGGCCGAGGCGGAGAAGACCAAGAAGCTCGACTTCGAGGAGATCCAGATCCCTGCCGGTCCCCGCCTGGGCGATGTCGTCATCGAGGCCGATGATCTGAAGAAGGGCTACGATGATCGTCTCCTCATCGACGATCTCAGCTTCTCCCTCCCGCGCAACGGCATCGTCGGAGTCATCGGCCCCAACGGCGTCGGCAAGACCACGCTGTTCAAGACCATCGTCGGACTCGAAGAGCCTGACGGGGGAGACCTCAAGGTCGGCGACAGCGTGAAGATCTCCTACGTCGATCAGTCCCGCGGCGGAATCGATCCCAACAAGAACCTGTGGGAAGTCGTCTCCGATGGACTCGACTTCATCCAAGTGGGCAATGTGGAGATGCCATCACGGGCCTATGTCTCGGCATTCGGGTTCAAAGGTCCGGATCAGCAGAAGAAGGCCGGCGTGCTCTCCGGTGGTGAGCGCAACCGTCTCAATCTCGCCCTGACTCTCAAACAGGGCGGAAACCTGCTGCTGCTCGACGAGCCGACCAACGACCTCGACGTCGAAACACTCGGCTCGCTGGAGAACGCACTGCTGGAATTCCCCGGCTGCGCCGTCGTCGTCTCTCACGATCGTTGGTTCCTCGATCGAGTCGCGACGCACATCCTCGCCTGGGAAGGCACGGAGGAAGACCCGGCTAAGTGGTACTGGTTCGAAGGCAACTTCGAATCCTATGAGCAGAACAAGGTCGACAGATTGGGTGAAGACGCGGCCCGTCCGCATCGTGTGACCCACCGTCGCCTCACCCGCGACTGAACAGGTCTCGTACGGTCCGTGCTGACTCACCCGGCCCCTGTGTTTCCGAGCACTCAACGCTGCCCCGGCCTTCTGGCCGGGGCAGCGTGCGTATGCACGAGCCTCGGGGAGTCGGGTCGCCGGACGAGCTCAGGAGAACAGATCGCCGACTGAGTGCAGCAGCCTGAACAGGTATCTGAGCGCAATCGTGCCCACAACCCCGATGACGGCCGAGATGAGTGCGAGCAGCGCCAGATCCAAGGTCAGCGACTCGCGCAGGAAGACGAGTGCGAGAAGAGCGATGACGATGAACAGCGCGACACTGACCAGCCGGCTGAGTATCCTGCCCAGGATATCGATCATCGCGGTGTCCCGGTTCATCGTCGTTCCTTGAGGCGGACCATGCCCTCCTGTGCGACGGTTGCGAGCAGTTGTCCGCTTCGGGAGAAGATGCGGCCGTATCCCAGGCCGCGACCGCCTTGGGCTGCGGGAGACTCCTGAACGTAGAGCATCCACTCATCGACCAGGACTCGACGGTGCCACCACATCGCATGATCGAGGCTGGCCACACGCAGTCGCGGGTCGGTCCAGGTCAGACCCTGCCGGCGCAGGACCGGTTCGAGGAGATTGAAATCACTGGCGTAGGCCAGGGCCGCGGCATTGAGCACAGGATCGTCACCGAACGGGGAGCTGGCACGGAACCACACATGCTGTTCTTCGCGCTCTCGATCATTCGTGGAGTCGAGATACAGGGAGGCTTCGACCGGACGGATCTCGAAGGGACGTTTGTTGAGCCATTCGGTCACCTGTGGGGTATCCATGCCCACCAGAATGTCGCGCAGCTCCCGGCACTCCTCAGGATCCGGCAGACCCGTCGGCATGGCTTCGGCATGTTCGAAGCCCTCCTGCTCGTTCTGGAACGAAGCGATCAGAGACATGATCGGCTGGTCCTTCTGATAGGCGTGAACCCTGCGAGCCGAGAACGACCGACCGTCCCGGAGGCGTTCGACGCCGAATTCGATGGGCCTGCTGACATCCCCGGCGCGAAGAAAGTAGCCGTGGAGCGAGTGGATGAGACGGTCGTCGGGCAGCGTCGCGGCAGCGGCCACAACCGACTGCGCCACCACCTGGCCGCCGAAGACGCGGCCATCGGGTTTGTACTGATTCTGTCCGATGAAGAAGTCGCTTTCCCGCGAGGCCGAGGTGAAACTGAGGCTCTCGAGCTCGAGGACTCTGCGCAGAGTCTCGACGTTGGTGGGGTCTGCATCGCTCATATGGGCCTCCAGCCTGGGAATACGATTCTCGTACTTGTGTTCACGATCCTATCGTGAGCGCCACCGGCACGCTGAAAGTGGCATGATGGGCCATATGCATTCAGGCGCCACCGACCCCCATCTGAACGAATTCACCCGAGTACTGCTGGAGCTGAGATGGGGTGACATGGATGCCTATGGCCATGTCAACAACGTCACTCAGCTGCGCCTGCTCGAAGAGGCACGAGTGCGAGCTCTCGGCTCCCCGACCTTCGGCACCGACGCCCCGACGACGCCGGGGCGACTGGGTGTGGCAGAGACGGTGTCAGGAATCCGGATACCGACGATCTTCGCCGAGGCCTCGACGAGCACCGAGCTGCTCGTCGCCTCGCACGCGATCGAGTATCGCCAGCCGATCCCGTACCGGGCGGGGCCCCTTGCCATCGACCTTGTGATCAGCGAGGTGAAGCCCGCGTCAGTGACGATCGGTTACGTCATCGCCGAACCGGATGGTTCGGTCGGCTATACCCTGGCCGAGACGGTCATCGTCTTCGTCGACATCGCAAGTTCGAAACCACGGCGTCTGAGCCAGAAGGAGGCAGAAGTCATGGAAGAAGTCATCCGACCAGCCGTTCCGATGCGAGGACGTCGCCGGTGACGGAACTCGAGATCGCCGATCCGCTGGCGATGAAGGACCTGGCCGCATTCACGGGCCTGGCTCACCGGCTGGACCCGGACGGAGCAATGCGTCTGCACGTGTCAGCGACTGTGCTCGTCGTCACCGTCGCACCGCTGTATCCACACGGACTCGGCGATACGACGCCATTGGTGCTGGCCATGCGCATGCTGCGGCTGACGGGGCCGGAGAACGACGGGCTCGACGAGGTGGTGCCGCTGGCCAACCTCAAGGATCGCTTCGCCAGAGAGGAAAACGCCACCCGTCTGCCCGTCCCGCCGAACTCGGTGCTGGTGTCCTGGACCGGAATCGCTCCGCCCAAGGGCCAATGGACGGCTCGCGACAGGATCCGCGGTGATGTGCTGCGTTCGAGCGCCGAGGCGGGGATCTCAGAGGTCAGTGCGGGAGCTCCGGAGGGCTCTGGCTCACATGCGGTCAAGGCGCTGCGTTCGAAGGTGTGGTCGAAGCCGATGACCGCTCTGGGAGGCACCGAGCTGCCCAGCGGCCTCGCTTTCGCTGCGGATGCACTTCGATTCGTGCCCGAGACGGCGACCGCCTCGGGGAGTGAGTCCGAGGACTACGAGGTCTTCGAATCCTCCGGTTGGCTGCGGATCGCAACACCGGGCGGTCATCTGCTCACCCGCGGGCGGTGAGACTTCAGCTCGTACGGTGAGGTCTCAGCCCGTCGGGTGAGACTTCAGCCCGTCGGGTGCGGTTTCAGACCGGATTGCTGTTGGTGTTGACCATGGCCGTGGCTGCACGCTGGAAGTAGTCCCAGAAGATCTCGTCGTAGAGCGGCGGCAGCGCTACATCGTCGAGAGCCGCGCGCATGCTGGCCAGCCACCGGTCACGAGCATCGAAGTCGATGGGGAATGGGAAATGTCGCATCCGCAGTCGCGGATGCCCCCTCTCCTCCTGATAGGTCGACGGACCGCCGAAGTACTGTTCGAGGAACGACTGGAGCCGGTGCTTGGCCCCGGTCAGTTCGTGTCCGTCCGGATACATGGCGATGAGGACTTCGTCTCTGTCGACATGGTCGTAGAAGACGTCGACGAGCCTGGTGAAGGTGGGTCGACCACCGACGGCTTCGAAGATGGTCTCGTTCGACGTCTGAGTCACGTTCACCCCTCTCCATCTCCGGAATCGACGGCGGTTTCATCGGTCGTCGCTCGGATCTCGTCATCGCTGGGCAGCGGTGACGGCGCAGTGTCGGTACGCTGCGGCTGCTTCCCCCCGGCCTCTGGACGGTTGTCGTCGTCGGACCCGAGCGGACCGGACATACCCGGAAGCGACCTGAGTACGGTCTCCTGGACGATCGGGAAGTCGATTCCCCGTTTGTCGAACTCGTTCGTGAGCTCGGCACGGAACGCACGTTCGACCATCCACTGAAGGTTCGGCTTCGTCTTGATCATCGTCCTGATGACCCTGTACTCGGCGGACAGGGACTGGACACCCGAGATCTCCGGGGTCTCGAGGACGGCCGCTGCCACATCCGGGTTCGCAGACAGGGACGAGGTCACGGCCTCGGTGATCTCACTGTAGGTCTCCATCGAGGTGGTGTATTTGACAGGGATCTCGAGGACTGCGCGAGCCCAGCCCTGCGACAGGTTTCCGACGCGCATGATCTCGCCATTGCGCACATGCCACAGCGTTCCGGTGAGATCGCGGACCGCGGTCTTGCGCAGACCGAAGTCCTCGACTTCGCCGACGGCCTCGCCGAGATCGACGGTGTCACCGATGCCGTACTGGTCCTCGATGACCATGAAGAACCCGGACAGGTAGTCCTTGACGAGTTCCTGTGCACCGAAGGCCAGTGCCACACCGACGATGCCGGCCGAAGCCAGAATCGGCGCGATGTTGAAGTTCATCTGGTCGAGCACCATGAGTACGGCGATGACGCTGATGAGGATCGTCGTCACCGATGAGAGCATCCGGCCGACGGTCTTCGCGCGTTGCGCACGCCGTTCGCGAATGACGGTGGGCTCGATGCCGGTGCGCTGGGATTCGAGGACCGTGCTCGAGAACTTGCTGTGCTCCGACTTCTTCTCGCTGCCGACTGTGCCCTTGGCGACAGCGGCGGAGAAGCGTCGAATGACGAGACGCATCACGATGTTCAGCACGATGGCGCCGAGGATGATGATGACGATCCTCAGTGGAGCGTCGAGAAGGAAATCCCAATCGAGCTTGGGCGCGGACAGGAGGTCGGATTGCAGAGCTTCCAAAGTCATGATGACACGAGTCTAACGACCGAAGGTCAATGCACCCTTGGAAGTGCTGGACACTTCCTGAGCGGTCAGAGCCCGCTTCGCTTCGGCAAGATTCTCTTCGATGAGGCGGATGAGTCCCTTGGGCGCCGCGGGATGGTCGTTCAGCCACTGCCGGGCCGCTTGGACCGTGTGCTCATTGACCGGGGGGAACAGCCGCAGGGTCATGGTCTGCGCCATCTCGAGGGTCCGTGTCTCCCACCACCCGGAGACCCGTTGGAAGTACTCCGTCGAAAAGTCCTGCAGCGGCGCTTCCGAGGCGATGACCTCCCCGGTCTGTGTCTGCAGGCCGGAGGCGAAGCCCAGTGCCAGGGCACCGAGTTCCGAGTTCGGCAGGTCCGCATCGTCGAGGATCCGGGTCAGGGCCTTCGACTTCGCCGCCGAGGTGGGTCGTGAGGCTCGAGCGGTCGCCGCCTGCCGAGTCCCGGTCGCCGAGGGGTCGGTTCTGGACATCTCGGTGATGATCGAGTCATCGATGGCATCGTGTCCTGCCAGGGCGATGATGATCTCCCACGTCAGATCCGTGTCGATGCTGATGTCGAAGATGCTGGTCCCGGCCTTCTCCAACCAGGTCCGCAGCTGATCGAGCTGCTGCTCACTGCTCGCGTGCTTGATGAAGCCGCGGACGAACTGGAACGCCTGATCGGTGCCGCCGGGCACCGACTCAAGGAGTTCGAGGAACCGTGCTGCGAGGGTGGTGCGCGCTTCGGTCCTGTCCGCCGGAGGCAGGTAGGACCCGACCGCGGTCTCCAGCTGACGCATCTGCGTGAGCAGACCGGAGGAGTGTGTGATGGACGCGCAGTTGTCCAAGACCGTGGCGATGTAGTCCTGGGCCGGACGCTGACCGTCGCGGACCGTGTCCCAGAGCGTGCCGAGAACGATGAGCTGGGCCAGCGAATCATCGAAGTCTGCCAGCCGCGCCGCGGCGACATCCATGCTCTCGCGATCGAAGCGGACCTTCGCGTAGGTCAGGTCCGAATCATTGACGATGATCACATCGGGCTTGACCGCACCGCGAGCCTCGTCGACGGTGGCCGACTCCGAATCGATGTCGAGGGAGAAGCTGTCGGTGCGCACGAGCCGACCCTGTCCGTCGTCGGAGTAGAACCCGATGGCCAGGCGGTGGGGCCGCAGGGACGGGACCGGCTGCCCGTCGATGATCCAGGGGTTCTGTGTCACACGCAGCTCGGAGACCACCTCGGCGTCGGCGGTCCCATCCGGCTCGGTGTCCAGCTCGGTCTCGATGAGGTTGACCCCGGACTCCTCGAGCCACAGCCTCGACCAGGTTCCCAAGTCGCGACCGCTGGTGGCCTCAAGTTCGCCGAGGAGGTCGGACAGCTCCGTGTTCGACCAGGCATGCTTGTCGAAATAGTGTTTGAGCCCGGAGAAGAACTCCGCGCGGCCGACCCACGCCACCAGCTGCTTGAGCACCGAGGCGCCCTTGGCATAGGTGATGCCGTCGAAGTTGACCTCGACATCGGCGAGGTCTTCGATGCTCGCGACGATCGGGTGCGTGCTCGGCAGCTGATCCTGGCGGTAGGCCCATGACTTCTCGATGGTGGCGAACGTCGTCCAGGCCTGGGAGTACTTCGTCGCCTCGGCCGTGGCCAGCGTCGACATGAACTCGGCGAAGGACTCGTTGAGCCACAGATCGTTCCACCACTTCATGGTGACCAGGTCCCCGAACCACATGTGGGCGAGTTCGTGCAGAACGGTCACGGCACGACGTTCGACCAGCGCTTCGGTGGGCCGGGACCGGAAGACGTAGTTCTCCAGAATGGTCACAGCACCGGCGTTCTCCATCGCCCCGGCGTTGAACTCGGGGACGAAGAGCTGGTCGTATTTCTCGAACGGGTAGGAGACTTGGAATTCGCGTTCGTAGAACTCGAAGCCGGCGCGGGTGATTGCGAACAGGTTGTCGGCATCGAGATGTTCGAACAGGGAGTCGCGGCAGTACAGGCCCAGGGGGACGAGGGAGCCGTCGGAGGAGGTCAGTTGGGAATGCACGCTGCGGTAGGGTCCGGCGATGATCGCCGTGATGTAGGACGAGATCGGCGTCGTCGGGGCGAACTGCCACACCGCGGTGTCGTCGACCGGGGCTTCGTCGAGTTCGGCGAAGACTTCGGCGGGGCCGCTCGGACTCGGAGTGGGTGAGTTGGACACGACCGTCCAACGATCGGGGGCGACGACGGTGAAGGAGAACGGAGCCTTGAGGTCGGGCTGCTCGAACACGGGGAAGACGCGGCGGGCGTCGGGGACCTCGAACTGCGAGTAGAGGTAGACCTCATCGTCGATGGGGTCGACGAAGCGGTGCAGGCCCTCTCCGGTGTTCATGTAGAAGAAGTGGGCATCGATGACGAGTTCGTTCTCAGCGGCGAGCCCGGGCAGGGCGATCCGGGACTCCGAGACGACCTCGGCGGCTTCGAGGTCGAGGCCGTTGAGACGGATGCGCTCGACGCTGGCGGTGATGGCGTCGATGAATGTCGTCGACTCCGGTGCTGCGGTGAAGCGGATGCGGGAGCGAACGCGGAAGCTCTCACCCTCTCCTGTGAGAATCAGAGTGTTCTCATAGCTCGAGACGTCGACGAGCGATGAACGCCTGCGAGCTTCCTCGCGAGTGAGGTTGTGTTGGGGCACTTTGGGGTGACCTCCGCTTCGGGTCCGGGTGTACTCGCCCATTCTTTCATGGACGCATTCCTCTCAGATGCGAAGCCTTGATAAATTGGCCTCGAAGAAGGGGGGCGTGCCGCACCCGCCCCCGCCCAATCTAGCGAGGAGAGAAAATGAGCAGAGAGACACTTGACCTGTGGTTCGACACGGCCTGCCCCTGGGCCTGGATGACGTCGCGCTGGGGGCTCGAGGTCGCCAAGGTCCGCGACGTCGATGTGAGATTCCACGTCATGAGCCTGAACATCCTCAACCGCGACAAGGACATCCCCGACGACTACCGGAAACTGATGGACCGGGCCCTTGCCCCCATGCGCATCGTCACCGCAGCCATCGCCGAACACGGCGAGGAGATCGCCGAACCTCTCTACACCGCCATCGGCTCACGGATCCATCCGGGCGGGGAGAAGGACTTCGACAAGGCCGTCGCCGAGGCGCTCGACGAGGTGGGGCTGCCCGCCGACCTGATGAAGTACGGCACGCGTGATGACTACGACGCGGCCCTGCAGAAATCTCACGATGAGGCGCTGTCGCTCGTCGGCGACGAAGTGGGCACCCCCGTCTGCCGTGCGGCGGGCACCGCCTTCTTCGGCCCCGTCGTCACACCGGCGCCGAAGGGAGAGGACGCGGGCCGCCTCTACGACGGTGTCCTCGCCGTCGCCTCGACACCGGGGTTCTTCGAACTCAAGCGCACCCGCGATCAGGATCCTGACTTCTCCTGAGAGACTGGTTGCGACTCAGATGTCACCCACACCACCCAGACACTCCCGGGCGTCTCGTCCCGGTCACTTCGAAGGAGTCAGACCATGAAGGTCCATCTCGGCACCGACCACGCAGGATTCGATTTCAAGGAGATGCTCAAGGCCCACCTCGGCGACTCAGGCCATGAGGTCGTCGACCACGGTGCCCACGAATACGATGCGCTCGATGACTATCCGGCTTTCTGCATCGCCGCCGCCCAGGGCGTGGTCGACGACCAGGCGGCAGGTGTCGAGGCTCTCGGCGTCGTGATCGGCGGTTCCGGCAACGGCGAGCAGATGGCGGCGAACAAGGTGAAGGGAGCTCGCACAGCGCTGGCCTGGAACCCGGACATCGCCAAGCTCGCCCGCGAGCACAACAACGCTCAGATCGTCTCGGTCGGGGCCAGGCAGCATCCGGAGACCGAGACACTGGCCATCATCGACGCCTTCCTGGCGGAGCCCTTCTCCGGGGAGGACCGTCACGAACGTCGCATTCGAATCATGGACGAATACGAGTCCACGGGCCGCGCGGCCCTGTGATCTCAACGGCCCGTGACGGGCTCGGGTGAGGAAGCAATGACAGTGGGAACGGGAGACGAGCCGTGAAGATCCGTGGAGCTGTGCTGCGAGATATGGGCGCTCGACGCCCATACGCGACGACCGGGCCGATGTCGATCGAGGAACTCGACCTCGACGGGCCCGGACCGGGAGAGGTGCGGCTGAGCATGACCGCCGCCGGAGTCTGCCATTCCGACCTGTCCGTCGTCGACGGGAACCGACCACGACCTCTGCCGATGCTGCTCGGCCATGAAGGTGCCGGCATCGTCGAGGAACTCGGCGAGGGAGTCGAGGACCTCGCCGTCGGCGACCAGGTGGTGACCGTGTTCCTGCCCCGATGCGGAGAGTGCGCGAACTGTCGCACCGACGGCAAGTTGCCGTGCACGCCGGGCAGTGCGACGAACGGTGCTGGAACGCTGCCCTTCGACGGACACAAGATCCGACTCCACGACGGCACCGGCGCCGAGGTGCTCCACCACCTCGGCGCGTCGGTGTTCGCCTCTCACGCTGTGGTCAATCGTGCCTCCGTCGTCCCGGTGGCCTCCGACGTTCCCCCGTCGGTCGCGGCCGTGCTCGGCTGCGCGGTCCTCACCGGTGGGGGAGCGATCCTGAACGCGGGAGCTCCGGGGCCTGAGGACGAGATCATGATCGTCGGATTGGGAGGAGTCGGGATGGCTGCCCTGATCACGGCACTGTCCATTGAGACCGCAGGAGTGATCGGCGTGGACTCGAACCCGGACAAACTGGTCAGGGCAAGGGAACTGGGCGCTGCCGAGGTCTACACTCCCGAACAGCTCGGACAGCGTCGGGCTCCGATCGTCATCGAATGCGTCGGCCATCCCCGCGCCTTCGAGACCGCGTTCTCCGCGACTCAGGTCGGCGGGACGACGGTCACGGTGGGTCTGCCCGCACCCGATGCCCAGTCGCACATCACACCGGTCACCCTCACGACAGAGGCACGCACCGTCATCGGCTCCTATCTGGGCTCGGCGGTGCCCAGCCGCGACATTCCCCTCTACGCCGACCTCTGGCGTGAAGGAAAGCTGCCGGTCGAAGAACTGGTCTCCGACACGATCGGCCTCGAGGACATCAACGCCGCATTCGACGCGTTGGCCGACGGCACCGTGGTGCGACAGATCATCGACTTCCAACGCTGAGCTCGGTCTCGACCGGGCGTCTTCAGCCTCCAGCGCTGAGGTCGGAGGGGATGCGAAGGATGCGATCGTCGTCCGCACCCGGATCACCGCGTCCGTCCGTATTGTTCGTCAGGAACCATACGTCGCCGCTCGGCGTCGTCACCACATCGCGCAGGCGACCGAACTCACCGGCATAGGCGACCTCGGAGTCGGCGACATCCGATAATGGCACGGTCCGCAGCACTTCTCCGCGAAGGTTGGCCACGAGAATCCTGTCCCCGCTGATCGCGATTCCACTCGGGCTGGCCTGGTCGGGACTCCATTGCTGCACCGGATCGATGAATTCCTCGTCATCGGCGGCACTCTCTGAGATCCCTTCGACCTCCGGCCACCCGAAGTTGCCGCCGGCCTCGATGATGTTGAGCTCATCCCAGGTGTCCTGGCCGAACTCACTGGCATACATGGTTCCGCCGTCGTCCCAGTCCAGTCCCTGCGGATTGCGGTGCCCATAGGAGTAGACCAGGGAACCGTCGAACGGATTGTCCTCCGGCACGCTGCCGTCGGGATTCATCCGCAGGATCGAGCCGGACAGCGACTCACGGTCCTGCGCGGCCTGCCGGTCGCCGGCGTCACCCACCGTTGCGTAGAGCATGCCATCGGGACCGAAGGCGAGCCGGCCGCCATTGTGGAATCCCGCCTTGGGGATTCCCTCGAGGATGGTCTTCGGCATACCGACCTCAACGCCTTCGCCGCCGTCGCTGAGAGGAAAGCGCTGTATCCGATTGTCTGCTTCGGATGTGAAGTACGCATAGAGACTGTCCCCACGGACGGCGATCCCCAATAGACCGCCCTCGCCCGAGGCGGCGACATCGGTGACCGTTGTGACCTCCCTGGCCTCCGCGGGGCCCTGTCGGTCGATTTCAAGGATGCGACCGGAATCTCGTTCACTGATGAGGGCCCGTCCCTCGTAGAAGGCCACCGACCAGGGCACGTCGAGGTCCTCGGCCACCACCTCCGGCTCTGCGACGGAACCGTCTGCGGCTGTGGACTCCGTCTCGGTGCCCGACGTGGGCCCGGCGGAGTCGTCCTCCGGAGCGTCGGTCTCGAAGACGCAGCCGCTCAGAACCACCATCAGGCTGAATGCGATCGCACCGCATGGCAGAATGCTGCCGTATCGTCGGGTCGTCATGATTGCCGCACCTCTCGGCCTCGTCATCGGGGTCAGGACCTCCATTGTCTCCTCTGGGGCCGAATCCCGCTGGGCACGAAGGCGGCAGACGAAGTTGGCAGACATGGAGCCGAGTGGCCGTGAATGCGAAAGAAGCCACTCGGAACGGAGTCCGAGCGGCTTCACGATCGTCGGGATGACAGGATTTGAACCTGCGACCCTCTGTTCCCAAAACAGATGCGCTACCAAGCTGCGCCACATCCCGCGACGAAGACAATCTAACCACATGCCGGGCTCCGGATGCACATCCGTCTCGACCGACTTCCTGAATGGGATGCAGCTCACCTCCCCGGGATCTCGGAAGGATGTGACGGGGGTCATCTTCTATCGATTTGGCGGCGGGTGCGAATGTCGACTATAGTCATTAACGCAACACGGGGATGTAGCTCAATGGTAGAGCCTCAGTCTTCCAAACTGATGGTGCGGGTTCGATTCCCGTCATCCCCTCCACCGTGTCGCCGCTGGTCACAGCGGCGACACAGTCATTTGTAGGGAAGAAACCAACACCCTCAATCACCCCAGCGTGACCTAAAATGACCTAACTCGACTGGCCGGGTTCGGAAAGAACACGCCATGTCCACCGCGCACAGAGCGTTCAACGTCACGAACCTCTACACCGGACGATCATTCACCTACGTCCCCGGCGACGGTCCCTGCCTGACCGCTCAGTATCCCGAAGCCACCGACAACACCCTCTACGCGCTCGAAACTGTCACCGATGCACTTGATGCCGGATACCTGCCCGACACCGACACACTGGCATTCCTCACACTGATCATCACCCCCGAAGATGACACCGACGTTTGTGGGGGTGTGTTGTGACGGCCCGGGCAGTGTTCGGGGCGATTGATCGGTTGCCGTCGGGGCGGTTTCGGGTCCGCTACACCGCTCCCGACGGCACCCGCCATAAAGTGCCGGGTACGTTCGCCACCCGGCAAGAGGCCGAAGCCGTGCGCGTGCGGGTCCATGCCGAAGTGCTGGGCAACAATCCCGTCATCGCGAAGCCGTCGGCAATCACCGTCGGTCAGTACCTGGCCGACTACCTCGACCACGCTCAGGCGACGCTGCGCCCGCGCACCCTCGACCTGTACCGGCGTACCGCCGATTCGTGGATTCTGTGCCCGGTCGGGACGACGACCCCGGTCGATATCTCGACGGTGACCATCCAAGCCCTGACCCCGGGATTCGTCCGCACCTGGTACGTCGCGCTGCTCGACGGCACCCGCGCTGCTGCCCTCGATCAGTCGGGCACGTCCCGACGCGGCCCGCATCCGGCCCGGGCCTGGGCGATGAGCCACGGATTCGACGTGGCCCCGACCGGCAAGCTGCCGACCGATGTGCTCGACGCATGGACTGCCGCCGGTTCACCGGCCCCGACGATGCCGACCACGGCGGGGGAGTACCCGGGCCGGACCGCTGCCGCCGGTGCCTACCGACTGCTGCGGACCGTGCTCATGCAAGCCGTGCGCGATGGTCTGATCACCGCGAACCCGGTCCACGTCAAAGGGGCGGGCACAGCACCGCACCCCGAACGCCGACCCCTGACCGCGCCCGAAGTGGAGGCCCTGGCCGATGCGATGCCCGACCGCTACCGTGCCGCCGTGCTCATCGCCGCCTGGTCGGGACTACGCCCCGGCGAAGCATTCGCCCTGCGCCGGGGCGACCTCGACCTGCACGCCGCGACTGTCACCGTCGCCCGCACCCTGGTCGAAGTCCCGGGCCAACCCGTCGCCTATGGTCCGCCAAAGTCCGCCGCTGGCCGACGCACCGTGAACCTGCCGCGTTCAATCCTGCCGGTCCTGGCCGACCACCTCGACCAGCACACCGGCACCGACCCCGATGCGCTGATGTTCACCACCGGCCACGGCAACCCCGTCACCGCGTCTACCCGGTCCGGGGTGATGCGCAGGGCACGACTGGCCATTGACCGGCCCGATATCGCCTGGCATCACCTGCGCCACACCGGGGCGACGCTGGCTGCGCAAGCCGGGGCGACTCAGGCTGAACTGCAAGCCCGGATTGGTCACTCCACGGCCCGGGCGGCTGCGATCTATCAGCACGCCGGAAACGACCGCGACCGTGCATTAGCCGACCGGCTCGACCAACTCACGAACACGACCGGGACCACCCCGAATCCGAGTCCGACGGACCCGACCCCGACCGGGCCGAGCACCCCAGCGGCTGACCCCGAACCGTTGCCGAATGACCGAGCCGACACGGACACTGCTGGTGCTCATCATCGCCGGGCACCGGCCCGGCTGGCATTCGGCACCCGACGCGGCCACCTCGCCGCGATCAGCTAACCCCACCACCAACCGAACGGAAGTCACCATGCCCAACAACCGCTATCCCTGGAGACTTGAGCTGCGTCGAGTCCCGCTCGACCGGCTCGAATCCCACAGGGACTATCTCGCCCACCGACTCGACCACATCACCGGCGACGACTACACCGCACTAGCCACCGAGTACCGCGCCACCACCGTCGAAATCCGCCGCCGGTACCGCACCACCGAGATTGAACGCGCCCAAAGGACCGAACGATACCGCCCCGACCACTACCAACCGCCTGAACACCGCCCCCGGCGCGGATGCAAACGCCGTCGCCGATTCAATCGCAACCTGCCGCACTGACCACAACAACCACGAAGAGAACACAACCCATGACACACCGCAGACCCCACCCCCGAGGACTCTCCGCGCAGGGGCTGCGCACAGCCACGACCACCGCACTGCTCGCGCACCTGCAACGACTCAAGGCCGCCGACTTCCCCGCCGGACACCACCGCCGCGACCGAGAAGCCCGCACCGTCGCCGACGAACTCGCCCGCCGCCACCGGGCCGACCTCGACGCTCGCCCCCGCCACAGCGTGCCCGGTTCCTCGCCACTCGATCCCGAATCCATCCGCTTGGCCGCTGCCCTCGACACCGAACCACCGCGCCCAGTGGACTCGTCATCGATGCCTGACACCGATTCGTGACCGCAGCCGACACGGCGTGACCTAACATGACCGAACCCTCTAGAACTCAGTGTGTATAGTTAGGTCATATAAGGTCACGTTTGGTCCGAATACAAACACAGGACCCGGCCTGACCTGGGGCGACACAGAGGGCAACAGGAATCTTCCAAACTGATGGTGCGGGTTCGATTCCCGTCATCCCCTCCGCGAGCCGGTCGGACCGATGGTCCGGCCGGTTTTTCACTGCCTCGAAGCGGTGATGCCCCCACCGGATCGACGGCTGCCGACCGGCCGATGCCTGATTGCGCTCCTCGCGAACTCCTGTCGCCGCAAGCATCGTCTATTTCGTGTTTTCTTCCGTGTTTCGCGTAATATAGGTGACTGCGTCTTGCGGACGTGCGCGATCTCATCGTGGACTTTCGCTCCCTCCAGGTCACCAGATGACCGAATATGCATGACTGTCGAATTTGAAAGGTCACACTGTGAAGAGCTCCGTCGAGCAACTCGACCCCACGCGGGTCAAGATCAGCGTGGATGTCCCATACGCCGAACTCAAGCCGAGCGTCGACGAGGCATACAAGACCATCGGTGCCCAGGTCACCGTTCCGGGCTTCCGTCAGGGCAAGGTCCCTGCGCAGATCATCGATCAGCGCATCGGCCGGCCGGCAGTTATCCAGGAGGCCGTCAACAACGGTCTCGACGGGTTCTACCGCGATGCCGTCGAGGAGAACGACCTCAAGCCGATGGGTCAGCCCGAGGTCGAGATCTCCGAGGTCCCCGGCCTGGACGGCACTGAAGACGGCGACCTGACCTTCACGGTCGAGGTCGATGTGCGCCCCGAGATCACACTGCCCGCCTACGACTCCATCAGCGTCGAGGTCGACCCGATCGAGGTCACCGAAGAAGACGTCGATGCCGAACTCGAGCAGCTGCGCACCCGCTTCGGAACCCTGAGCTCCGTCGACCGCCCCGCAGCCAAGGACGACTTCGTGACCCTCGACCTCGTCGCCACCATCGACGGAGAGGAGATCGACACCGCGTCCGACATCTCCTACCAGGTCGGTGCCGGAACGATGCTCGAAGGCATGGACGAGGCCCTCGACGGCCTGTCCGCGGAAGAGACGACGACGTTCGAAACCACTTTCGCCGGTGGAGAGCACGCCGGTGAGACCGGCTCCGTGTCGATCACTCTCAGCGCCGTCAAGGTCCGGGAGCTTCCGGAGGCCGACGACGACTTCGCCCAGTTGGCCAGCGAGTTCGACACGATCGCCGAGCTGCGCGAGGATCTGCGCGAGCAGGCCGGGAAGCAGAAGGAGACCGATCAGGGGGAACAGGCACGCGACAAGGTCCTCGAATCCCTGACCGAGACCCTCGACGTGCCCGTTCCCGAGAAGATCGTCGCCGACGAGGTCGAGCGTCACCTCGAGTCGGAGAGCCGCGTCGACGACGATGAGCACCGCAAGGAGGTCACCGAGGAGACTGAGCGCAATCTGCGCACCCAGTTCATCCTCGATGCGATCTCCGAGGCCGAGGAGGTCGAGGTGACTCAGCCGGAACTCATCGAGTACCTCATCTCCGCCTCGCAGCAGTACGGAATGAACCCGAACGAGTTCGCGCAGATGCTGGACAACTCCGGGCAGGTCAACGCACTGGTCGGAGAGGTCACACGTCGCAAGGCGCTGGCCGCCGCCCTCGCGGGCGCCATCGTCAAGGACACCAACGGCAATGTCATCGACATGGAGGAATTCACCTCCCCGCCGGAGGACGAAGCGCCCGAGGATGCCGAGGGCTCCGAGAGCGTCGTCGTGACCGACGCCGAAGTCGACGACAAGAACTGACGTCGGACCGCCTCGGCGGCGGATCATCGTCGAACGGTGGGTACGGATGGATTCCGTGCCCACCGTTCGGCATTCACGCAACCTGCTCGCCGCAGGTGCCGCCTCGCTCGTTCCTCGCCGCGGACGTTCCTCCGTGCGGACCGGGGAATCCCGGACGCGATCACGCTGATGGCGAACACGGGCGCTTCGGCGGACTAAAACCGACCGGTGAGCAGTTAGAGTCCATATCAAGCCAATCAAAGACCAACAGGAGTGAAACGTGAGCGCACACGACATGACAGCGCCCGTCGGCCTCGACGCAGGTGGGGCAATGGGTCTCGACGACCATATCTTCAATCGTCTGCTCAAAGAGCGCATCATCTGGCTCGGTTCGGAAGTGCGTGACTCCAACGCCAATGCGATCTGTGCACAGATGATGCTGCTGGCGGCGGAGGATCCCGACGCGGACATCTCGCTGTACATCAATTCGCCGGGCGGTTCTGTCACCGCGGGAATGGCGATCTACGACACGATGCAGTACATCAATCCGGACGTATCGACGGTTGCCATGGGAATGGCCGCCTCGATGGGGCAGTTCCTGCTGTCGTCCGGTGCACCGGGGAAACGGTACGCCACCCCGCACGCCCGCATCCTCATGCACCAGCCGCTCGGCGGCATCGGCGGTACAGCCACCGACATCAAGATCCAGGCAGAGCTGATTCTGCACATGAAGAAGCAGATGGCAGAGCTCACGGCCGAACAGACGGGCAAGTCTCTGGAGCAGATCCTCAAGGACAACGACCGCGACCACTGGTTCACCGCCGAGGAAGCCCTCGATTACGGCTTCATCGACAAGATGGTGACCCGTTCGTCCGACGTCACCGACAACTGAGTGGGAGTCAAGGAAGAATGAATTCAATGAACTTTATGCCAGGATCAACCGCCGGGAACATGCCGCAGTCGCGCTATGTGATGCCGCAGTTCGAGGAGCGGACTCCCTACGGCTTCAAACGCCAGGACCCCTACACGAAGCTCTTCGACGACCGCGTCATCTTCCTGGGCGTCCAGGTCGACGACACGAGCGCCGATGACGTCATGGCCCAGTTGCTGGTCCTCGAATCGCAGGATCCGGACCGCGACATCACGCTCTACATCAATTCACCGGGCGGCTCGTTCACGGCCATGACCGCGATCTACGACACGATGCAGTACATCAAGCCGGAGATCCAGACGGTCTGCCTCGGTCAGGCCGCCTCGGCAGCTGCGGTTCTGCTCGCCGCCGGCGCACCCGGCAAGCGTCTGGCGCTGCCCAACGCTCGAGTCCTCATCCACCAGCCGGCGATGGAGGGCCAGGGGCAGGGGCAGGCCTCGGACATCGAGATCCAGGCCGCTGAGGTCTTCCGCATGCGCCAGTGGTTGGAGACGACCCTGTCCGACCACTCCGACAAGTCGCCGGAACAGGTTTCGAACGACATCGAGCGCGACCTCTTCCTGACAGCCGAGCAGGCGAAGGACTACGGTCTCGTCGACCAGGTGCTGACCTCTCGCAAAGACGTCTGAGACCGACGTCGACGATCGGGCCCGGACGGCGCAGCGCCGTCCGGGCTCGTTTGCGTCCACGACTCCGAGTTGCCTCCCGATGCGGCGCCGAGTAGTTTGGGCACCCTCGACGGCTTCGCTGTGCTCACCTTCTGCGACACACCGAACGGCGGGTCTGATCACTCGTGTCAGTCTCGTATGGGAAGCTATTGAGGTACAGGAAACACGAGCGGTAGAGTTGGGGTCAGATGCCCCGGCGGAAGGTTGTGACAGTGGCTCGCAGTGCGGACGGAGCAGACCTGCTCAAATGTAACTTCTGTGGGAAGTCGCAGAAGCAGGTTCGGAAACTCATCGCCGGACCAGGCGTTTACATCTGCGATGAGTGCATCGGTCTGTGCAATGAGATCATCGAAGAAGAGCTGAGCGAAGGCACCGCCGAGCACGCCGAGATCGAACTGCCCAAACCACGCGAGATCTTCGACTTCCTCCAGGAATACGTGGTCGGGCAGGAGCCTGCGAAGACAGCACTGTCCGTGGCCGTGTACAACCACTACAAGCGCATCCGCTCCTTGGAGGGCGACGAGGAGACGAAGACCCTGGGCTCGGACGAATCCGAGGTCGAGATCGCGAAGTCGAACATCCTGCTCGTCGGTCCCACCGGATCGGGCAAGACCTACCTCGCGCAGTCGCTGGCGAGGCGCCTCGACGTTCCCTTCGCTGTCGCCGATGCGACTGCACTGACCGAAGCGGGCTATGTCGGCGAAGACGTCGAGAACATTCTGCTCAAACTGATCCAGGCCGCGGACTTCGACATCCAGAAGGCCGAACGCGGCATCATCTACATCGACGAGATCGACAAGATCGCCCGCAAGTCGGAGAACCCCTCGATCACCCGCGACGTGTCCGGTGAAGGAGTGCAGCAGGCTCTGCTGAAGATCCTCGAGGGCACCCAGGCCGCCGTGCCTCCGCAGGGCGGTCGCAAACATCCGCATCAGGACTTCCTGCAGATCGATACGACGAATGTGCTCTTCATCGTCGCCGGGGCCTTCGCGGGAATGGAAGAGATCGTCGCCGGTCGCAAGGGCAAGCACGGCATCGGATTCGGTGCTCTGCTGCAGTCGAAGAACGACGAAGAGGACCTCTACGCAGATATCCTCCCCGAGGATTTGCTGAAGTTCGGTCTCATCCCCGAGTTCATCGGACGTGTCCCGGTGCTGGCCACGGTCTCCACGCTCGACCGTGCCGCGTTGATGTCGATCCTGACCGAACCGAAGAACGCGCTCGTCAAGCAGTATCAACGAATGTTCGAGTTCGACAACGTCGAGCTGCGCTTCGAAACGGAAGCCCTCGAGGCGATCTCGGACCTTGCACTGCTGCGGGGAACCGGTGCACGTGGACTCCGGTCGATCATGGAGGAAGTCCTGCAGCCGGTCATGTTCGATGTTCCATCGCGCGAGGACATCGCCGAGGTGGTCGTGACCAAGGACGTCGTGGACAAGAACGTCGCCCCCACGCTGGTGCCGCGCGAGCAGTCCCGGACGTCCAAGAAATCCGCCTGACGCTCCTGCGTCGATGAGGCTCTTTGCGGACACCGGACCGCTGAGGGCAGGGACTGGCCGTCGTCGTGGTGCTGAAGGGCCTCGGACTCGGCGGGGGAGCGGACATCATCCCCTCCGCGTTCCGGTCGAACATGCTGCAGGACGCCGCCAGCGACGACATGCGCGGACGCATGCAGGGTGTCTTCATCGTCGTCGCAGGGGGTCTCCGAATACCGGTTGTGCTGCACGGATCCGTCGCGGAGGTGACGAACACGACTGTCGCCGCCGCCGGCGGAGGGGCCCTCGTCACCGTGCTCGTCAGCGTCCGGGCGCTGATCTTTCCGACGTTCGAGCGCTATCGAGCCGAGCGCGGGGACTCGGACCATCCGCGGACTCCCGTGAGCTGATGTGTTGCAGCGGGCCTCTACGCCTGGGCGGAATAGACGGCGTTCTCGGCCGGCTGGACGACGACGAAACCGGGCCCGTGGAAGGCGAGTTGGACAGATTCCCCCGAGCCCCGGCCGAAGAAGGTTCCGACGCTGACGTCGGTCTTGATCTGAGGGGCCAGGGCCGAAGACCAGCACACGGCGGCCTGCGGGTCGACGAAGGTCGGCTGCTGTGAGCAGTCGAGGACCATCGGAGCGCCCTTGCAACAGATGGCGGCGGTGCCCACACCGTTGAGCTCGAGGTTGAACAGTCCCGAGCCGCTGACCATGGCGCCGACTCCGCCCTTGATGCGTTTGATCTCCCAGTTGAGGGCATCGTCGAAGGCCAACAGATTCGAGGTGTTGACCGTCAGTGCGTCCTGCTGGCCCTCCAGCGCCATCATGAAGATGTTCGAGGCCTCACGGGCGAAGAACACCTCCCCGTGGCCCTCGGCCTTCATCACATTGCCGCCCTCGCCGGTGGCGGCCTTCTTCATGAACTGGCCCACCGACTTCGAGCCCTGGTGGGTGAAGTGCACATCGCCCTGATAGGCGACCATGGCGCCCTTCGTGGCGATCATCGGCGCATTGGGGGTGATCACAGTGCGCAGCATCTTGTTCGACTGCAGGGTCCAGCGTTCCCGGTTCTGAATCTCCGCGTTCCGCTGCGAAAAGAGTTCACTTCTCATGGTTCAAGAGCCTTTCCTCCGCGAAGAAGTCCTGTACTTCTTCGGCTGACGAGTCCATCGTATGTGCCCGGGCGGTGAGGGGGCCGGAGATTCGTGTTCTCAACTTGGAACAGGTGTGCGTCCTCAGACCTGTTCGGCGAAATCGATGGCGGCGACGGTGATCCCCTCACCCTGCTCCGCAGTCTCGAGGTGCTGGACCCGCCCAGCCGCGGTGAGGTCCGTCCGAGCGCTGTCGATGGCTGCGACGACGGCAGCCGGTGACTGAATCGTCAGGCTGCGCACCTGCGTCTTCTGCGAGACCTTCGCCTCGGTCTTCGCCCTGCGGATCTCGCTGAGCACCGCGGCGACCGAACCCAGAAGATCCGGATCCACAGACGAACCCGGATGGGCCAGCTGCTCGTCCTGCGGCCACTCGGCCCTGTGCACGGAGCCGGTCCGCCACCACGACCACACCTCTTCGGTCACGAAGGGCATGATCGGGGCGAACAGACGCAGGAGCACATCGAGAGCCGTTGCGAGTGTGACGTGAGCCGAGAGCTGATCGGCCTCGCTCGTGGCGCCGTAGGTCCGGTCCTTGACGAGTTCGACATAGTCGTCGGTGAACTCCCAGAAGAAGCTCTCCGCAGATCGCAGAGCGTGCGCATAGTCGTAGGCGGACATGTGGGTCGAAGCGGTCTCGACCACCCCGGCAAGCTTTGTGAGCAATGCCCGGTCGAGATCGTGGCCGACGGATCCGAGCTGCCCGATGAGGCCGGAGTGGACTCCCTGCGCCAGTGCGAACTTCGAAGCGTTGAGCAGCTTCATGGCCAGCCGGCGCCCGATCTGCATCTGCGTCACGTCGTAGGCGGTATCGGCGCCGAGCTTGGCGCTGGCGGCCCAGTAGCGTACGGCATCGGGGCCGAATCCCGGCTTGGCCTCGCTGAGGATATCGGACGGAACGACGACGTTGCCCTTGGACTTCGACATCTTCTTCCGGTCCGGATCGAGAATCCACCCCGACAGGCCGGCGTGCTTCCACGGAGCCGTGTCATTGAGCGAGTTCGCCCGGACCACGGTGGAGAACAGCCAGGTGCGGATGATGTCGTGGCCTTGAGGGCGCAGGTCGAAGGGGAAGACCTTGGCGAAGAAATCCTCATCTCGGCTCCAGCCGCCCAGCAGCTGCGGAGTCAGCGACGACGTCGCCCAGGTGTCGAGGACATCGGGATCGGCGGTGAAGCCACCGGCAACGTCACGCTGCTCGGCGGTGAAGCCTGCCGGCACCTCGGCGACGGGATCGACGGGCAGAGATTCGGGGATGATCGGGTCCGAATAGTCGGGCTCGCCCACAGCGTCGAGGCGATACCACAGTGGGATCGGAACCCCGAAGTAGCGCTGGCGCGAGACCAGCCAGTCACCGTTGAGGTTCTCCACCCAGTTCTCGTAGCGCGAGCGCATGAATGTCGGATGCCATTCGATCTCACGCCCCCGGGCGATGAGCGCATCACGCAGCTCGGCCGAGCGACCGCCGTTGCGGATGTACCACTGGCGTGAGGTGACCACTTCGAGGGGCTTGTCGCCCTTTTCGTAGAACGGGACAGGGTGGGTGATCGCTTCGATCTCACCGATGAGGTCACCGGACTCGGTGAGCATCTCGGCGATCTCCTTGCGGGCGGTGAAGGTCGTCTTGCCTGCCAGCTTTTCGTAGTTGGCGACGGCGTCGGTCTTCGGCGACGCGGCGATCCATTCGGGGACCTCGCGGTTGAGGCGACCGCCGCGATTGATCACCGCACGTGTGGGAAGGTCGAGTTCGCGCCACCAGGTGACGTCGGTGAGGTCGCCGAAGGTGCACACCATGGCGATTCCCGTGCCCTTGTCGGACTTGGCCAACTCATGGGCCCGAACCTCAATGCTGACGCCGAACAGGGGCGAGACGACGTTGGTGCCGAAGTAGGGGGCGTAGCGCTCGTCCTCGGGATGAGCGACCAATGCCACGACCGCCGGGATGAGTTCAGGCCGGGAGGTGAGGATGACGATCGGCTCCGCAGAGATGTCGGCCAGGCCGTCCGCGCCCTGTGGGTAGAAGTTGACCTTGTGGTAGCCGCCGTCCTTCTCACGATCTTCGAGTTCGGCCTGCGCCACTGCGGTGCCGAACGTCACATCCCACATCGTGGGGGCGTCCTGAGAATAGGCGTGCCCGTTCGACAGGTCGGCCAGGAAGGCCCTCTGGCTGACCGAGCGAGAGGTGTCGTCGATCGTGCGGTACGTGTAGTTCCAGTCCACCGACAGACCTGTGGATCGGAAGAGATCTTCGAAGACGCGCTCGTCCTCGGCCGACAGCGTCTCACAGAGTTCGATGAAGTTCCGGCGAGAGATCTTGACGAAGTCTCGGGAGTTCTTCGCCGGCTTGGCCGGCGGCTGGAAGCCGGGGTCGTAGCTCTGCGTCGGGTCACAGGTCACGCCGTAGTAGTTCTGGACCCGTCGCTCGGTCGGAAGGCCGTTGTCGTCCCACCCCAGCGGATAGAACACGTTCTTGCCCTGCATACGCTGATAACGGGCGATGATGTCCGTCTGCGTATAGGAGAAGACATGGCCGACATGCAGAGAGCCCGAGGCAGTGGGCGGGGGAGTGTCGATGGAGTAGACCTGCTCGCGATCGGTGTCGACGTCGAAGGCATAGACTCCGTTCTCGCTCCATGCGGCGTCCCACTTGTCCCGAAGTCCTTCAAGAGCCGGCTTGTCCGGCAGGTTCACTGACTCATGCGTCGAGTCCGAAAAGGCAGGTGTGTTCATAATTGTTGATTTTCTCACCCGGGAGGCCTGCGACCAAACCGATCGAGGCCGGTGAGACGACTTCGAGGCCGACCGCATGTGAGACGCACCCTTAACGCAGCGTGAGACGGTTCGCCGCGCGAAAATGAGAATATTGGACCATGGCGCCCTTGGACAGAATCGGATCACAGAACCTGCCGCCCACGTCGACGGCGTGGATGAACCCGGCCCGTGTGATCGCGATCGTGGCGGTCGTCGCCATCCATTCGCTGGGGACCGTCGTCGAAGAGAACTACGCCGCAATGGGACCCGACTGGTGGGTGGCCAACGGATTCGACTCCGCGGCTCGCTGGTCGGTTCCGGTCTTCATCATGATCTCGGGTGCGCTGGCGTTGGACCCGGCACGGGGGAACAAGCCACGCAGGTTCCTCAGCAAACGCGTGTGGCGCATCGGCATTCCGCTCGTATTCTGGACCGCCGTCTATGTCATCTTCCGGCGCTTCTACCTGCTCCCCTCCGACGACGGTTGGAACCCCGGCCTCGCCATCCTCACCGGCTCGCCGTTCGTTCAGCTGTATTTCCTCTATGTGCTCGCCGGGCTGACTCTTCTGACTCCGTTCTTCAGGCTCCTCAGCGTCCACGGATCGCGTCGTCTGCAATGGGGGACCGGTCTCATCTTCCTGGGGATCGGCATGCTCGACCAATGGGTGAGCATCGTCTTCGACGTCGGTGAGGCCAATATCGCCACTCGGTTCCTGCCCATGGCCGGCTTCTACATCCTCGGCTGGGTCCTGCGCGACGTGGTGCTCTCCGCCCGCGGCGTGGCTGCGGCATGGACGGCTCTGCTGGGCTCGATCGCGCTGACGATCGTGTGGGCGGGGCTCGGCCCCGGGGACAAGCCCTGGATCTTCCCCTACGAATACCTTGCCCCGGGCGTCGTCGCTGCCTCCCTGGCGGCCTACCTTCTGCTGCATCATCATATGAACACCGGATTCCGGGTCCTGCACTGGCTGTACCCGTACTCCTTCGGAGTCTTCCTCCTCCATCCGCTCGTGCTCTATCCGATCCGCAACGAGATGGGCCTGCCCACGACCGTTCCCGGCGTCCTCGTGCATGGGATCGTCATGCCGATCGTCTACGCGATCATCTGCGTCGCCGTCACATGGTTGGCGGTCAAGATCCCCGCCGTACGTGCGGTCTTCGGGGAAGGGGGACCGCGCAATCCCCATGCGAAGCCCGCTGCGAAACCCGCACCGTCGGCGGAATCGGCCCGAACCCCGAAACCGGATCGCTCTCCGGACCCGGAAGCCACTGGCACCTGACCGCGGGACTGCCCTGTCGCGTCGGTGTTCCGTAGACTGAGAGCCGACCTCGATGATCGTGACAGCGATCGAACGCAGCGACCCCAGGGAGCATGGAGATGGAAACACTCAGAGCAGTTGTCACCGGAGCGAGTTCGGGAATCGGCGCGGCCACGGTGCGACGGCTTCGCGAGCAGGGCTGGGACGTCGTTGCCGTGGCACGGCGGGAGGAGAAGCTGCGTGCCCTCTCCGATGAGACCGGGGCCGGCTACGTCGTGGCCGACCTCACCGACGATGCCGCCGTCGACGCTCTCGCCGCCGAGGTGCTGGCCGACGGGCCCGTGCACTCCCTGGTCGCCAATGCCGGTGCCGCCTACGGCACCGACACCGTCGCCGAGGCATCGGTCGAGGGGTGGCGCGACATGTTCGACGTCAACGTCCTCGGCGTGTTGCGCGTCGTCAAGGCGTTCCTGCCCGCCCTCATCGAATCCGGACGCGGAGACATCGCGGTCATGTCCTCAACCGCCGGCCACCAGGCATATGAAGGCGGCGGCGGTTACGTCGCGGCCAAGCACGGCACACATTCGATCGCGGCGACCCTGCGACTCGAGCTCGCCGGTGAACCGGTGCGAGTGATCGAAATCGCCCCTGGAATGGTCGCCACCGACGAATTCACGCTCAAACGAGTCGGAGGCAGCCAGGAGCAGGCCGACAAGGTCTACGCCGGCGTGGAGAATCCACTCACCGCCGAAGACGTCGCCGACGCCGTCGTCTACACCCTGACCCGACCGCACCACTTCAACGTGGACCTGATGGTGATCAGGCCGATCGCACAGGCCGCTCAGCACAAGGTCGCGCGCAACAAGGGGCTCTGAGATCCCACCGGCACGACGCGACGGCTCGGGTGGTGGGCACCCCCGGGCAAGGTATACGATTGACGGTGCAGCGATCCGGCCATCACCGGGGAGCATCCGGAAGAACGGTGACCTCATCAGCCGTCGACAGCCTCGGCGGCATGAAGCACCCAGTAGAACCGGACGGTTGGACCCGTCATCACTCCGGCTATGAGCGATCCGCTGATCGTCCGTCGGCATCCGACGGACGATCGGAGCGGATAAGCGAGGTGGTACCGCGGCAGTCTTGTCGTCCTCGTGACCGTGACCGCAGTGACTCAGAAGGACGCTCATGACGCAACCGTTGTATCCCAAGGTGTCGACCTCAGCCTTCGGCCTCAGCGCCTCGCCGAACTTCCCGGCGATCGAGGACGCCGTGCTCGAATACTGGAAGCGCGACGACACGTTCCAAGCCTCGATCGATCAGCGCGACGCCGGCGAAGACGGGGAGAACGAGTTCGTCTTCTATGATGGCCCTCCCTTCGCCAACGGACTGCCCCACTACGGTCACCTCCTGACCGGATACGTCAAGGACGTCGTTCCCCGCTACCAGACGATGCGCGGAAAGAAAGTCGATCGTCGCTTCGGTTGGGACACACACGGTCTCCCTGCAGAACTCGAGGCCGAACGTCAGCTCGGCATCACCGACAAGTCCGAGATCAGCGGCATGGGCCTGGCCGCATTCAACGATGCCTGCCGTGCCTCTGTGCTCAAGTACACGCAGGAATGGGAAGAGTACGTCACCCGGCAGGGCCGGTGGGTCGACTTCGACAACGACTACAAGACGCTCAACGTCGAATACATGGAAAGCGTCATCTGGGCGTTCAAACAGCTCTGGGACAAGGGACTGGTCTACGAAGGCTACCGGGTCCTGCCGTACTGCTGGAAGGACCAGACGCCGCTGTCGAACCACGAGCTGCGCATGGACGAGGACGTCTACAAGTCCCGTCAGGACCCGGCGGTGACCATCGGCTACAAACTCAGGGACTCCGAGGAATGGGTCCTCATCTGGACCACGACTCCGTGGACTGTGCCTTCGAACCAGGCGGTCGCTGTCAATCCGGAGATTCCCCTCGTCGCCGTCGTCGCCGGTGAGGACGGCGCGCAGGAGCTTCAGGGCAAGACCTTGATCCTCGCCGAGGCTCGTCTCGGCGCCTACGCGCGTGAGCTCGGCGAGAAACCCGAAGTGCTGCGCACCTTCTCCGGAAGCGAGCTCCTGGGACGTTCGTACGAGCCCCCGTTCCCCTACTTCGAGGGTCGTCAGGAGGAGTTCGGGGAGCGGATGCACACGATCCTCGAAGCCGAGTTCGTCACCACCGACGAAGGCACCGGCATCGTCCACCAGTCACCGGCCTTCGGTGAAGAGGACAAGGAACTCACCGACTCATACGGCATCACCGCGACCCGCCCCGTCGACGACGCCGGCTGCTTCGACACCACAGTGCCCGACTATGCGGGACAGCAGGTCTTCGACGCCAACAGGGCCATCACCAAAGACCTGCGCAACGGCACCGGTCCGATGACCGGACGCTCGGTTCTGCTGGTGCGCCACGAATCCTATGAGCACTCCTACCCGCACTGCTGGCGCTGCCGGAACCCACTGATCTATCGGGCCGTGTCCTCCTGGTTCGTGCGAGTCACCGAATTCAAGGACCGCATGGTCGAGGTCAACGAGCAGATCAACTGGGTTCCCGACAACGTCAAGCACGGACAGTTCGGCAAGTGGTTGGAGAATGCCCGCGACTGGTCGATCTCCCGCAACCGGTTCTGGGGATCACCGATCCCGGTGTGGACATCGGATGACCCCGCCTACCCCCGGACCGACGTCTACGGCTCCCTGGCCGACATCGAAGCCGACTTCGGTCGCCTCCCGATCAACGACCACGGTGAGGTCGACCTGCACCGCCCCTGGGTCGACGACCTCGCCCGCCCCAACCCCGACGATCCGAGCGGCCGGTCCATGATGCGGCGCATCCCCGAGATCTTCGACGTCTGGTTCGACTCCGGGTCGATGAGCTACGCCCAGGTCCACTACCCGTTCGAGAACTCCGAGTGGTTCGACAACCATTTCCCGGCCGACTTCATCGTCGAATACGTGGGACAGACACGCGGCTGGTTCTACCTCCTGCACGTGCTGGCCACCGCGATCTTCGACAGGCCCGCATTCACCAACTGCATCTCCCACGGCATCGTGCTCGGTTCCGACGGTCAGAAGATGTCGAAGTCGCTGCGTAACTATCCGGACGTCAACGAGGTCTTCGACCGCGATGGCTCCGATGCGATGCGCTGGTTCCTCATGGCCTCGTCCATCCTGCGCGGGGGCAACCTCGTCGTCACCGAGCAGGGGATCCGCGACGGCGTCCGGCAAGTGGTTCTGCCCCTGTGGAACACCTGGCAGTTCTTCGCCACCTATTCCAATACCGCCGACGGGGACCTGGGGGAGAAGGCCGGATACCAAGCCCAGGAGCGTTACGACTCGTCACAGGTCCTCGACCGATACCTGCTGGCGAAGACCCATGACCTGATCGTCGAGTTCTCCGAGGCGATGGACGGCCTCGATATCTGGGCCGCCTGCGAACTCGTGCGCAGCTACCTCGACATGCTCACCAACTGGTATGTGCGCCGCTCCCGGCGCCGCTTCTGGGACGGCGCCGAGGAGACCCACGAATCCTTCGACGTCTTCTCCACCTGCCTCGAAGCCTTCTGCCGAGTCGCAGCTCCGCTGCTGCCATTCACCGTCGAAGAGATCTACCGTGGACTCACCGGTCAGCGGTCGGTGCACCTGGCCGACTACCCGGCCGCGGACCTCTTCCCGGCCGATGCCGACCTTGTGGCCGCGATGGACCTGACCCGAGACATCTGCTCGACGGCGTCCTCGGTCCGCAAGGCCAACCGACTGCGGGTCCGCCTTCCGCTGTCCAAACTGACGGTGGCCAATGACACGGACTTGGGAGGCGACTTCACGTCCATCATCTCCGATGAGCTCAACGTCCGCGAGGTCGAAGTCCTCGACGTGGCCGAGGCCGAAGCCGCGGGCTTCTCCCTGGCGCAGAACCTGGTGGTCAATGCCCGCGTCGCGGGTCCCCGTCTGGGCAAACAGGTCCAGCAGGTGATCAAGGCTTCGAAGACCGGCGACTGGTCGGTGGCCGAGGACGGCACCGTCACCAGCGGCGGGATCGACCTCGTCGACGGCGAGTACACCCTCGAATCCATTGCCGAATCCGGCACCGAGGGGATGGAGCTGGCCGCACTCGACGACGGCTTCCTGGCCCTCGACACACGTGTCACCCCCGAGCTCGAAGCCGAAGGCGTCGCCCGTGACACCGTGCGGGCGATCCAGGGCATCCGCAAACAGTTGGATCTGCACATCTCGGACCGGATCACCGTCGTCATCGAGGCGGATGACCGGCTGGCAGCCGCATTGGGAGAGCATCGGGATCTCATCGCCGGGGAGACCCTGGCCACCTCGCTGGACTTCGCACCGATCGACGCCGGGGCACAGGTCTTCACCCCCGACGAGCTGCCGACCGGCACCCAGCTCTCGGTGAGCCCAGCATGAGCGCCGAGGACCGCGATGAGAATTCGCAGACCCAACTCGCCCGCGCATACGCGGCTCTGCTCGCCCGCGCGGGCGAGACCCAGATCGAGGTCCGGCTCGATGCGACCCGTCGCGCCTGCGAACTCCTCGGCGACATCCATCACGCGGCCCCGGTCATCACCGTCACGGGGACCAACGGCAAGACCTCGACGGCGCGCATGATCGACTCGATCGTCTCTGCTCACGACCTGCGTGTGGGCCGCTTCACCAGCCCGCACCTGCATTCGGTGACCGAGCGCATCTCCGTTGACGGGGGACCGGTCGAGGCGGAGACCTTCGTGCGCATCCACGATGAGATCGCACCGTACCTCGACATCGTCGACGCGCAGCTCGTCGCCGAGGGGCGGGGACGGCTGACCTTCTTCGAGGCGCTGACGATCCTGGCGTTCGCGGTGTTCGCCGACGCCCCCGTGGATGTCGTGGTCACCGAAGTGGGCATGGGCGGCGAATGGGATTCGACGAACGTGGCCGACGCCGCAGTCTGCGTCTTCACGAAGATCGGGCTCGACCATCAGAAGTTCCTCGGCGACACGCTCACGGAGATCGCGGCCACGAAGGCCGGAATCCTCAACCGGAGCCTCGATCCGTCCCCGGCCCCCGAGCCGGTGGCCGTCATCGCCGCTCAAGCCGAAGAGGCCCAGACGGCGTTGGATGCCGAGATCGAGGCGCGTGACGTCCACGCGGTGACCGAGGACCGTGGCTTCCGGCTCCTCGACCGGCAGCGCGCCGTCGACGGACAGCTCATCACCGTCCAGGGCGTCCGCGACGTCTATACGGACATCTTCCTGCCGCTGCACGGGCTGCATCAGGCTCACAATGCGGCCGTGGCTCTGGTCGCCGCGGAGGCGTTCCTGGCCGACGAAGACAAGCCGCTCGTCCTCGACACGGTCGCCGACGGCCTGTCGCGTGTGACGTCGCCGGGCCGGGCCGAGCTGGTCCGCACGGGCCCGGCCGTGGTCGTCGACGGTGCCCACAACCCCGACGCCGCCCATGTGCTGGCCGAGACCGTCACCGAGGCATTCGACTTCGACTACACCGTGATGGTCCTGGCCATGTTCGGCGACAAGGACGTGCACGGTGTGCTCGAGGAGCTCCACCGCAGGGCGGACGCGTTCGTCATCAGCCAGGCGCTGTCATCACGTGCGATGGACACACATGAACTGGCCGAGGCCGTCCGTGAGTGGGTGGATGAGGACTCGGTGCTAGAAGCTCCGGATCTCAATGCGGCCCTGATGAAGGCCATAGACCTCACCAACCGCTCCGGCGCGCAGAGCCCGGGGATCGTGGTCACAGGCTCCCTGTTCACCGTCGCCGAGGCACGCCTGCTGCTGGGCAAGGAGGACTGAGACATGAAATCGAAGTTCCCCGTGCTGTGCGGATCGATTCTCATCTGCGAACTCTTCATCGTCTACTTCGCCGTTCTCACCGCCTACGGCCTCGAGGTGAAGTCTGCAGGTTCGCTGTCTCTGACCCAGCTTCTGCTCGGCGCGTCCGTCATCGCGGTTCTGGCGATCGTGTCCGTGGTGCTGCTTCCACGGCGGATCGGTCAGAAGAGGCCCGGAGTGGTCCTCGGCTGGCTCGTGCAGATTCTGCTGCTGGCATCGGGGTTCATCATCGGTTCGATGTTCTTCGTCGCTGCGATCTTCATCGCCATGTGGGCGGTGACGGTGTACTGGTCGGCGAGGATCGACCGGGAAGTGGCAGAACGCGCCTGAGTCGCCTCGGCGATGGACATCAGCGCACACAGTGGCGGGTAAGCTGTGACCGCCGATCATGGAACAAACGGAAGGACCGGAATGGAACGTACTCTCATCCTCATCAAGCCCGATGGGCTGGCACGAGGACTTGTGGGACAGATCCTCGCTCGGATCGAAGCCAAGGGATATGCCATCGACGCACTGTCGCTGCGGACCGCGACCGCGGATGAGCTGGCCGCTCACTACGCCGAGCACGAAGGCAAGCCCTTCTATCAGCCGCTCGTCGAGTTCATGTCCGAAGGACCGATCGTCTCGATCATCGCCTCCGGTCAGGGAGTGATCCCGGGCTTCCGCGCACTCGCGGGCGCCACCGACCCGACGGCGGCGGCACCGGGCACGATTCGCGGCGATCTCGGCCGCGACTGGGGTGAGCAGGTGCAGAAGAACCTCGTCCACGGATCCGATTCGGTCGAATCGGCCGAACGCGAGATCGGAATCTGGTTCCCCGCCTGAGCTCCGGTTCACAGCGCGGGTGCCGTGGTGCGGTTCTCCTTGCCGAGAGAATCTGCGACACGACACCCGCGCTTGTCCTATTCACTGACCGTTCGTGAGGGTCAGAACAGGGTCGAGAAGAAGGTCCAGAACTGGACGACGATGCAGGCCGTGATGATGAGCATCCACAAGACGGAAAGGGCGACATTCTCCTTCGCCAGGACGCGGGCGATCGGGTTCTGGGCGATCCTGACACCGACGTTGCCGGCGAGGACATTGTGGGCAGACACGGCGACGAACATCGGAATCGTCATCGTCCACACCACCATGCACCAGGGGCAGCCCACGCCGATGACATAGATCGACACGTAGAAGAGGAACATGACGAGCACGGTGCCGAGGGCGAGGCCGATGTTGAGCCCGATCATGATCCATCCCGGAATCTTCGCCCCGGCCATGAGCAGCACGCCGAGGAGCAGCGGGAAGATGAATGCTCCGATGCCCAGGAGCTGATTGGGAAAGCCGAACAGCTGACTCTCGGGATACTCCATGACCGATCCGCAGGAGAAGAAGGGATTGAGATCGCAGGAGAGCACTGCGTTCGGGTCCTCGAGCTTCTCGTACTTCTCGACGGCGAGGGCGAACGAAGCGAGGAAGCCCACGACCGAGGCGACGATGAGGAAAAGCCCGATCGCCGTCGGGCGCAGCACCCAGGAGCGTGTCTGCAACACGATGCCGATGTCGTCGTCAGGGAGCGCGTCTGCGGTATTCACAGTTCAAGAATGCCTGCCCGGACACCGTGCGGCAAACGGGGACACCTGGGAATCGGCCCGATCTCAGAGTGATCGAGGGCACATTGCGACGGTCGGGTCCGAAGCAGTTCCCGCGATCTGTGACATAATGGCGTGACGGATACTTGTTCTCACACCGAACAAGAGAAGTGCCTCCACCGAGTCGAGGGTATGACCTCGCAGGTCGACACCAAGAAGAGGCAGCACCGAAGGCCTACGCGCTGAGCGCGAGCTGGACGTGCCATCCACAAGTTTCGGTCCATAGGGACCATGCAAGGATCCGAAGATCCGTGAGGTGTGGACGGAGTCTTCGGACTGGGAGAGATCATGAACGATACGTCGAACGACGGAAACGAAGCAACAGAGGGCATCCTCGCGGACCTCGCCAACCTGAAGCAGTCGGCAAGCTCCGCCGACTCGGCCCAGGAGGATGTCGACGAGAGCGTGAGAGAGAAGCTCGACCACATCGCCGAGGCCGCCGAGTCCCTGCGCCTGCCCGAGCCGGACGAGGACTCCCACGATTCAGATGAGGACTCCGAGGGGCCAGAGGACTCACCCGAGCCGAAGCGCACCGGGCCGAAGAAGGCACGCGATGCGGTGGCCAACAGGGGTCTCGTCTTCGAGCAGTTCGTCCGCGAACCGGGCGATGGACCGCAGGACCCTTCCGACTCCGACCCTGATTCCGAGGACGAGGTCGAGAGCGAATCGACGGGTTCCTCGGCGGCACCGGCGCCGGCCTTCGACCCTCGAAACCCCTTCGCCCCACCGATCACGGAGTCGGCACCGGCACCTCGCAGTGCGCCCTCCGTGCCACACGACGGCGGCCTCGTCTTCCAGGTGCCCAAGGCGGAAATGGCGCAGCCGGTGCAGACCGATGACGATTCCGACGACGATGATGAGTCGGACTACTCTGATGCGGGCTCGGATTCCGACGATCGCAGTTCCTCCGGCGGCGGAGGTGACCGCTCCGGCAGCGGCGACGATTCCGAGGACGGTGACTCGAACGACAACGGGGGCCGCCGTCGCCGTCGCGGAGGTCGCGGACGTCGGTCCCGGGGGCGCGAGGACAGCGGTCACGCTTCGGACTCCGATGACGCCTCGGACTCTGCGGACGTTTCCTCCGGCGGCGACTCCGAGCAGGGATCGAACGATTCGGGATCGAACGGTCGTCAGGCACGTTCCGGCAGCCGCTCGGACAAGAAGAACCAGTCCGCGGACTCGAACAAGTCCGGCGATGCCAAGTCCGGTGACGACAAGTCCTCCGGCTCGCAGTCGGAGAAGTCCCACGATGACGACGACGATGACGACGACAACGGATCGCGCCGCCGGCGCCGCCGCCGGTCTCGCTCCCGTTCATCGGACAATGACGAGGTGACATCGCTCAAGGGCTCGACCCGTCTCGAGGCCAAGCGACAGCGCCGCAAGGAGGGCCGAGAGGCCGGCCGCCGCCGACCGGTGATCACCGAGGCAGAGTTCCTCGCCCGTCGCGAATCCGTCGACCGGACGATGCTGGTGCGCGAGACCGGTGAGCAGACTCAGCTGGTCGTGGTCGAAGACGGCATCACCGTCGAGCACTACCTCAAGGAGAGCCGCCAGCAGTCCTCCCTCATCGGCAACATCTACCTGGGCAAGGTCCAGAACGTCCTGCCGAGCATGGAAGCCGCCTTCATCGACATCGGCAAGGGCCGCAACGCAGTCCTCTACGCCGGTGAAGTCAATTGGGATGCCCTCGGGATGGACGGCAAGGCGCGCAGGATCGAGGTCGCGCTCAGCCCCGGCGACGCCGTCCTCGTCCAGGTCACCAAGGACCCTATCGGTCACAAGGGCGCCCGCCTGACCAGTCAGATCTCACTGCCGGGACGCTTCCTCGTCTACGTGCCGGGCAACTCGATGACGGGCATCTCCCGAAAGCTGCCCGACGTCGAGCGCAACCGTCTGAAGAAGCTGCTGAAAGAACTCGTCGGCGACTCGAACGGCGTCATCGTGCGCACAGCGGCCGAAGGCGCGACCGATACGGATCTCGGCAGGGACGTCGAGCGCCTGGCCAATCGCTGGGAGAGCATCGAGAAGAAGTCGAAGTCAACGAAGGTCCTGGCCCCGCAGCTGCTCTACAGCGAACCGGACATGATCGTGCGCATCATCCGCGATGTCTTCAACGAGGACTTCTCCTCCCTCGTCATCGACGGTGACGGTGCATGGAACACGATCCACGAATACGTCGAGGCCGTCGCCCCCGACCTGCTCGACCGCGTCCACCGCTACAGCGAGGATGAGGACATCTTCGACCACTACCGTGTCGAGGAGCAGGTGCAGAAGGCGCTGCAGCGTACCGTCAATCTGCCCTCCGGCGGTTCGCTGGTCATCGACCGGACGGAAGCGATGACGGTCATCGATGTCAACACCGGCAAGTTCACGGGCTCGGGCGGAAACCTCGAGGAGACCGTGACACGCAACAACCTCGAAGCCGCAGAGGAAGTCATCCGCCAGGTGCGCCTGCGCGACATCGGCGGCATCATCGTCGTCGACTTCATCGACATGGTGCTCGAATCGAACCGGGACCTCGTCGTGCGGCGACTCGTCGAGTGCCTCGGACGCGACAGGACGAAGCACCAGGTCGCCGAGGTGACCTCGCTGGGTCTCGTCCAGATGACGCGCAAGCGCATCGGCACCGGGCTCGCCGAGTCGCTGGTCAGCGCCGGGGCTGACCTGTCCGGCCGCGGGCTGCTGCTGCCGGGTTCGGAAGAGGACGGGTCGAAGGCCCATCACGGCAGTCGTCCCTCACACAACGACAATTCGCACGGCAAGCGCGATCGGAAACGGCGCGGCGACAACAGACAGTCGAAGTCCAATGACTCGGATGCCCAGACCGATCCCGTGACGAACGACGCCTCGCGATCGGCCGTGGCCGCCATTGCCAAGGCCACGCTGAAGAAGGATGACAACGAGTCCAAGGACGGCGGGAAGTCCACGGACTCGTCTGAGTCGAACAGCGCCGAGGCGTCATCGAGTGCCGTCTCCTCCAAGGAATCGCATGGCAGCGACTCCGCCGATTCGCATGGCAGCGACTCCGCCGGCACTAAAGACAGCGGCAAAGCCGGTCGGTCCCGTGGACGCAACAGCAGGAAGCGGACGAACGCGAAGTCTGCGGAAACGTCTGAACCGACGCAGGACGAACCGGGCCAGGGCAAACCAGCACAGCAGGAGGAACAGCCTGAAGCTCCTGCTGCTGATCTGCCGCTGATGATCGGAGCCGACACGGCGACCAAGGTGGCTGCCGCCGAACCGGCCAAGGCCGCACCACGGCAGAAGCCGGCTGCCAAGACCGAACCGACTCCCGAGTCGGACCAGCAGTCGAAGCCGTCCTCGTTCGTCATCATCGGCGAAGACTGAGGAGCTCAGGCATCTGAGTGATGCCACCGGGCCACGAGGGGGCGTGCCGCAGACGGTCGACATGATCATCTGCGGCACGCCCCCTCGACCCATTCAACGACGGTCTCGACCCTGCCGACTGTCACTTCGCCGACGGCGGCGACACCGACGGCGACGGCGGCGACACCGACGGCGGAGACCGCGACGATGGCGACGAAGGCGGCTGCCTGCCGGGGCTGCAGCAAGCCCCGGAGCCCGAGACACAGAGTGAGACGTGAATCTCATCTAAGGCTCCTGATGTGATGTACGTAACAGTTGGATAACTGTATTCGAGTGGCGCGCCTCAGTCCTTGCTACCCGCATGGGGGTACGGCAGGTTATTGCACCATGGACACATTGTTATTAGCAGCAAATGCCCCTGAATCGCCCGTCGACGACGCCATCAACTCGTGGTTCGATCCCATCGCCACGTTCTTCGGCGGGATCATCTTCGCCCCACTGACCATCGGGGACCTTTCGTTTCCCTTCGTCGTTCTCTGGCTGATCGCCGCGGCACTTATCTTCACCATCTACTTCGGCTTCATCCAGGCACGCGGATTCAAGGTCTCCCTCGAAGTCATCCGCGGCAAATACTCGTCGAAGGACGATCCGGGCGAGATCACTCACTTTCAGGCGTTGGCCTCCGCACTGTCGGGCACGGTGGGTCTCGGCAACATCGCCGGTGTCGGTGTGGCCATCGCACTCGGCGGCCCCGGTGCCACATTCTGGATGATCGTCGCCGGTCTCCTGGGCATGTGCACGAAATTCGTCGAGTGCACCCTCGGCGTCAAATACCGCGAGATCGACGACAACGGCGTCGTCTACGGCGGCCCCTTCAAGTATCTGCCCATCGCGTTCCGCAAATTCTCCAAGCCGGTGGCCGGCCTGCTCACCGGAATCTTCGCAGTCTCCATCCTCGTCTTCGGCGTCGTCGGCGGCGGAATGTTCCAGGCCAACCAGACCTTCGCTCAGGTGCGCACCGCCACAGGTGGTGCTGACGGCTTCCTGGCGGGCCAGTGGGCATCACTGATCTTCGGCATCATCTTCGCAGCACTGGTCGCGCTCGTCATTCTCGGCGGAATCCGTTCGATCGCGCACGTCACCGACAAGCTCGTCCCCGCCATGGGAATCTTCTACGTGGTCTCCTGCCTTCTCGTGCTGGGCATCAACTTCGCCCAGATCCCACAGGCCTTCGGCGAGATCTTCCAGGGTGCGTTCGCGCCACAGGGAATCGCCGGCGGCATCATCGGCGTCATGGTCATCGGCTTCCAGCGTTCGGCCTTCTCCAACGAGGCCGGCATAGGTTCGGCGGCCATCGCGCACTCGGCAGTCAAGACACGTCGTCCCATCTCCGAGGGCTTCGTCGCCCTGCTCGAGCCATTCGTGGACACGGTCATCGTCTGCACCATGACCGCACTGACCATCATCGTCGCCAACCAGCCCTCCTACACCAATGACCTCGGGGAGGGGGAGATCGGCGGCGTAGCCCTGGCCTCGGATGCCTTCTCCACGGTCGTCGGATGGTATCCCATCCTCCTGGCCATCGCGGTGGCGCTCTTCGCCTTCTCCACCCTCATCACCTGGGCTTACTACGGTGAACGGGCCTGGAGCTACCTCTTCGGCAAGTCGAAGGGCGCGGTCACCATCTTCCGCGTCCTCGTCTGCGTGTTCGTCGTCATCGGCTGCATCGCCAGCTTCAGCAAGGTCGTCGAGTTCGCCGATGCCGCACTGTTCCTCTGTGCGTTCATCAACATCCTCGGCCTCTACATGCTGATGCCGGTGGTGAAGAAGGAGATGAAGAAGTACCTGGCAGATCGCAAGGCCGGTACCCTGAACGATCCCGATACGCTCGACGCCGATCCCGTGGATCAGCCGGCCTGAGCGCGACGGCACTGACGCCGATCCCGCGACGTCGTGCGGGGTCGGCGTCAGCGCGGCAGCTGATGAAACGGGCAAGTCTCGCTAGACTGGTGCACGTGGATCAGATCAACGACAAGACACGTGCCCAGGACCGACTGATGGAACTGCGCGGAAGCATCGACAACATCGACGCGGCGCTCATCCATCTGCTGGCCGAACGGTTCAAGCTCACAGAGACGGTCGGCGAGCTCAAGGCCGATCACGGACTGCCTCCCGCGGACCCGGCGCGGGAGGCGAGGCAGGTGGAGCACCTTCGCACACTGGCCGAAGACGCCCACTTGGACCCGGAGTTCGCGGAGAAGTTCCTGACCTTCATCGTCGCCGAGGTGATCCGCCATCACGAGCGGATCGCGGAGACCAGAGAGGCCTGAGTTCGCGGGCTCGTGCGGTTTGCCGAACCGGGCCCGGATCCACTAGAGTGGTTCGTCGGTGCTGTGAGCACCACGGCTGGTGATTCCTCTCAATGGGACACCCGGTGAGTTCCTCTCCGGGGGCCAAGGGATCAACCGCCGTTCGTTTGTGTATGAACAGAAAGGGTTCGACCATGGTCTACGCCATTGTCCGTGCCGGTGGCCACCAGGAAAAGGTCAGCGTCGGCGACATCATCACAGTCAACCGCATGAAGGCGAAGGCCGGTGAGAGCGTCGAACTCGATGCCGTCCTCCTCGTCGACGGTGAAGCTGTCACGACAGACGCAGATGCCCTCTCGAAGGTCGCGGTCAGCGCCGAGGTTGTCAATGAACTCCGCGGTCCCAAGATCGTGATTCAGAAATACAAGAACAAGACCGGTTACAAGAAGCGTCAGGGCCATCGCCAGGACCTCACCCGTCTGAAGATCACGAACATCAAGTAAGAGGAGACTTCTCATATGTCAAGCAAAAAGGGAGTCAGCTCGTCCCGCAACGGTCGCGACTCGAACCCGCAGTACCTCGGCGTGAAGCGATTCGGCGGACAGGCTGTCAAAGCCGGAGAGATCATCGTTCGCCAGCGCGGAACCAAGTTCCACCCGGGTGCCAATGTCGGACGCGGCGGAGACGACACGCTCTTCGCGCTCTCCGCGGGTGCCGTGGAGTTCGGCACGCGCAAGGGTCGCAAGATCGTCAACATCGTCGGCGCTTGATCGACTAGTTCTGTTTTTTCCCCACGTTGGGGTCCATGAAGGGTGAGTCTCAGGACTCACCCTTCATCTGATATAAGGACATTATGGCCACCGAGTTCATAGACCGTGTCACCGTCCATCTTGCTGCCGGCGACGGTGGCGACGGGTGCGCCTCGATCAGGCGCGAGAAGTTCAAGCCCCTGGGCGGCCCGGACGGCGCCGACGGAGGTCAGGGCGGCGACATCAAGTTCGTCGTCGACTCGCAGACCACGACGCTGCTGCCGCTGCACCATCGACCGCACCTGACCGCCGACGGTGGGGGCATCGGCAAGGGCGATCTGAAACATGGTGCCGATGGCGGCGACCTCGTCGTCGCGGTCCCCGACGGGACAGTGGTGAAGACCAAGGGCGGTGACGTCATCGCCGACCTCGTCGGTGCTGGAACCGAGTACGTTGCGGCCGCCGGAGGCCGCGGGGGGCTGGGCAACGCTGCTTTGGCGTCGAACAAGCGCAAGGCCCCCGGCTTCGCCCTGCTCGGCGAGCCCGGTGAGTCGCTGAGCCTGGTACTCGAACTCAAGACCATCGCGGACATCGCCCTGCTGGGCTATCCCTCGGCCGGCAAATCGAGCCTCATCGCCGCGCTGTCGGAGGCGAAGCCGAAGATCGCGGACTATCCGTTCACCACACTCGTGCCCAACCTCGGCGTGGTTCAAGCCGGCGACGTACGTTATACGGTCGCCGATGTTCCCGGGCTCATCCCCGGCGCCTCCGAGGGCAAAGGGTTGGGGCTGGAGTTCCTCCGCCACGTCGAGCGCTGTGCGGCCCTCGTCCACGTCATCGACATGGCGACCTGGGAACCGGGGCGCGATCCGGTCTCCGACCTCACGATCATCGAATCCGAGCTCGCCGCCTACGCCGTCGACCTCGACGACGGGAGCGGACTCCTGCCGCTGACGGACCGTCCGAAGCTCGTGGCACTGAACAAGGTCGACATCCCCGACGGACATGATCTGGCCGACATCGTCCGTCCCGACCTCGAAGCCGCCGGCTACCGGGTCTTCGAGATCTCCGCGGTCAGCCACGCAGGACTGCGGGAGCTGTCCTTCGCGATGGCCGAACTCGTCGCGGCCGAACGCGAACGTCGGGCCGAGCTCGAGGCGATTCCCCAGCGCGTCGTCATCCGCCCGAAGGCCGTCGACGACCGTGGGTTCGAGGTTCGCGTCGAAAGCGATGCCGATGGCCCCGTCTTCCGTGTTCTGGGCACGAAACCCGAACGCTGGGTGAGGCAGACGGACTTCGCCAACGACGAGGCGGTCGGCTACCTGGCTGATCGTCTCGATCGCCTCGGCGTCGAAGACACCCTGTTCAAATCCGGTGCGAAGCCGGGGGACACGATCGTCATCGGTCCGGACGACGGCGTCGTCTTCGACTGGGACCCCACGAGCGTCGGGGGAGCGGAGCTGCTGGGCTCACGTGGGACGGACATGCGACTCGAAGACGACGCCCGATCCACACGCAAAGAACGTAAAGCCGCCTTCCACGACCGTATGGACGCGAAGGCCGCCGTCCGCGCCGAATTCGAAGCCGAACGCGTCGCCGAGAACGGGCAGCGCGGTCGCGAGGCATCGGGCCGGGACACGAGCGAACCCGAAGCCGGTCGGGAATGATCGGGAGTCACCCCGCTGCCTCCGAACCCGCGTCCGCCTGCACAGACATCGCCACCGCCCGGCGCATCGTGGTCAAGGTCGGTTCCTCTTCCCTGACCAGCCTCGACGGGGGTCTCGATGAGGCGAAGCTGATCGCACTGACCGATGTCATCGGTGCCCATCGGGCCGCGGGACACGAGGTCATCCTGGTGTCCTCCGGCGCCATCGCCGCCGGACTCGAGCCGATGGGGCTGAACAAGCGTCCACGCGACCTCGCTACCCAGCAGGCCGCGGCCGGTGTCGGTCAGGGTCTGCTCATGGCCGCCTACACCCGTGCGCTGGGGCGTTACGACCTGGTGCCCGGACAGGTGCTGCTGTCGGCGGACGACCTGATCAGACGCACTCAGTACAAGAACGCCCAGCGGGCCATCGACAAGCTCCTGGCCCTGGGCACGATGCCCATCGTCAACGAGAACGACGCCGTGGCGACCGAAGAGATCCGCTTCGGGGACAACGATCGGCTGGCCGCCCTCGTCGCCCACCTTTCGCACGCCGATGCGTTGGTCCTGCTCTCCGACATCGATGCCCTGTACTCGGGCCCGCCGAACCTTCCGGATTCGGTGCGGATCGAAACCGTGGCAAGCATCGACGACCTCGGCGACATCGCCATCGGGGGAGTCGGGACTGCCGGCACCGGTACCGGGGGCATGGCCACGAAGGTCGAAGCCGCTCTCATGGTCGCCGATTCCGGCATACCGGCGGTGCTGACCTCGGCGGAGAAGGTCGCCTCGGTGCTCGGCGGCGACCAGGTGGGGACATGGTTCTCCGTCACCCACAAACGCCGCGGGACCAGACTGCTGTGGCTGCGCCACCTCGCGCGGACCTTCGGTTCGGTGACCATCGACGGGGGAGCCGAGACCGCCGTGCTCTCACGCGGCACGTCACTGCTGGCGGCGGGAGTGTCGGGGGTCTCAGGCGACTTCGAGGCCGGCGACCCCATCGAGATCAGGAATTCGGACGGCGAGGTCATCGCTCGCGGAATGACCAACTTCTCGTCCGACGAGCTTCCCGCGATGTTCGGACACTCCACCGACGAACTTGGCGCTCGGCTGGGAAATGATTACCGTAAAGAAGTCATCCATCGAAATGATCTCGTACTCACTCATGTGAGCGGGGGGAGATAGCACATGACCGCTGTATCCGAGATTCACCCGAAGACGGTTCGCGGTGTCACCCGAGTCGTGAGGAACGCCAAAAGCGCTGCCGCTCATCTGGCGACCTCGTCGACTGCGGAGAAGGACGCGGGACTGCAGGCGATCGCAGACGCGCTGCGGGAGAACTCCGCACGGATCGTCAAAGCCAACGAAGCCGATATCGCCGCCGGCGTCGAGAACGGAATGAGCGAGGCTCTGCTCGACCGGCTCCGCCTCGACGAGGATCGCATCGATGCCATCGCCTCGTCGGTGGGGTCGGTCATCGACCTCGACGACCCGGTCGGCAACGTCGTGGTCGGTCGCGTACTGCCCAACGGCATCCGACTGACCCAGAACCGCGTCCCCATGGGCGTGATCGGTGCGATCTACGAAGCGCGCCCGAACGTCACCGTCGACATCGCGATCCTTGCTCTCAAGGCCGGCAATGCGGTGGTTCTGCGCGGGGGCTCGGCAGCGCAGCAGTCGAATACCGAGATCATCTCCGTCCTGCGCAAGGCTGTGGAGTCCGTCGGCCTTCCGGCGGACTCGGTCAGCGGCATCGACCAGTACGGACGCGATGGCGCCAGCGTGCTCATGAACGCCCGCGACTACGTGGACCTGCTGATCCCCCGAGGCGGTGCCGAACTCATCAACACCGTCGTCCAGCAGTCACTGGTGCCCGTCATCGAGACCGGAATCGGCAACGTGCACATGTTCATCGACTCTTCCGCCACGGTCAAGAGCTCGGTGGACCTGGTGGTCAACTCGAAGACGCACCGTCCCAGTGTGTGCAACTCCCTGGAGACGCTGCTGGTCCATGAGAAGGCGGCGAAGCGGGTTCTGCCCAAGATCCTCGACCGCCTCGACAAGGCGGGGGTCGTTCTGCACGCCGACACCACCGTGACTGCCCTGGCCCCGGAATCGATGAAGGTCAAACGCGTCTCCCGGCGCGACTGGGCGAAGGAATACCTCGATCTCGAGATCGCGGTCAAGCTCGTCTCCGGCATCGATGAGGCCATAGAGCACATTCGCGCCTATTCCTCGGGCCACACCGAGGTCATCGTGACCAAGGACATCGACAACGCGGAGACATTCGTCACAGCCATCGATGCCGCTGCTGTCGGTGTCAACGTCTCCACGCGATTCACGGACGGGGGCGAACTCGGGTTCGGCGCCGAGGTCGGAATCTCGACTCAGAAGCTCCATGCCCGTGGTCCCATGGGAGTCGAGCAGCTGACGACCACGAAATGGGTCATGATGGGCAACGGACAGATCCGACACTGAGACTTCAGCCGACCGCGGAGGGCAGATGGGGCCTTGAAAGGGATGAAAAGCGATGTCGATGCCCATTTGTCTCATCGTTCATGAGAAACTGAAGCCATAAGCACCGTGACGCAGACAGACGGCGTCCCCAGCACTGAGTAGGAGAGTACACGTGAATGCAGCCCTGATGACCACCGTGGCCGAAGGCGCGGAGAAGGCCGTCCACCACACCGAGATTCCGATGGATCCGATCTACTTCGGGCTCATCACACTTGCCATCTTCCTCTCGATGGCCGCTGTCACCCGGTCGTGGAAGGGCATCTCCAACCGCCACTGATATGGCAGAGAACAAACGCAGGGTCGGTGTCATGGGTGGCACCTTCGACCCCATTCATCACGGGCACCTCGTCGCAGCCAGCGAAGTGCAGTCGACCTTCGACCTCGACGAGGTCGTCTTCGTGCCCACCGGTCGCCCCTACCAGAAGGAAGCCGGAGACGTCACCAGCGCCGAGCACAGGTACCTGATGACAGTCATCGCAACGGCGTCCAACCCGCGCTTCACGGTCTCTCGAGCGGATGTCGAGCGCCCGGGCCCCACCTACACGATCGACACGCTGCGGGACCTCGCCAGAAACTACGGGCCCGATACGGAGATGTTCTTCATCACCGGCGCGGACGCTTTGGCTCAGATCCTGTCGTGGAAGAATGTAGACGAGCTGTTTTCCTTGGCCCACTTCGTCGGAGTGAGCCGGCCGGGGCACGAACTTCGCGGTGAGGGCCTTCCGGTGGACCGGTTGAGCTTGGTGCAGATCCCCGCACTGTCGATCTCGTCCACGGATTGCAGACTACGGGTGATGGATGGGGCGCCTGTCTGGTATCTCGTGCCGGACGGGGTGGTCCAGTACATCGCGAAATACGAGTTGTACAGGAGTGAAAATGGCTGAGGAGCAGTTCACATCACGTCGTGCCAGGCGAGAAGCCGAACGATTGGCTGCGGAACAGGCGTTCGAAGCACAGGCGACACCTGAGCAGCCGAGCGAGCCCTCATCGACCGAGCCGGCCGATTCGCCCCGCCCGCAGACAGATGCCACCGAGACCTCCGAACCCCGATCCGAAACGCCCGCAGCCGGGACCGACGTGGACGAACCGGCGCCGGCCGATTCTGAACCCGACCTCGACCCGCAGCGGGCCCCGCTGCCCCACTTCGACACACGCACCGGCCGCAAACATTACCTGCGCGAGAACGGTCTGTCTCTCGAAGGTGACTTATCCACCGGAGCGACCCCAGTCGTCGCAGGACCGCAGGAGACCTCGGTCCCGGATTCAGATGAGGAATCATCCTCTGAACACGAGTCCTTCGATGCAGCGGGCTTCGGCGGTTCCGCCGACGAAGTCGCCGCGCGAGACTTCGAATCGCCGGTCACGACCGGATCGGCACCACGACCGACACCCCTCGACGAGGAACCGAGGGACGCGCTTTCGCGCCCCCTCGACGAAGAACCGCGGGACGCCCTTTCGCGCCCCCTCGACGGGGGCATCTCTCCCGCCTCAGACCCAGGCCCCGAGGGCCGTGGACCCGGGGCCGAGACCGCCGAACCGAACGACGGCTCCCGAACCGGGGATGGCGAGAGCGAAGCTTCTCGCTCACGTCGCATGCCCATCGTGCAGCCCCCGGGTACCTCGGGGGTCAGAGTCGTGACGGCCGCATCCGCCCAGATCCCCGAAGTCGATGACTCCGAACCCGCCACCGCGACTGGCAGTCGATCCACCGCCGCCGACGGTCGATCCACCGAAGACCGCAGTGGACCCGGAACAGTCCCCGAGCCGAGGGCCGAGACACCGGCCCCGGCCGATTCGCTTGGGACCGAGGCCCGTGCCGAACCTGCGGCCGGTTCCCCTGCGACCGAATCCGAAACAGACACCGGCGCGGCGGCACCGTCGGGTTCCTCAGACGATGCGGCACGCGCCCTCGCAGCCAATCCCGAGACGCGTCCGATGGAAGCCGTGCCAGAGGCCTGGGCGCTTCCCAACCCCGACTACGAGGACGAAGAGACCGAGAACCCGCCGGGCACCCGCGTCCGCGCCAGCGCCGTAACCGGCCAGGACGGACGGATTCTTGTTGGCGAAGAACCATCCAAAGTACCCTATGTAGTGCTGGGCGTCGCCGCGCTTTTCGCGGTCGCACTCATCGTCATTGCACTGGTCATGTTGCTGTAATCACCTGAAAGGCTCTTGTGAGCGAGATCGCTGATTCAACCCAATTGCTGAGGACGGCCGCCCGTGCGGCGGACGAGAAGCTCGGCACCGATCTGGTGGCCCTCGACGTGAGCGGCACCCTGTACATCACTGACGCCTTTCTCATCGTCTCGGCCGAGAACGACCGACAGATCGCCTCGATCATCGACGCGGTCGAAGAAGCCCTGCAGACGACCCACGAACGCACGCCGCTGCGTCGCGAAGGACGGGGCAGCGGCGACTGGGTCCTGCTCGACTTCGGTGACATCGTCGTCCACGTCTTCTCCATCGAACAGCGTGAGTACTACGCGCTCGAGCGTCTGTGGAAGGACTGCCCGACCATCGACTTGGAACTGCCGACGCGCACCGAAGCGACGCAGCCTGGTGCCGAAGACGCTCAATGACCAAGACCGTCATCTTCTGGCGCCACGGCGAGACCGACTACAACGTCGAACGTCGCTTCCAGGGCCAGAGCGACATTCCGCTCAATCGACGGGGACGACGGCAGGCGGCGCAGTCCGCTGCCTACCTCAGCGAGCTGCGCCCCGACCTCATCGTCTCCTCGGACCTGTCCCGCGCCGCCGACACCGCCGACGCTCTGGCCTCACTGCTCGACACCCAGGTTGTGCGGGACGACCGTCTGCGTGAGACGGCCTTCGGCCGGTGGGAGGGTCGCACACGCGATGAGATCAGCGCTGCCTGGCCACAGGAACTCCACGAATGGCTGCGCGGAGCCGATATGAACCCGCCGGGAGGCGAATCGCGCATCGAGTCCGGACAGCGCGTGGCCTCCGCGATCGCTGGCATCGTCGACGGCTCGGACTCCAGGACCATCGCGATCGTCGCCCACGGGGCCGTGCTGCGAGCCGCTGCAGAGCTGCTGTTGGGTATGGACGGCCCCGGCAGGCTGGCGGCCTTGGGCAACTGCGGTCACGGCGAGTTCGGCTTCACCGGAAGCAACTGGATCCTCCGCAGCTGGGGTACGATCCCCTCGCAATGAGCCCGGAGGGCGCGAACGGTCGGGGATCCTCAGCCTCGTGACCGTCAGCCTCGTGCTCGGTGGACCGAACGAATCATCTCCAGCAGCGCCCGAGCAGACGAATCCCAGTCGAAGGACTGCGCCTGCCTCCGTCCTGCCGCCGCGAACTCGGACCACAGCGTCTCATCGGTGAGACGCTCGACCGCGGTGGCCACGGAACGAGGGTCGTCGGGATCGAAGTACAGGGCAGCCTCGGCGGCGATTTCGTGGAAGATCGGAATGTCCGAGACCGCGACCGGCACACCTCGCGCCATCGCCTCGACGACGGGCAGTCCGAATCCCTCCTCCTGAGTGGCCGTCACCAGAGCGGTGGCGCCGTCGAGCAGGTCCGTGTATTCCTCCTCGGAGACGCCGCGGTGGAAGATCACCTTCGCCCGATCGGGGATGAGCGCCCGCAGTGCGGCCTCCCGCCTGCCCTCGATCCGACTGGCGATGTGCAGGGTCCAGCCCGGAAGATGCTCCAACGCCCGGATGAGCGTCTCGACGTTCTTGTACGGCAGGAAGGCCCCCATGTAGACCAGCGACTTCGCATCATGCCGATTCTGCGCGCGCGCCGAGGCGACCGGCACCTCGGCGGCATTGGACACCACGGTCACCGGCTTCGAGGACAGACGGTGCTTCGCGATGAGGTCCTTCGTCGTGTCGCTTACGGCGGCGATCGCATCGGCACGACCCAGCAGCAGCCGCTGCGGGGTGAAGCTGAGGTGATAGGCCCGCCACAGCAGTCGAACGGCCGCGGGAAGGTCGGCCGGGGGGAGCGGATGCGAATAGTAGATGAGGTCATGGACCGTGAGGATGAGGCCGTACCGGCGGCCGGTCGAGCCCATCACCTGCATGGTCGAGAAGACCACATCGGCGCCGAGCGCATTGAGCTTGCCCGCGATGACGACCTCCTGTGGGGAGGTGGGGGAGTTGAGCTTGACCCACCGGCACTCGGGGAGGAGTTCGAGCTGCGCTTCGTCGCTGATGATGGCGGTGACGTCGATCTCGGTGCCCTCCACGGCTCTGAGCAGTGCCTCGAGCAGGCACGAACCATAGCGGGAGATTCCGTCATGGTGTCGCGTGCGGGTGAAGCGGGCGTCGAAGAAGACGCGAACGCTCCCGCCCGTCTGAGGGGTGTCTGTGCTTTTGCTCATGGAACTCCGAATCGATAGTGTGATCATCTGTACATCTGTGTTCATCCGAGATTGCGTTCATCGCGACGAAGGGTCTGTGAGTGAAGGAAGCATCACCTGTGCCCGGGGCCATGGGGCCTCGGTCATGATCCTAACGGCTGTCGCCCTCGCCGCACTCATCATCCTCACTCCGTTCATCACCCGCTTGTTCGGCAGAGCCAGCGGATGGCTGCTGGCAGCCGCCTATATCGGCGTCGCCGTCGCCTTCACCCCCACCGCCGCCGAGGTGATGGCCGGGGGAGCACCGGAGGCGAGCTACCGCTGGATTCCCTCCCTCGGCGTTGATCTGGCCCTGCGCGGTGACGGCATCGGCGTCATCTTCACATACATCGCGCTGATCATCGGCGCGATCGTCTTCGTCTACTCGACCGGGTACCTGTCGCCGGGCCGGAACACGAGCTTCTACTGGCTGATGGTGATCTTCACGTTCTCCATGGTCATGCTCGTCCTCAGCAATGATCTCCTGGTGCTGTTCGTCTGCTGGGAGCTGACCTCCCTGGCCTCCTTCTTCCTCATCGCCCGATCCGGCTCACCCGGGCAGGCGCCCTCGCTGCGCACCATGTTCATCACCTTCCTCGGCGGTCTCTCCCTGCTCGTGGCCATCGGAGTGATCATCGCGGTCACCGGAACGACGGACGTCCATGAGGCCCTGAGCTCACCCTATTGGTCGGGCGAAGCACCGGCGACGACGCTGGTGGCGATCCTCATCGCTGTCGCGGCCATGACGAAGTCCGCGCAGTTCCCGTTCCATTCCTGGCTGCCCGACGCGATGGCCGCTGCGACCCCGGTCTCGGCCTATCTGCATGCCGCCGCGGTGGTCAAGGCCGGCATCTTCCTCATGCTGCGGTTCACACCTGCCTTCCACGCCACCCCCGCGTGGAACCTCCTGCTCGTCGTCGCGGGTCTGGTCACCGCCTGCATCGGCGGATGGTTCGCCCTCAACCAGTCCGACGTCAAGAAGCTCATGGCCTATTCGACGGTCTCGCAGCTGGGTCTCATCACCGCGGTGATCGGCGTCGGCTCCGAAGCCGCAATCGCCGCCGCGACCCTGCACGTCATCGCGCACGCACTGTTCAAATCCGGCCTGTTCATGATGGTCGGAGTCGTCGACCACCTGACGGGGACACGGGAACTCACGCGCATTCCACGTCTCATGCGCGCGGCCCCGGCCTCCTTCATCGTGATGATTGTCGGCTGCGCCTCCATGGCGGGGATACCGCCGCTGCTCGGCTTCGTGTCGAAGGAATCGCTGTTCGCCGCCTTCACCGACACCCCAGGGGCGGCATGGACCGGGTGGGCCGCACTGCTGGTGGCCGTCGCGGCCTCGGTGCTCACCTTCGCCTACTGCGCGAAGACCGTCTGGGGGGCATTCATCGACGGCAAACCCGTGCACCGGGCACGGCTGAGCCACGGATCACCCGTCATGCTTGTCTCGGCGGCGGTTCCGATCCTTGCCTCGATCCCGCTCAGCTTCGTCCTGTTCGCCTTGGACAATCCGCTCGACCAAACGGTTCGTGCGGCCCTGCCGGAGGCCACGGGCGCGGTCGAGCTGGGACTGTGGCACGGGCTGAACATGGAGTTGCTCGCCTCGCTGCTCATCATCGCCATCGGCGTGATCATCATCGTCAACCGCTCCCGCGTCTTCGTCTTCTTCCACCGTGCCGCCCTCGGATTCGACGGGGCCGATGTCATGGCGGGTCTCGGTGTGGTGCTGCGCCGGATCGGACGGGGCCTGTCCGTCTTCGCACGCCCCATGAATTCCGGACCGTACCTGGCGATGTCCCTGGGTGGGCTCTGCGTCCTCGCCTTCTCCGCCGTTCCGGTGATCTATTCCGATCTCCCACCGCTGCAGGACGGACTGTGGCACCCGATCGACATCGTTCTCCTCGTCCTCATCACCGTGGCCGTCCTCGTCGTCTGCACCTCGCACTCCCGACTGACTACGGTCGTCGCACTCTCCGGAGTCGGTATCCTCGCCACGGTGCAGATCCTGGCGCTGGGAGCTCCCGACGTCACTCTGACCCAGCTGCTGGTCGAAGCGATGACGATCATCGTCA